>CALIZI010000335.1 GCA_938028705.1 uncultured Saprospiraceae bacterium | reverse complement strand
AGCAAACGGGTTACTTATTTTTTTATTTTATTTAAAATATTTTTAATTTATAAATTACTATTTTTTATCAAGATAAAAATATTAAAATAACGTTTATTTTAGAAATGCTTGATATTCAAAACTTATGTAGTATCGCTAGATGTCAAAAATATCCGACGACTCAGGGTTAGCCTTCAACTTTCAAAAAGGTAAAAAGTGCGTTGTTATTTTCCCATAAAATCAAGAGCCTTCGTGTTCGTTTTTGATTTTCAGCACTTCACTCAAAGGCATATCAAGTGCATCAGATATTTGCTCCGGTGCCATGCCAATGACTAATAAATTAATAATAGATGCAGTGCGTTGTTTTGTTAATTCATCTATCTTTTGCACTGCCTCATCTCTCTCCCGCATCGCTTCCTCCCTTTCCTTCATGGAAGTATTATACATGACGGCTTTCACGATTTGCCTTGCGGCGTACTCGCGTTCCATAGGTGTCATGTTGCGGAGGTCGAGTTCTTTGATAGCTTCCTGAATCCATTCTTCCGACCAATATTCGGGTGGGGCAGAAGTATTCGTCTCCTTTAATGTATGTGTTACTTTCATAGCACAGTTTGGTTAATACTGAATATTATTTACATGCTTACGGGCTTGTTTTCTCCGTAAAAAAAATCAAGAGGCTTCGTGTTCATTTTTGATTTTCAATACTTCTTCTAATGAAATATTGACAGCATCGGCTACCTGCTGTGGTGGTATGCCCATAGTCAAAAAGTTGATAATTGAGGTCGTTAGTTTTTCTTTCAATTCATCTCTCTCCCGCATCGCTTCCTCCCTTTCCTTCATGGAAGTATTGTACATGACGGCTTTCACGATTTGCCTTTCGGCGTACTCGCGTTCCATAGGTGTCATGTTGCGGAGGTCGAGTTCTTTGATAGCTTCCTGTATCCATTCTTCCGACCAAAATTCGGGCGGGTTAAAAGTATCCGTCTCCTTTAATGTATGTGTTACTTTCATAACGTATATCAATTTATCCAGATTTGTTGTAATTTCTTCTACGGGTTTGTTCCATTTTCCGAGTTCAAACATGACTTGGGTGATTTCATCGCCCATTAATTCTCCATGCTGATTGCGTAATTTGCCTATATGATGCAATTCCGACGAATCGGGAAAGACCACGCCATTGAGAAAGGAAATCATATATATTTTTTTGAGTTTTTCAAAGAGAAAATCGCCTTTGTGGGTGATAGACCCGTAGCGATTTGCTGCATAAAAGGTACTGCGTTTGATAAACTTTTTGAGTTCATCCAATTGCATATCAATGATGTAATTATCACCATTATCGTCTATACAACTAACGTCAAATACACCGCCCCGGTTCGCTATTGTAAATCCTGTTATCTCACTTCTGTCAAATTCTACGGAAGCTATCGGCACTTCAGATTTGATGAGGGCTTGTATGGTGGTACGCAAAAAAAGCGTACTCGTCGTATTGCCGAAAGTTACTTTGAAACCATAATCCGACAATATCGAAATAAAACGTTTCTTGCTCATGAGCGCAGTTTGGTTTGTGTACTGTAAATTTATTGTTTTTTGAAATGTTTTACAAGTTTTCAACACAGAATTTACGCTTACAAATCAAGGCTTTTCCACCCTTCGCGTTTGGCTTGTCGTATGAGGTCTAAGGCGAGTTGTGACATCTTTTTATAATGGTTAATGGTGAACGATGAATGTTTAATTTTCATAAAGATAAAAACTATATTTGAACAGGCAGTTGAAAATGACATGTTTTTTTCGTCGTCCAAAAACTCGAAAAAGCAACCGATCTCCCGAACGATAGAAAACCAATACCGCACAAAACAACTACCCGTCTAACGCCGAAAAGTTTGATAATCAGTAAGTTACAGCACTTTGTAATTCAAGTTATTATGACAACTATGGACTATGGACTGTCCGACTATGGACTGGTAGCCCACAAAACAACTAACTTGTTGGTAGCCAGACTTTGAATGTCACATTAAGTCGGTAGGAGATTTGGTATAGTCTTAAATTAACGGAAAATTAAACTCTCCTCTCTACACAACCACAACTTATTCCTCTCTGTAACCATTTATCTACAAAGCGCATCTTTAATTTTAAAACCAAACATCACTATGAGAGAGTTATTCCTTGTTATATATTTTCTACTTTTTTTTCTTGTATCTCTCTTTGGCAGATCAGAATTGGATAGTAGTTTGGCGGTTTGTTCGCAGTACGAAGTTACACTTGATTCTATTTTATTCTACGAATCTTCACTTAGCTATGAAGATACTTATAATTTATATAATAAAATAAAAAAAGAAGATTGTGAATGTCTTGCTCATGCCTATAATTTATTAGGGGTTTTGTACTATAATTTATCTGATTTGGATGAGGCAAAAAAATATTTGCTACAAGGTGAAGAAATATTTATCGCCCAAAATTCAAAAGAAAAATACTACGCATACAATCAGGTAGTTGGAGGACTTATTTTTGTCATTGAGAAGAATTATGAGTTCGCTTTATACCATTTTCAGAAAGCATTGGATATTGCTGAAAGGATAAATAATAAAAACCTTTTGATAGTGGCAAACCAAAATATGGGCTTATTGAAATTGGAAATGAATGAACTTGACCAAGCTCAATTTTTCCTTGAAAGGTCTTTGTCTTTCAATCATGCTATCAATAAACCAAGAGCTTATGCGTCTCAGAACCAAGCAAGAGTATTGTTGAGAATGAACAAATTGGACGAGGCACTCGAACAAATCAATGAGACAAAAGAAATTTGGCGACAACTGCATCATGCCAAAGGACTATATTTAATTTCTATGATAGAAGCCAAGGTTCATTTGAAGAAAAAACAATATGAAAAAGCTCGTCAGGTATTATATGAAGGCAGAGCCGCTGTGAATGGTGAGATCAAATTACTCGCCGGAGAAAATTACCTCTTGGAAGCTGAGACATTAGCCGTATTGGAACAAAAGGAAAATGAATTTAAGGCATTACAAAACGGACTACTCAATAGTGAAGATTTAGATATTGTCACCATAGAAAAAGCAATCAACAGAATAGCCGAAATCACGGATGATAAGGAGCAAGCACAAATCATAGATACGTGGTTGAAAATGATAAAAAAATACGATGGCACACTTATAAATAATACCGCACTTTCAATTAGGAAGAATAAAGTATTGGACAATGAAATAAAGGAAAAAGGTATTATTAAATCCAATTATCTGGCTGGGCAGCGGGTGATAAAAAAGCAATATATATCTATTTTAATATTATTTACACTCATATCAATTCTTATTTTTCTGTTGCATACTGTAAGAAAACAAAAACTAAAGATTCAAAACCTCAATCAAGACTTAATCACTTCGCAAAATCAAATAGAACAGCAAATAAACAAATTAAAAGAAAGGAATAATGAGCTTAAACAATTCGCTTATGTTGCATCGCATGATTTGAAATCGCCACTCGGAAATATCGCTGCATTTTCAGGATTACTCGAAAAAAAGATAGCGGATGAACAATCAAAAAAATATCTGGGATTCATCAAAGAATCCGCTAAAGATATGACACTTATGATATCCGATTTGCTCGAACATTCTACACTGGAACAACAATTAAAGATAGAAAAGACAAATTTTACAGATTTGGTAGAAGCTACGATTCAAAGACTAAATAATGATATACAACAAAGTGGTACTACAATACTATATGATAATCAGACATCTCACACCGTTTTTTGTGATAAAATCAAATTAACAACCGTCTTGCAAAATCTAATCAGCAATGCCATCAATTATTCTAAAAAAGATACTCAGCCAATAATCAAGATTAAGTCATCTGTCGAAAATGGTACCTTTCAATTCTCAATAGCTGACAATGGCATAGGCATGAAACAAGAAAATACAGATAAAATATTTAATATGTTTTCTCGGTTACATGATAAAAAAGTCAGAGGTACAGGAATAGGTTTAGCGACTTGCAAAAAAATCATTGATTTGCATCAAGGGCAAATTACTGTCATTTCAGAATATCTTAAAGGTTCGACTTTTGTTATTAAAATCCCTAACAAACAGAAGCTCAATTTGTAACAAATTCTACATAACATCAAAGACAGTCAATAGGTTTTTTTAATGCTTTGATGTCGTAAATTATTCAAAACTTCTATTCACCAAATCTTTACTTTCTTATGAAAAATGTGTAACTTTGTTAAAACAATAGTTGTTTTAACAACTAATTATAAAATCATATATTAAAAATGGCGAAAAGAATACCAAAAGCAATTCAGGCAGAGGTCTTAGAGATTGTAGAAGCCTATAACAAGAAGCATAAAAAGACATTTCAAATCACTTTTCGGGCGCAGTACGCCTATCTGTCGAAAACAGAACCGGATATGACTAATGCCCTAATGAAGATTTTTACCGAAAGACTGGGCATATCGCCGAATCAAATCCCACAAACACGCAGTCGCAAACAAGAAACAAAATTAGGACGACTAAAATGGACAGGCGACATCAACAAATGGGAATTTGCCGTATTCAGATACAGCCGGGAATTTTACGACCCCGATGAATGGATGTTTCCCGGAGCAGAAGAAATAGACGGTACGATTGAAGGAGCTTTGAGAGCCGGAGAACAAATTTATAAATAAATCATTCACCAACATCTTAATATGATTACATTACAAGACAACAAGACCACAACCTACAACAACACGACGAAACCACAACACCACAACACTGCACAAGATTTTATGCCCATCAATGGCACGGACTATCTTGAACTCTATGTCAGCAATGCCAAGCAAGCAGCACATTATTATAAGGCGGCATTTGGTTTTCAGTCTTTGGCATATCGCGGTTTGGAGACGGGTTCGCGGGAGACTGAATCGTATGTAGTCGCGCAGGATAAGATACGTTTGGTGTTGACTTCGCCACTGAAAAGCGGAACAGATATCGGCAGACATATAGACAAGCATGGCGATGGCGTAAAGGTAAATGCCCTGTGGGTTGACGATGCAACTTATGCCTACGAAGAAGCGATGAAACGCGGCGCAGCGCATTTTATGTCGCCTAGCGTAGAGGAAGACGAACATGGCAAAATCGTGCGTTCCGGGATTCGCTCTTATGGCGAAGTCGTGCATGTTTTTGTGGAGCGTAAGGATTATCGTGGTGTCTTTTTGCCCGGATTTGAGAAGTGGACAACCAATTATAATCCACCTTCAGTAGGTTTGAAATTTGTGGACCACATGGTCGGCAATGTCGAATTGGGCAATATGAATAAATGGGTTAAATTCTACGAAGAAGTCATGGGTTTTACCCAAATCATGTCTTTTGACGATAAAGATATTTCAACGGAATACACTGCCTTGATGAGCAAAGTGATGAGCAGCGGCAATGGACGTATCAAATTCCCTATCAACGAACCTGCACCCGGATTGAAGAAATCGCAAGTCGATGAATACCTTGAATTTTACGAAGGCGAAGGCGTACAACACGTTGCCGTAGCCACTGATAATATCGTCGAGACCGTCACCCAACTCCGCAACAGAGGCGTTGAATTTTTGACCATTCCTTCGGCTTATTATGATGTCTTACAAGAGCGTGTCGGCAAGATAGATGAAAACATTGACGCACTCAAAAAACTTGGTATCCTCGTCGATAGAGACGATGAAGGTTATCTCCTCCAAATCTTCACCAAAACCGTACAGGCACGCCCCACGATGTTTTTTGAAATCATACAACGTAAAGGCGCAACCTCCTTCGGGAAAGGTAATTTTAAAGCCTTATTTGAAGCCATCGAACGTGAGCAGGAATTGAGGGGAACTTTATAGTGCTACGGTGTTATAGTGTTACAGTATTATAGTTGTGACTTGCCTTATGGGATTTCTTTTCGAAGTGCCATAAGGCTTTTTTCGTACAGGCGGTTTTAACCGCCATCTGTAGTAAAATGTTTTACATGGCGAATGAATTCGCCTGTACGCCAGATGAACCTTTTTTAATCGTATCAGTTAGCCTATCTTTACGTTTAGTAATGAAGAAATTTTGAAGGAGAGAATTTTAAGAAATGTAAAATGTAAAACACAAAATGTAAAATGTAAAAGTGGTCGATAGAACGTGATTTATTTAATTTAGAATAATTATGTTTTTATCTTGACAATATTATGTTTAAAAATAAAAATATGTTTGTGTTTAATATGGGATATTTTTTCCGAATTTGGGCTAAAACTCGTCAGACATTTTCAAAATTCACTGATGATGTCATATTTTTCCAGCAATGTTTAAATGTCAGACGAGTTTTAGCCCAAATTTAAGAGCAAAATGCCAACTATATTAAATAAAAATCGAACATGATATTGTCAAGTTATTTTATAAATTTAATTTATTTTAAATAATAAAAAAATACGCCTATTTCAGTACAACTAAATATTCACATTATACCCTTTTGCATTTTACATTTATTATTTTACATTTTACATTTCAATAAACATTCATTCATTACATTTTTTTTGTAAAAAAATAACAGAATGATAAAAATAACGATTACAATTATATTTACTTTATTAATGTATTGGAATGTAGCGGCACAGCGTGTAGTGACATTGGAAGAAATTATTGACTTGGCGGCACAGCATAATTTTGGTTTACGTATAGCCACAAACAACCGCGAAGCTGCCGAAAATAATGCCAAGTGGGGCAATGCCGGACTACTACCAAGAGTGGATGTGAATGGCAATTACAACTACGGAGAAAGTAGTACAAGTGCGGAGTATGAGCCAATTCCTCCGGTGGAGACGGAAGCGGCATGGACGAGGACTTATGGTGCTTCCTTGAATGCAGCTTATACCTTGTTTGATGGTTTTAGAAATCAAACGAATTTTAAAAAATCCAAAGCTGATTTTCGCCTTAGCGACCTCGTATATCGACAAGAATTTGAGAATACGATGGTCAATATTATTTCGGCATATTACGAATGGGTACGTTTGCAGGAAAATGAAAAAATAGCCGCCGAACAATTTGAAATTACCAAAGCACAACTCCGACAAATCACCGGCAGACAAGCCTACGGACAAGCCACCGAAGCTGATAGACTGAATGTATTGACTGC
Organism: uncultured Saprospiraceae bacterium; assembly: GCA_938028705.1. Lineage (GTDB taxonomy): Bacteria > Bacteroidota > Bacteroidia > Chitinophagales > Saprospiraceae > JAHDEO01. Next base: position 14,378 of record CALIZI010000335.1, on the reverse strand, counting down.
CTACAATTCTGATAGTACTGCGATGGTTCGCGCTCGTCTGAATATTCGTAAAGGTATATTGAATATCAACACTTTAACAGGTAAAAGAGCAGTAGGAGAGGACGACATTGCCGACCCGGAATTGACGCTAAAACCCGGATTAAATTTTGAGCAATTATTGGAACAAGCACAACAAAATAATATCGCGCTACTTCAGTCACAGACCAATGTTGCACTCGCTGATATGGATGTCACTTTGGCAAAAGCCAATCGTTTTCCGCGTATCAATCTGTCGGGTTCTTATGCTCTGAGCGACCAAAAAAATGAGATGGGATTTCTGCTTGCCAATCAGAATCTGGGTTGGAACGTGGGAGCTACGGCGAGCTATAATATTTTTAATGGTTCGCAGACCACGACCAATATCAAAAATGCCAAACTTGTCCGCGAAAATCAGGTGATTGCTTTAGAGCGTAGTCGTTTTCTGGTCGAGCAGGATTTGTTGAATGCGTGGTTGGATTATGAAAATAATAAAAGCCTCTTGGCGATAGAAGAAAATAATGTAGCGATTGCCAAACAAAACCTTGACCGCACCCAACGCGCCAACCGAACCGGACAAGCTACCAACCTCGAAGTACGCGACGCACAACGCACCTACACCGCAACACAAAATAATTTGTTGACCACTCGTCTCAATGTTAAGTTATCTGAATTTGAAGTGTTGAGAATAGCGGGCATATTGATAGGGAAGTGATTGATGGATTTATTGTTTTATTGTTTTTTTGCTATGCAAAAAAATAAAATTAAAGTAGTCATTCAACAATCAACAATATAGCCATAAAACAATATGACAATATAACAAAAAAAAAGCCACCCAACACAAGAAAGCATCGGGCGACAAAAACAATGATTATTAAACTGATACAAAAATATTACTAAAAAACGAGAAACGCAAAATTTTTGTCACAAAAATTTATATTTTATATCGGCTAATTGACAAATCTATTTATAAATCGCTCATTAGCATGTCATTGAGATATTTTTCAACACTAATTTGACTGCCATGAACCACAAACTATCAACCATCAACTAACACCTCACTTCTGCAATTTCGCAATATTGACCACAAAACCTTTAATATCTTTTTTCTCCAGATTGCTCAAATACGAATCGGCAGCAGCACGGGTCGGGAAATCTCCGAGAATGACTTTATAGCGTCTAGCACCCGACGAATCGTCTATATTCAAACTGATACTTTTAAACCACTTCGCTTTTAGCGTTTCGACGTATTTCATCGCATTTGATTCGCTTGCGTAATAGCCCACCTGCACACCATAGCCCGTATCACCTCGTTTCAAAATCCGCACCGCCTCTTTGGAAGCACCAAGCGAGCGACTCGGCGCGACTTTCTTCTTAGGCACTACCTTGCTTTTAGAGCTTGCCTTTTTCTTAGGTTTTTCGGCAGTCACAGCAAGTGTGGCATTTTTGACAGCCACTACCTTGACTTTCGCTGTTGTGTCTCTCTCAAGACCGATTTGTTCAGCAGCTTTACCGGACAAATCTACAACATGCCCTTTCATAAAAGGTCCTCTGTCATTGATGCGTACCACCACAGATTTCCTATTGTCGAGGTTCGTCACTTTTACTTTTGTGCCGAAAGGCAGCGTTTTGTGTGCCGCTGTCAATTTATTGGCATCATAAAGTTCTCCGTTGGAGGTATCTGTATCTTGAAATTGGTCAGAGTAGCGGACGGCAAGACCATATTCATCCTGCTGTGCAAACACACCACAGCCCAACAACAACATACTCACCAAACAACTGATTTTTAATAAAATATTCATGCTTAATTTAGTTAATTCGTTAATTGGTTTATCAGTTAAACAGTTCGTTGAATAGCTAATTAGATTAATTTACATATTTTTAAATAAAAAATATTATTTATCTTGACAATGTCATGTTTTAAAAATAAAAATATGTTTATATTTAACATGGGATATTTTTTCCGAATTTGGGCTAAAACTCGTCTGACATTTAAACTTTGCAGGAAAAATATGACATCATCAGTGAATTTTGAAAATGTCAGACGAGTTTTAGCGCAAATTCAAGAGCAAAATGCCAACTATATTAAATAAAAATCGAACATGACATTGTCAAGTTATTAACCTAATTAACCATTCAACCGATTCCCTGTTCAACCAACCACCCCGTAAAATTAATATTTTTAATTGAAAAATTGTGTCAATCCGTTATTTGTTGATGTGACTTTGAATTTAAAATGACATAATAATGATATTTTTTTTATATTAAAAAACGCCTTCACTTGACTTCCCTTGTATAGCGTATCCAGCCTGTATCGCGCCTATATGATACGACATTTTGCTTTATCGTTTTCACATACTTATAGTCGTTTTTCACACTCGCGCTAAATATGCGGATAAGCTGAATATTGCGCTTGGCATACTGTTCCTCTGATAGCTGATTGTTCTCCTTTCCTTATTTGTTAAAATTAAAATATTTGTTATTTCGTTTTTTCTGTCTATTTTTGAGCGTAGAAATTCTAAAGGAAGCGACTACGAATCATGCACAACTCGCAACTCGATACTCACGCACCATGAAACTTAAAATTTTATTCAAAGGAAGTTATCCCGACAAATGCAATCCAACGGTACGTCAAACCATTGAAGCCTACGCCGAACAACTCGCTGTATCAATCGTCAATCAAAACCATATATTGATATTTGACGGAGTGAGGGAATTGGACATGTTTATCGCCAACAAAATATTCCAATTACTCGGTCAAGATAAACAAAAAGTCCGGGAACATCTGACATTTGTGTTGCCTGAAAACCATACAGATATTCCCGAATTTGGTGTTGTGGAAAGGCGTGATGTACCCAAATACTGGTCTTCTGAGCGCACTTATGTCGTTTCGCTTTGCGATATTTTAATTACGATAGGCGGTAGTGAAGGCACAGCCGATTGTATCGAAAAAGCGATGCTTTGCAAAAAGCCTGTATTTATTGCTTACAAAATTGAATGTTATCCGAGAGAGGTTTGGGAAAAACACTACTTATTTAAGGATTGTTTTTATATTAAAAAAAACGATGCCAAATACGTGTTGGATTATAATTTACCTATCCCTGATTTTTATATACATACTTTTCGTATTATCAATACATACAAAGTCGGTTATCCCAAGTATTTTTTTGATAGAGAACATCAAAGAGAAGTCATCAAAAAATGGCGGGATTTGGTGGCTGACGGAAAACTGCATGATGCCTTAGAAGATACCAAAAAAATATCTGAACGAGTGGACGACGGACTGCGGGATGAGTTGATTTTACTGCAAAGCCAACTCTGTGATATTGACAAAGAACAATCTTTGGGCATCGCTGAACGACGTGAAGAAGAGAGCCGGATTACACTGGCTTTTTTGAAGATTGTGGATGAATTGGAGGAGACGATTTGAGTTGGTTGTACGAAATCTAAAGAAAATCTTATATTTGCGTAGCTAATGTCAGATAATGTCTCACATACACATATTTTTGTTGCTTATGCCTCTGAAGATAAGAAGGCAGCAGATACTTTTTTGTCTCATCTGAAATTGCTGCAAGATATTTATTGATATATGCAGTATCAATAACGCCGATAACACTGCCACAGTAAAAAGTAGGGAATTTTTGATGTCGGAAATCAAGTATTAATGAAAAGAAAGTATTATTTTTGGGAAATAATTCAGCTATTCTCGGTTTGGATGTTTAACAATTTATAAAATTATGATTATCAATTGAATCCATTATTCGGGCAACATAACACTAAATTGATTAGTTTGTTATTGTTCAGTTTTATACATAATTTAAAATCTTTCATACCGAGAATAGCTGAAATAATTTTATAATATGGTAACAGATACGGATATAAAGCATACTGATGTCAGTTCAAAATTAGAATTTGAATTCCAGCCATTTGATCCGGAGAAGATTTCGATTCTGTCTAAGACCGTATCTATGGATAAATGTTTGGGAAGATTAGAACAAGGAACGATTACACTTGCACCTGATTTCCAGAGAAATGAAGTATGGAGCATGGAAAAAAAATGCAGGTTGATAGAATCATTAATGCTTCGGATTCCTATTCCAATGTTTTATGTAGCGGCAGATGAGAGAGAAAATTATGCAGTGGTGGATGGTTTACAGAGATTAAGTGCTATTCGGGATTTTATTTTAGGTGAAAAATATTTGGAAACAAGGGAGGAGAGATACAAAGGTGAAGGATTCAAATTAAAACATCTTGAATTTTGGGGCAACCAGTATAATGGATTGATTTTTAATGAATTACCAATAAATATAAAAAATAGAATATTAGAAACAGAGTTTACCTTTACGATTATTAACCCGAAAACGCCCGAAGAAGTTAAACGAAATGTATTTAGACGTATCAATGATGGAGTGCCTTTAAATTCACAAGAAATTCGTCATGCCTTATATACAGGTAAATCTACTTATTTATTACAAAGACTTTCACAAAAAGAGGTATTTCTAATCGCAACGGATAACTCTCTAAAACCCAAGAGAATGCAAGATAAAGAATTTATTATCAGACTTTTAGCTTTTTTAATTAGGTCATACGATAAATATCCGACCAATGGAGATATGGATAAATTCCTTAGTGATACGATGCGTATAATTAATGTTTTTGGTGACCTTGAAGGTAGGGAAGCGCAGAGATTATTCAGAGGTCAAGAAAAATTAAGGGCAGAGGATATTTTAATTTCGAGTGAAGCATATCTTGAAGAATTATTCGAAAAAGCCATGATACGCGCTTATGAAATTTTTGGTGAACACACCTTTAGAAAAAGCCATGAAGGTAAACGCAGAACACCTGTGAATAAATCTCTTTTTGAGGTATGGGGTGTTCTATTATCGCAAATTACACATGAAGAGTTTATAAATTTGAAAAATAATAGACAAAGTTTTTTAGCAGAATTCACAGAAAAATATCTCAAAAATGAAGCTTTCAGTCACATTATTTCAAGAGATGGTTTAAAACCAAAATCTGTTGGAGAACGCCATAAACATCTGAAAACTCTCCTAAACCAATTTATCCATGCTTAAAACGATTTCACTACGTGGGTTTAAATCTTTCGTCGAAGCAGACTTAAATCTAAACCGTTTAACTGTATTGACCGGACTGAATAGTAGTGGCAAGAGTTCAGTCATTCAGGCTTTATTGATGTTTGAAAAAGCAGTTCGTCGAGAAAGAAGTATTTTGTTAGAAGGACATGGAACAAAAGATGAGCTAAAAAATAAATATGTAGAAGACTCAATGACATTGAGAGTTGTACATGAAACAGGAAAAGGCTCGTGGATAGACTTTGACAATGAATTTGTACATATAAAAAACCCGACTATCATCCGCGAATTTCCTAAAATCACCTACATTAGTGCAAACAGGCAAGGTCCGCAGACTTCTATCCCGATATATTCTGATACACATAGAAAAACAAAAATCGGGGCAACCGGAGACAACCTCTTACAGTATATCGAATTGATGGGAGGAAAAGAACTTGACGAGCGACTTAAACATGAAAATTCCGAAGGATTATCCTTAGAATTTAACATTAAAGGCTGGTTAAGTGTTATCTCCCCTAATGTAAACTTCGAATATAAAGTAAACAAAATAAGCGATAATTCTTATGCAACTTTTGATAACCACAGAGCCATGAATGTAGGTTTTGGCTTGAGTTATTCCTTGCCTGTGATAGTTGCTTTACTTGCCGGAACAATTACACAAAATAGTCTGGTCATTATCGAAAATCCCGAAGCGCATTTACATCCGCGAGGGCAGACCGAGATGGCAAAACTCATTTGTTTGTGCGCTCAAGTTGGTGCCCAAGTTATCATTGAAACACATAGCGACCATATTTTTGACGGCATTAGAATATTTGCAAAACAATATGATAATTTTGCCGAGAATGTACAAATACATTGGTTTGAATTAAACAAAAACAAGAACACAGAAGTCTATTCACCAACACTTGATGATAATGGAAGATTGGACGAGTGGCCGAAAGGTTTATTTGACCAATTTAGAATTAATGCATCTAAATTATTGTAAACAAATAAAATATGTATAATTTTTGTTTCAATGATTGTATTCCAAAAGATGTTGGAAAGAAGGAAGTCGCAAAAGCTCTATCAGATACACTTAAAGAATACGATAAGATAAAATCAGGCTTTACTACTGAAGTGGAGGGTATCTACACAAGCCAACAACCTTCAAAAATCATGCTTGGCTCATCCGCTTTAATTGATTGTATCACACAACTCGAACACGACCAACAGACAATTGCCTTTGATGCCTTCACAAAACATCCTATTGATAAATTTCTGGAAAGTGATGACGACGATTTACTGAAAAATGAATACGTCATACAGGTTGGTGGTATATCTTATGATGCGATGAGTGCGAAAGTTGCAGCCGATAATGAGGGTATCTTGTTTTCACTTGGCTTGCATAATGATTTGAAAAAAGACTTTATTGATATTATCAGTAATTCAAATGAGACGATTCGGATAAACAATCTTTTTGGTGAAACTAAAAACACCAATTACATTATCAACCTCATCAAACAAGCGATTCTTGCTAAACTTGGTAATTTTGAAAAGCTACTTGAATTACTTGGAAATAATGTTTATAGCGATAGGTTTGAAAGATCATTCAAAAAAGCATCTAAGCCAATACAAGATTCAGTGATAGAGCATTTCCAAAGAGCTATTGACCGTAAGGGAACATCTCGTTTTTATCCTGATGGCAATTTGATAAAAGACGTAACACCCTCAAAATCAAAACATAGTGTTTGTGAATTACGGATTTTTAGCCCGATTGCTTATCGCGTTTATTTTCACGAAGGAACAGACAAAATATATCTTGCGCTGATGGAAAAAAAGCCCCCAACTAATACACAAAACGCTCACATTAAAAGGGCGGCAGAAATTATTCGTGAGCTTATCGTAGCAGATAATTGAATTATTTGTCATAGCATTTTTGGGAAGATTTGCTTAATAGGAGGGTGTCAAACTACTCCCTAATCCTCACAACACCATCATAATCCACCCTAACCTCCACACCTCTCAACTCACTCCGCTCATTCAACCAATGCGCCAACGGCGCAACCACCTCCTGTTCAATCGCCCGTTGTAGCGGACGCGCACCATAACGTTCATCGAAGCCGATAGAAGATAAGTGCGCCATAAGCGATTCGCTGAAAGTCAATTTTAAGTTGCGTTTGGCGAAGCCTTCACGTTGTTTTAGGTCGTTGAGTTCTTTTTCTGTGATAAGTCGAATATCCTTGTCATTCAGCGAATTAAATGTAACGATGCTATCAATACGATTCAAAAATTCGGGTCTGAAAAAACCACGCATCGCACCGCTATAATCGGGTCGGGCATGTTTATCAAAGCCAATGGAGCGACGATTCGAGGCACCAAGATTGGTCGTCATTATGATAATCGTATTACGAAGATTGGTGATGCGACCATAGACATCTACGAGGATGCCTTCGTCGAGTGCGGCAAGCAGAGCATCGAAGATTACCGGATGTGCTTTTTCGACTTCATCCAAGAGCAAAACCGAAAACGGACGCTCGCGTATTTCCTTCACCAACTTACCAACTTCGCGCCCTGCACCGATAAAGCGATGTATCATTCCCGCATGTTGAAACTCACTCATATCCACCCGAATCAGCGGCGATTGGGTCTGTCCTTTTCCGAAAAAATAATCTGCCATGGCACGTGCAGAAGCGGTTTTGCCTACGCCTGTCGGTCCGGCAAAAATCATGGTCGTAATGGGTTTATACGGATTATTGAGCCCGGCTTTAAATACTTTTATCGTGCCGACCATTTGCTCTACTGCACCCGATTGTCCGATAATGCGTTTATCAAAATAGCCTTTCAAACTATCTGAATCCAACAACAAATCATCCCTCAAAAACAATTCCGGCATACCGGTTTGTTTGATAAAATTTTTGATAACAGCTTGTTTGCCAATATTTTGTGATTCATTCAACTGCGCTTCACTTACACATTGCCCTAAAAAACGAACCGCCTTACCGGGAAAACTATTGTATGGATAATAACGTTGCAACAATCGATAACTCAGATTAAGGGCATCTTTTTCAATATTAATTTTTAAATTATTTTCACTAAACTCAGCCAGTTTTTGTAATATATTTTGAATTTTATTTTCCGGTAGTTCGTCAATTTTCACCAACTGAAAATGCTCGGCAAATCCGGGCAAAAATCGCTTGATACTTTCCAATTGTTCGGGCGTGACTTCGCCGACCATTTGCAACTTCCCTTCGCGCAGGTACGAGGAGATAAACGAAGCCACGCTGTCCTCCGGTCCTTCACCGCCCGTTTGCAGCAGCCGAATAAAATCCACGACCCACAAAATACCATTCGCCGAACTCAAATCTTCTATCAGCGACTCGCAGTTTTCCTGCCATTCGCCGAGCCATTTGGCAGTGGCGGTGATACGTTGAGGCATGATTTGCCAGAAGGTAAAATTCAGTCGTTCTTCTCTGTTTTTTGCAGTGATTTTTTTAATCGCTTGCTTCAATACCGAGCTTTTACCAACCAGTGGCTTACCGACCAACAAGACATTGCAACGCGAATTTATCAACTTCTCAATCGTCTCGGCTACCTTATCTTCCAGTTCCCATGCAGCGTCAGGAAAGGCACTGATATTGCGTCGCACTGCCTTAGAATAAGGGTAACGTTCCGCCATTGTTGAGAGGGTTTCGTAGGTCGGTTCGTAGTCGCTGTTCCAGTCCCAATCGCGGTTGTGATTGACACGCAAGGTGACGGTATCCAACTGCGGACGACTTCGCAAGATGTAGCGATAGAGTTCTTCCGGTGCAAGCGTATTGAGCAAATGCATAGAAAAATGCCGCACCAAAGTATTAAATTGTTTATTGTCGTAATAATGAAAATTGCGATTAAAGGTAGGCAGAAAGCAACCGTAACCGCCGCTTTCATGTTCGCCATACACCACCGGAACAGGCACTTTTACAGATTCTTTCATCGGATAGGCAGAACGCTCTGTGTGATAGGTAGGGCGCACACTAATGTCCACGACTTTGAGGTGTGGGTCGGTGATGCCGATGTACGGATAATCGTCCTCGCGTTTGTATTGTCGTTGCAAATGTGCAGACAGCGTCTGCTTGAGACTTTTTAAGTCCTTATCCACCATTTTATAATCTGTACCGACCAACATGCCAAGTACCGATTCATCAGGTAAAGTATAATAAATGAGGGGATAATGTATAGTTTGCATTGAGTGTAATGAATGATTTTTGAATGTTGAATAAATGAATAGAAATTTCGTTCATTTTCACTTCAAAGGTAAGGATTTGTAGAGATTATAACTAATTTTTGTTCGTTTGGGCAAGTTAAAATAAAAATCATTAACTTAGTGGAAAATATACATCATGAATAATATTGCAAAATACATCACAGTCACTCCGGGTTTACGTTCCGGCAAGCCATGTATCGTCAATACAAGAATAACTGTTGGAGATATTCTCGGTTGGTTGGCGGCGGGGATGTCAATGGAAGAAATTGAACAGGACTTTCCCGAAATCAAACGGGAACATATTTTGGCTGCCCTTGCCTTTGCTGCAAATAGTGCGAAAAATATCAAAACAGTAGTTCATGCTTAAACTATTGCTTGATAATAATATTTCATATAGAATTAAAAAAAGAGTTGCAGACCACTTTCCTCATGTCATGCACCTCACAGATACCGGATTACCTGCATCCACAATAGACATTATAATATGGGAATGGGCAGAAAATAATGATTACATCATTGTGAGTCAGGATGATGATTTCAAAACTTTAAGTAACTTGAGGGGGTTCCCGCCAAAGGTCATTCATCTTCAAATCGGCAATCAGTCCACTCGGTTTATTGCTGATTTCTTATGCTGACGTAATTGAGGAGTTTTATCATAGCCCTGATGCCTTATTAGAAATTGTTTATTAATATTATTAAAATAAATTTTTATTAAAAAAATAATTTGAATCCTATCGAAATTTAAAATGCAAAAATATTTAAAATTACAATTTCCCTTTAATTTCCTCAATTATTGACAGAAAATTGCTGAAGCTATTGAGGTGTGTAGGTTCGTTTTCTACTCTTTTCCGCATTTCGTCAAAGTAGGTGACTTCTACAACTTCTTTGGGTCTCGATTTGGTGTATCTGATATTATATTCCTTCAACATTTCGCGGAGGTAGCTTTGATGAAAATGTGTGGTCAGCTTAAAGCCTTCATATTTTTCCATCAATTCGGGGTCGTCTTTTTCGACATTATAAAAAGTCGAATATGCCTTAAACTTTTCGCCTTGCGGATTCCTTTTATACACTTTTCGATTACCCAAAAACCACGTCTCCATACAGCGATGTTGAACGATAAATTTCAGTTCGCAGGAATCCACTAATTGTACACTTTCTTCTTTGATAAATTCTAAAAGTTTCTCCTTTCTTCGTTCCACAGATATTTCTTCACTATCAACTACAATTATAAAATATGTGTATTTTTCAACAGCGTTAATATCTCGAATTGCATTAACAATATGATTGTACATTGAAGCAATACCACCGCAGGAAAAGATGTAATAATTATTTTCGTTGACTTCCCTGTAATCTTCCACTTGTGAGAGTTGCGGTAAGGTATAACTCAACCATTTTGGATAGATTTGTAGTTCTGTCTCGCCTTCTACAATGATATATAAGTTCATGGTTAACAGCAAATTAGGCGTGGACGATACCTTTTTTGTATGTGGGCAAATTTATGAGATTCATAAATCTTTCATGGTGCGATTCGCCAAGGTTAAATTCTTCGGCATCGTAAGTGACTATCTTGCCGTTTTCTCGCGTGACTATCTTCCAATATTCATAAGGAATTTGATTGATAATGTATGGATGATGACTCGTAATAATAAATTGTATATCATTATTTTCAAACATTAAATCTTCTGCCAATGCGTTAATGCAATTGATACCCAAGCTACTTTCAAATTCATCAATCAATATGACACTTCCTTTTTTTAGGAGGTACATTTCGCTGATGTGTAGGAAGGTACGAAGCATACCAGAGGAGATTTTATCTTGTGGAATCCAACGTTTAACTCCTTTTTCTTTTATAAATAACTCGGCGAGTTGGGAGGAAGGAACTTTTTGGACATTTATAATAACATCTTCAACTTGTTGGAATATATTAATAAATCTATCTTTAATTTTGGCGAATGTACTTTTTTTATTTTCGTAAAGACAATATAGTTTCGTAGACATATCCAAATCACTTTCTCTTATTTGCTCTAATGTCTTATGTTTTTCTTTTATGGTTAAAAATTCTTCATATTCAATTAAATATGTATGAGGAGAGTACATGCTTTTTTCGGAGGAATGGTCTTTAAGAGTAATTTTTTCAAATCCTTCTAATGCTTTTTTTATATCTTCTTCCTCTTTAAAAATACTGATTAGACTTTTTACGGGTGGAAATTTTGGCATTTTTTTGCCTTCAAAGAATATTTCATTTTCGCTCTTTCTTGCGACTTCTTTACCGTTTAGCTGAATTATCTCTTTGATGAGGCTTCTTTTTTCGATACCATTTAATAATTTAAATTCACCACTCCAAAAATAATCTGCACCATCATTAGAAAAAGATATTTCCCAAACTATTCCATTTCCAGATTGTCCTTTAGCAATACTTTTTAAACTTGCCAAAGACTCAAGAATCTGCGTCTTCCCAGCCCCCGAAACCCCCACCAACAAAGTCAAATCAGAAAAATGAATGGTATCGTACCCCCATTCCCTGTTTTTATCGTAATATTTTACTGAGTGAATCTTCATTAATAGTGATTTATGGATTAAAAAGTCTTGTAAATATACAATTTAATTTGCTTCTTTGAAAGACAAAAGGGTATAGCGAAATTTCTTCACACTATACCCTTTTAAATTTATTACCATTGACAATGGGATATTTTTTCCGAATTTGGGCTAAGACTCGTCAGACATTTAAATCTTGCCGGAAAAATATGAGATCGTCGGTGAATTTTGAAAATGTCAGACGAGTCTTAGCCCAAATTCAAGAGCAGATACCAACTATATCAAATAAAAATCGAACATAATATTGTTGAGTTATTATACATGTTGAATTTACAAATACATTAAACCAATACCGCACTATACAACTTCTCCCGCTGTTTCTTCACCTTCTCTGAGCGTAAAAATTCATCAAAAGTCATCAACTGGTCTATGATACCATTGGGTGTAATTTCAATAATTCGATTGCCGACGGTATTCATAAGTTGGTGGTCGTGTGAGGTAAAAATCAGGTTGCCTTTAAACTCATCCATGCCTTTATTGAGGACGGTAATGGATTCGAGGTCAAGGTGATTTGTAGGTTCATCGAAGAGTAAGAAATTCGGGTGTTGCAACATAATTTTGGAGAGCATACAACGCACTTTTTCACCCCCCGACAACACCTCTGCGGTCTTGTTCACTTCCTCGCCCGAAAACAACATCCGCCCCAAAAAGCCGCGAATAAATTGCTCGTCTTTTTCTTCCGAATATTGGCGCAACCAATCAATCAAACTCTGTTTGCCTTGTTCATCTGCAAAGTATTTATCGTTATCATTTGGCAAGTATTCGGCGGTAATCGTTTGCCCCCATTCAAAGTGTCCGGTATCGGGCGTGGTGGTTTCTGAGAGTATATCAAAAAAGGCGGTCAGTGCCATTGGATTACGACTGACGAGGGCGATTTTTTCACCTTTATTCATCGTAAAACTAACATCGCCAAAAAGCGGTTCGCCATTCGGCAAACTCTTGCTAAGGTTCTCAATATGAAGGATTTGGTCGCCGACTTCACGCTCAATTTTGAAGTGAATAAAGGGATATTTTCGACTCGACGGGCGTATATCTTCCAAGTTCAATTTCTCCAATGCCTTCTTACGACTTGTCGCTTGGCGCGACTTCGAGGCATTGGCACTAAAGCGGGCGATAAACGCCATCAATTCCTCGCGTTTTTGAGCTGTTTTTTTGTTTTTATTTGCCATCTGACGCGCCACCATCTGACTGGTTTCGTACCAAAATGTATAATTACCTGTCGAAAGATTAATCTCTCCAAAATCCACATCCACGATATGCGTACACACCATATCCAAAAAATATCTGTCGTGCGAAACTACAATTACGGTATTCGGAAAATCCGCTAAAAAATCCGACAACCACGTTGCAGTTACGGCATCTAGATCGTTGGTCGGCTCATCAAGCAGCAAGATGTCAGGATTACCGAAAAGTGCCTGCGCCAACAAGACCTTCACTTTCTCTTTACCGCTCAATTCGCTCATTTGCTTATAGTGCAAATCCTCACGTATGCCCATGTGACTGAGGAGTTCTGCCGCATCGGTCTCTGCCATCCAACCGCCCATTTCACCAAATTTATCTTCCAGTTCGGCAGCGTGCAAACCCTCTGCTTCGGTAGCGTCAGGATTGTCATATATGGCATTTTTTTCAAGCATAATATCATACATTTCCTTATGCCCCATGATGACGGTATTCAAGACCATTTCATCATCAAACTTAAAGTGGTCTTGGCTCAATACTGCCATTCGCTTTCCGGGTTCTATCGAAACCGCACCGCGTGTTGCATCAATTTCGCCCGATAATATTTTCAAAAAAGTAGATTTACCCGCACCATTCGCCCCGATTACGCCATAGCAGTTGCCACCCGTAAATTTGAGATTGACCTCGTCGAATAAAACTCTTTTACCAAATTGTAAACCTAAATTATCTACTGTCAACATTTGTTTTAGTGATTGTAGTGAGCGTTAATCAGTCAATCGGGAATTAGTAATCAGGTTATTTATAATTCAAATCTTGTTATTAATCATAACACACCAATTACCTGATTGACCGATTAACTGCTTTCCTAATTTAACATATCAAGAATCCATAAGTTTTGATGAACCCTTGAAAAAGGGTGCAAAGGTAAGAAAAAAAATGATAGTGTGTATTCTTTTCGGATGTGTAACGATAGCTTTTTCATGAAAAATTATAACAATTAATTGGCATGTTTAGAAATGAGGTTGACACTTTTTTGCAATGTAACAAATGCTCCAAATTGAGTAAATCACGCAGAGGTCGCAGAGATTTGATAATTAACCCTCTGCGAACCTAGGGTCTGTCCGCCGACTTGTTCCGAACCTAACCCAAGTTGAATATGTAGCCCCAAAAAATCAGAGCGGGGAGAGTTGTCAGACGAATTCTTTTGCTAAAAGCGAAGATCTTATCAAATAATCGGTGCCTTCTAAAACAGCATTCGTCTGACAACTAAACCA
>CALIZI010000334.1 GCA_938028705.1 uncultured Saprospiraceae bacterium | reverse complement strand
AATTGCTCAATCCGAGCGTATAATAACGGTATATCGTCTAATCGGAGTACTTCTAATGCTGGCTTTGACATAATTTTTTATGCAAAGAAAACATTTTTTCGTATTTTATTTTCTACTTTTAAAATCAGCGAAATCAAAGTATTATGGAGTTGGATGAAGTGATTGCTAAGAGGTATTACTGTACCTCGCATACTGCAAGTGGGGCTTTGAGCCCTTCTTGCAGTTCAAAAACCTACGAATCAATAAATGGTCAATTCCAAAATATTCTACTTGCGTATTATCGACACTTTTACATTTTAAACTCACATTTCTGTTAAATTTTTTCGAGTTCAAATTTTTATTGATTTTCAATTAATAATAAATAGTTTAAAATTAATATTTTATTAAAAACAATTTTAAAAACCAAATTATATTTTGAATTAGGTTATAAAAATTTTGAATTTCAATAAGAAAAATGACCTCATTCGGAACATTTAATAACTCGAAAAAATTTAACAGAAATGACAGTGTAAAATATAAAATGTAAAATATAAAATGTAAAACACAAAATGTAAGAGCATGTTTGGAAGTTTAATTTTGTTTTTACGCTCTAATCGAAATTTTAGTTTAATTCAAACACTTAAACAAACTTAATCTAAGTTATATTTTATATAAAAAATAAAAATAAGTTAAATTTTTAATTCATGTTTACTGTTTTTTAAATAAAAAAAACACGAAATACGATATAATATTCTGAAAATTAGCTGATTCTTAATTTAAAATTTCCAAACATGCTCTTAAAAAAATAACTTTATCATACTACCTTGACAATATCATGTTTAAAAAATAAAAATGCGTTTGTACTTGAAATGGGATATTTTTTCCGAATTCAAGGACAAACACTGACTATATTAAATAAAAATCGAACATGACATTGTCAAGCTACTATCGCCACTTTTACATTTTAACTTTATTATTCTATATTTTACATTTAATTAATATGTATTATTTCTCTGCAATAATTTCCATAACCATCGGTGTAATCATTGTGGCATTGGGTGCTTTGCAGCGGTCTTCGAGGTCTTGCATGACTTGGTCTGCCCATGTTTTTTCGATTTTGCCGAGTTCAAGCTGACGTGCCAAATTGATTTCGATAAAAGACAGGGGCCAATGCCACATAAAGTCCGTCGGGCGAATGACAAAAATCAGCGGTCGCATGGATTGGATGTGAAAACCTTGTTGGGTGAGTAAGTCGGGGAGGGTGCCGGCGATATTGGGTTCGCCGCCTGTTTCGCGCCAATTTTTGATGACTTGTGCCACAAATTGTTCTTGCAATTCACTTCGCGGTACAAATTTCCAAGTGGCATAATCAATGTATTCGTGGAAAATGGCTTTAGCACCTTTTTTGAGCGCATTATAATTTTTTTGGACCAATATTTCGGGATTGGAGACAAAGCAAGTGACCCACCTGCACCACGAAAAATCGAAGTCGCGTTCCGGTATGTCATCTTCCATCAGATCTGTTTCGTAAGCTCGGATGTGTGCTTGTCCGGCACTGTTTTTTTTGAGGTGTTGCAAGTAATTATTGGAGCGTTCGACTGCCACGACTTCGCCTTCTTTGCCTACTATCTCCGCCAAATCTTGTGTAGCGTATCCCGGTCCTGCGCCGATGTCCAAGACCTTCATACCACGAGTTAGTCCTGCCTTGTGCCAGCCTTCTAAGGCATGAGGTCGCCATATTTGATGTTGCAAACCTAATCGTTCCAACTCTTCTTCGTGGGTGCCAAGGATGTAATCTCTTTCTTTTTTCATAGTGTTGGTGGTGTTGGTGATGCGTAAATATAAACGATTTTTTTTGTTAACCCAAGTTCAACAAAATTGGGTGACATGTAACACCGTCAGCCTGACGGTGTTACATTCCATTACTTGATTTAAAACTTGGGGGCTACGTATTCAACTTGGGTGAAACGAACTAACTTTTTTGCAAGAGTCACCAAATACAATAAAAAAGGCTCGCTCCCGAATGGAACGAACCTCCTTTATACTTTTCACAAACCGGACGGTTCCGGTTGCGTCATCTGAATGTTAGCCGAGTACGCCCTGCATGTCATTAGCAGAGTAGTAATCTTGAATCAACTCTTTCAATTCTTTACGGGCAAAAAATATCCGGCTTTTGACTGTACCTAAAGGTAATTCCAATTGGTCAGCTATTTCCTGATATTTAAATCCTTCGTAATACATCATAAAAGGTACGCGCGTGCTTTCGTCTATGCTATCAATTATCTGATGCAATTCTTTCATCATAATATCTGAAGCCGCTGCGTTCTTTACAGTGTGATGTCCTGAATTGATGTAATAGTTATTCGCTGTCGAATCAATCAGTGTGTTGGCTTTGACTTTTTTACGATAGTTGTTAATGAAAATATTTTTCATTATCGTAAAAAGCCAAGCCTTAAAATTTGTGCCGGGACGAAATTTGTCGCGGTTCACGATGGCACGATAAGCAGTTTCTTGAAACAAGTCCTTAGCATCTTCCACATTTTTGGTGAGGTTGTACGCGAAAGCCTGTAACATCGATGCCTGCTTATCAAAGTTGGTGTTAAAATCTATTGCAGACATAATCATTAAATTTAGTGTTTTATATTGTTGTGTTTTGAACTTTGGATAATGGTTAATACCAATCAGGATGATTTTGTAACTATCAATATTTTGAAGCTAAATTATTTTTATTTAAAAAAACTATTTTTACAAAAATCGATAAAAAGACCCCGATTATTTGATTGACCGATTCACTTTTGACCAAAGTTCAGTATTGTTTATCATCTTAAATCAAAGATACAATTTTAATTATCAAAAATCAAGCAAATAAGGGGTACTTACCTAATGGAATTATGTTAATTTATTGTTATTGTCTTGGCGTATTTAGTTGATAACCAGTGTTTTAATTTACTATTTAGACTAATTCTAAACCTTTCAATTTATTTTGAATAAAATAAATTGTATGTCATAATGGCGACTTTTTCCGCCAAGATGCTGTCACAATATGAATAGGTGAAATATTAAAACGGACTTTTTGGCAGGTTGAGGGGAGTAGCAAGTATCGAGTGGCGAATCATCAAACCACAAATCAAAGAATGGTACTCACTTCTTTTTTGATACCGAGCAAGGCTTGGTCAAGTCCTGTCGCGCCTTTTTCATTCATATATCGAAACAATTCGCGGCTATAATCCAAGCCCGAAGCATCGGCAGGCATTTGTTTAGCCACATGATTTATGGTATTAATCGCATCGTTTTTTGCCAGCGTAATGATTTGCCACAGTTCGGGTGAGACATACATTTGTTGGGCTACATTATGGTCGAGTTCCTGCTGTATAGCTACTTGCAGGGCAATCTGCAAATCGGAGGCAGTCATACTATTGGTGCGTATGCGTAGGATGAGATTGGGCAATGAAATTCGCTCGCAGAGTACCGTTAGTCGCTCGTAGGCTTGCAGGCGCAAGGGCAAGGTGACGTTTCGATGTCCGGCTTTGAAGTCGAGTTCTTTTGCTCTCGCTTCAAAATTGAAATATTGGCGCAACATAACATATACTGTTAAAAAGACAACAAGTGCCGGAATCGTATATTTCAGTAATTCAAGTAATATTTGCATGATTTATAATTTGTTGATTGGTAAATTCGTAATTTGTTGATTCTTCACCCGCTACTCTCTACTCACAACAAAATTGACCGCAAAGTTATTTAATTTGGACAGGAAGTAAAACCGATTTTATGCAGATACTGACAAAATTGGCGGAAAAAATGTCAGAAACAGCATGAATGGATTAAAATTTGTAATTTTGTAAGCAATTGGGCTTTGGAAAGAGGAAATTGGAGAATTTGGAAATTCGGTAAAACCCTCTTTTTTAATTATTTATGAAAAATAGTTATTTACATGTTTTATTAATTTAATTTTTATATAAAAATTAAATTAATTTTATAATTATTTGATAAAAATAATTTATCTAATAACAAATTTCCTAATTCCCCAATATCCAAAATCCGATAAAGCAACCAAACTTAAAAATTAAAGATTATGAGTGATATATTAACCATGCCCATTACATTGACCGACGGGGCAGTAAAACAATTGGAAAGAATCAAAGCCGAACAAAATGTACCTCAAGACCATGGGCTTCGCGTAGGCGTGAAAGGTGGTGGTTGTTCTGGTTTTACATATATACTTGGCTTTGATGTAAAAGAGGAGAATGACGATATTTTTGAAATCAAAGGCTTTCAGGTATTTATGAATAAAGCTCATGCCATTTACCTGCTCGGTATGGAAATCGACTTTTTGGATGGTCTGAATAATCGCGGCTTTACTTTTACCAATCCGAATGCAACAGATACTTGTGGCTGTGGTACTTCTTTTTCTGCCTAAGTGAGTCATTGAGTAGCGAATCAAAAAATCTACTAAATCAAATCACACAAATGGAACAGTCTGGCATAGCAGCTTCGGCATCCTCCAAACCTATTCCTACAGGTCGCCTTCAAGGGGCTTGGGCAGACCTCAAAACCTTTCGCCAAAATCCACCGAAATTCTTACGTGAATGCAAGGCAAAATACGGCGATACATTCATGGGTGACCTGATATTCCGAAAAGCATTATTCACTTCCAATCCCGAATTTATCCGCCATATTCTTCAGACCAATAATAAAAATTACATCAAAGACGTCGCTTATCGCCAACTCGGATTGGCACTCGGCAATGGCTTGCTGATGAATGAAGGCGAATCGTGGATGCAGCAGCGGCGACTTGCCCAACCTGCCTTTTATAAAAAGCGGCTTGAAGGTTTGTTTGATACGATGGTGGATTCGGGAGAGCGTTTTTTTCAACAATTTGAAACCTATCGCGGCAATTCTGAATCCATTAATATCACCCGCGAAATGAATATTGTTGCCTCCGATATAGCACTGGACACACTGATGGGTGGAGAGCGTTATGGCGACAATCTCGACATTCAACAAACCATCAGCAGCGCACAACATTATATCGTTCAGCGTATTCGTTTTCCACTTAGCATTCCCTTGTCACACATCAATGGCAAATACAGAAAATTTAAAAAGGATGTGGAGCGATTCGACAAGATTATTTATGAAGCTATCAATACCCATAAAAAAAACAGCACCAAGGATAATCACCTCCTCACCATGCTCATGGAAGCCCGCGACGAGGACACCGGAGAGCAGATGTCTGACAAGCAACTCCGCGACGAACTCATCACCATTTATGTAGCAGGTCACGAGACCTCCGCCAATGCCCTGTCATGGACTTGGTATTTGCTGACTCAACATCCCGAACAATACCAACGTCTCAAAGACGAAGTGCGAACCGTACTTGGAAACCGTCGTCCGACACTTGCCGACCTCCGAAATTTACCTTACACACATCAAGTCATGGAAGAAGCCATGCGGCTCTATCCACCCGCATGGGCAATGGGACGCGAAGCCCTGCAAGACGATAATCCCGCCGGATATACCATTAAAAAAGGACAGACTGTTTTTGTGGCTATCGCCAATTTGCACCGCGATGAACGCTACTGGGAAAAGCCCGACAAATTTGACCCCGACCGCTTTGCGCCCGAGCGTGTCAAGGCACGTACAAGAGGTGTGTATATGCCCTTTGGTCTTGGTCCGCGTATGTGTATCGGCAATAATTTTGCCCTGATGGAAATCCAATTACTCATCGCCATGATGGTACAACGCTTTGATTTTGAACTGGATACCCAACATCCCGTAGAACCGGAAGCATTGGTGACGCTGCGCCCTAAATATGGTGTGAAGGTTTTTGTGAAGTGAGTGACGAGTAGAGAAGAGTAGAGAGTAGAGAGTGACGAATCAACGAATAGCGATATTTGAAGTGTAAAAGTATTGACAGGACATGATTTGTTTAAAAATAAAAATATGTTTGTGTTTAACATGGGATATTTTTTCCGAATTTGGGATAAAACTCGTCAGACATTTAAACATTGCTGGAAAAATATGACATCATCGGTGAATTTTGAAAATGTCAGACGAGTTTTAGCCCAAATTCAAGAGCAAAATGCCAAATATATTAAATAAAAATCAAACATGATACTGTCAAGTTATACAAAGGCACACCAAACATTTCAGGGCTGCCCAGGTCGTATCATACAGACATCACGATTTTACAACAACGTTTACATCATACCCAAAAAGAAAAAGATCAAACACTGACAGGGTGAGCAAGCAGATGTCGAAATAACTAACCCAAGTTGAATATGTAGCCCCCAAAAAATCAGAGTGGGGAGAGTTGTCAGACGAATTCTTTTGCTAAAAGCGAAGATATTATCAAATAATCGGTGCCTTCTAAAACAACATTCGTCTGACAACTAAACCACCTAAAAAACTTGGGGACTACATATTCAACTTGGGTTAGGACTAAGGCATTAGCCTCACCTCACAGAGTGTCTGGCATCTCTTACTCTTTACTCTGCCCTCACCCGCTCTGTTTTTATTATGGTATAATTTTCAATGGTGAACAATACCCCGCGCTTTATTCGGCGTGTAGCTAAATCAGTCTTGACCATCAGGGTATCGGTGGCGCGTAGCATATTGCGTTGGGCATAATACATGACTTGCGGGTCGGGTTTGTAGCCGTTCAAATAAATGACTTCTTCTGCCAAAGCCTCACGTTTAATCGCCTTACCGAGTGTTTGCATCCTGTCGTATCTATCGCCGTTTTGACTGATGCTTCCCGGGCGGTTGATGTAGTAATATTGAGCAATGCAGAGCAACAGTGTCGCTGCCAAACCGACAAAAAATAATCGGGATTTTTCTTTTTCCAATAATCGTTCTGTCAATAATCCGATGCCTACCGCTATCAAAATTCCGCCTTTGAGTGCTGCGAAATCATGCACGACAGAAAACTCAATAAAGACCAAATGGTGCATTAAAACAGGAAAACCTGCCAACCATAGAAAGTAGCGGGTGGCGGGCTTCGATGTCTGAATTATCCGCTTTGTACGATAGATAAAGACGAGCCATAAAGCACCCCCAAACAGCAGCATCGGCAAAAAACCTATTGCATAATGTTTGACTATTTTTATTATTAATTTTAAATATTTATATAAAAAAGAAAATACATCGGTGTCGGTAAATTTTGCTCCACTACGCGCCCCGAAGCGGTGTTCAAAATATGCCCAATATGCCTCAAAACCCGCAATACTGCTATATTGCCAAAAGATTAATCCTAAGCCTGCGATGACTGCTAATACGCAAGTCGTAGCGATGAGCAGATACTTGTTTCTTTGTTGTCCTTTGCTTGAAAATGCGGCTACAAGTGCCAAAACGAAGACCCCGAAGGCAAAGAAATTGCCGAGCCATTCGGTGTATATCATTAGGAAAATGATGATGCCGAGACCTGTTATCTTTAGATTGACGTTTACTAAACTTTGAAAGTTTAGTAAACGTGAGTCGGCTGTTTTTTCTGTTAAAAATATCTTTAATACAAGCCAAATTCCAATGATAAATACATTAGAAATAAACATATCTGACATGTAAGCATTGCCATGAAACCACAAGGTAGCCGGAGCAAAAAGATAGATAAGGAAGGCGGCTAATGCGCCTTTTGTTGAGGGTTTATTATTTATTAATAAAATAATTTTATATATAAATAAACAAGAAATAAAGTGAAAAAAGAGGTTGAAGATTTGCAGGGCAAGTGGAGTCGGATAAACATCTAATACTTGAAAGGTAAAATACGGTAATAGGTAAGCAAAAGGCGGGTGTGAGAGGTAGTAGAATCGTCCGTCAGCTTCAAGGGGGTAGGCGGTGAGGTTTTCGATGTGGTGATTGCCTGCGCCTTCGTAACTGACGCTTGGGCTGTAATGGTAGGTGGCTATGCTGTTGTCTGCCCAATTTTGGAGGGGAATGAGGGTGATGGCTGTGCAAAATTCGTGGTGCTTGGACAAAGGGCGGTCAAGGTGGGGCAAACGAATGAGGACGGATATTAGAAATATGCCGGAGAGGAGGAGGTATGTTTTTCGGGGCAACTTCTTATTATACATTATCGGAATGTAAAATCCCGTCATTCGTCGGGACAAGTTGTAAAATAATAAATGTAAAATGTAAAAGTATATAATGTGAAATGAATATATTACCTGTTATTGTGCTAATTTTCAATTAATTAAAAATAATGAATTTTTAAATGCTTTTTTGCGTACTATCGGTATTTTTACATTTTACATTTATTATTTTACATTTTATATTTCTAAAAAAAACATCAATTGCGCCCACAACACCGCTTATATTTTTTGCCGCTACCGCAGGGGCAGGGTGCATTGCGCGATATGCGGGAGGTGTTTGGGTTGGTGCGTCCTTTGGTTTTCCAATATTCTTTTTTTGCTTTTTTAAATAATTTTCTGACAGTCGTATTTCTTTTGCCTAATGTTTTGTCTATGTCGGGATATTCTAAAAATAGTGTATCTATTACCTTTTGAGCAACGAGTTTGTTTTCGGCTTCTACACTGCTGAAGTTGCCTTGTCGAAATTTGTAGTTGTATTCGTAAAAGCCCAAAAGTTCGTGTTCCTCACCACTGATTTTTTCCATATTGAGCCTCATATTCTTACAACCGCACAAGTCATTTTTGCAATATGAATCTGTAACGATATATACGGATTGCCCTAGTATTATAGGAAAATGTGCACAGGGAAAAATATCTTGAAAATGCACCATCAAGTCTGCTTCAAGTATATCTTCTTCGTCAAACTCTACGGTAATTTTACCGGGATTGACCTCATCAATGAGGATATTTTTTTTCTCTAAATAAACGACAGTCAGTTGCGCCCACATTTCCTCGTCTGCATCCTGAAGGAAGGCTTCTTCCATTCTTTTTTGCATTTCATGGTCGGGTATAGTCAAGGGGCATTCTTCGGCAGTCAGGAGTCGCTTCTCATGTACATTGATAGGAAGCATCATCTTCTCGCCCTTGTCCGGTTCAAGTAATGCGTATAATGCACCGCAATCGCACATAGGATTGAGACACGGAACTAACTCTATATTTTTTGCTTCATCTAAGAAGGGCATTCCTGCATCATTGTGGATTTCTTCTATATGTTGCTCCTTATTCTCTTTCACCACGTCCATCATGTCTTTCATTACTTTTAGCATAAGCCATCAATTTTATTATTAGTTCATAGCTGTTGGTTCATGGTTCATAGTTAAATAGACTTGTACGGCTTAAAAAAACTTGATTATCAAAATCTTATTTATTATCAAAATAATTAATTAATTTAATTGAAATTAAAAATATTTTTAATTATTTATTTTAAATATTCATAATAATTATTTTTAAATGCAATTATAATAAATATTTTAATAAAATAAAATTCACTCTAAATAATTGATTATCAAAGCTATACAAGTCTAATAATGATTTTTTGCAATTTGCATCATCCAAATTTAAATAAACTGTCAGATTTTAGTAAAAATACGAAGTAAAATAATATGTTCAAACTTTTCACTTCATTTTTTTCATATTTTCCACTATTTGTGGTTACCCGTCTAACGGCGATCAGTCCGCAGTTGGATAGTCAGCAGTCCGCAGTTATTACAATCATTTGAAATTCAATGAGTTTATAACTATGAACTATGAACTATGAACTATGAACCATGAACTATGAACTATGAACTATGAACCATGAACTATGAACCATGAACTATGAACCATGAACTATGAACCATGAACCATGAACCATGAACCATGAACCATGAACTATGAACCATGAACCATGAACCATGAACCATGAACTATGAACCATGAACTATGAACTATGAACTATGAACCATGAACCATGAACTATGAACCATGAACTGATAGCACTATTTGTCCTTCTTTTTCTTTCCCCAAAATCGCTTCTTTTTATTCCCGCTTTTCCCTTGTGTTTTATTCTTTGATGTATCGGATTTTGACTTAGGCTTGGGCTTTGCACCTGTTTTCGGACGACTATCCGACTTGGGTTTCGATTTTGGCTTATCTGACTTTGGCTTGGATGATGATTTGGGTTTATCATTTCTATCCTTTCTATCCCTCGACCTGCTGCCAGAAGACCTGCCACCACGCGAGCGACCTCTCCCACCACGTCGTTTTTTCTTTCTTTCCTCCGGCGGCAATTCGATTTGTCCGGTCACATCCACAAAGCCCTTATCGTCTTCTTCCTCTGATTTAAATGCTACTTCTACTTTTTGGTAATCAATCAATTCCGGTGGTTTTTTGCCTTGCTTATTGAGTTTTTGTATTTCGTGTACGCGCTCTTTATCCAGTTGGTAGAGTTTGGAAAAAGGCTGGTCGCGGTAGCTGTAATACATCAAGCCTTTGAAGATATTGGTCTTGACAAGATGGGCTACGCCGACTTCGGTTTCGATGCGGTCGGCACGTTTGGGGAAGCCTTTGAGGGCATCGAGGTAGGTATCCAACTCGTAATTGAGACAACACTTCAAACGACCACACTGACCGGAAAGTTTGGATTGATTGATGGCAATATTTTGATACCGAGCGGCTGCCGTAGAGACCGATTTGAAACCACTCAACCACGTGGAGCAGCACAACTCGCGCCCACAGGAACCAATGCCACCGATACGTGCCGATTCCTGCCGCGCACCGATTTGCCGCATTTCGATTTTGACTTTAAATTCTTTGGCATAGACCCGAATCAACTCGCGGAAATCCACCCGTCCGTCGGCAGTGTAGTATATCGTCACTTTGCGTTTGTCGCCTTGATATTCGACATCGCCGATTTTCATATTGAGCTTCAAATTACGTGCAATGACCCGCGATTTAATCATCGTATCGCGCTCGGTGTCGCGGGCTTCCTGTAGTTTTTCGAGGTCGCGCTCATTGGCTTTGCGAAGTACACTTTGGAAAAAATTATCCTCGCGCACCCGCTTCTTTTTCATCTGCAATTTGACCAATTCGCCACACAAGGACACCCGCCCCATATCAAATCCGCCGCTTTTGGCTTCTACCACGACCATATCGCCGGTCATTACCCGCAGGTAAGGTGGATTGTAGTAAAATCCTTTTCGTGCGCCGTTTTTGAAGCTGACTTCTATGACATTAAAATCATAGGTATCCGGCAAATCTACATTCGATAGCCAATCATACGTATTGAGTCGGTTGCATCCGCCCGAAGCGCAATGACCGTTATTTTTACAACCACCCGGAGTGGTTCCACAACTTGAACATCCCATGTCTGTTTTTTTATCAAAAAACAAATTTCAAAAAACAAATTCCAAATTCCAAACATGTAGTCCATTGGAATTTGGATTTTGTTATTTGGAATTTGGAATTTTATGTCTTAAAATTTTGTGTAACTGAATGGACGCATCCAGAAAAAGTGCCTTTGGGTTGGCATTTCTTTCTATATGGTAATAGCTGTCATTCAGTAGTTTTGTGATTTTTTCTATTTGGTCAAATTCGATGACCTTTGTCATGTTTTGTGCCGTTTGGAGTTCTTCGCCTTGCAAGCGTACCCGTGCATTTCCGGTCATTTTCACGACCATAAATTCGCGCATAAAATACAAGGCATAATTGAGGAGTTGTTTTTGGTTTTCGCGCCCTAATTTGGCAAATGTATCCACCCAATTGACCATTTCCAAACCATTCCCTTTGTAGCCCACTCTAAACCATTTTAAAAATAGCGTGGCATGGTCGTTGGTGTCGTGTTTGAGTTGTTTGAGGGCTTCATTATAATTGCCGTTGGAGAGGAAGGCAATGCGCCGCGCATCTTCTTCGCCAATATTTTGAGCGGTCAATCCACTGATAATATCTTCGTCGCGGAGTTTATTGATTTTTGTAATCTGACAACGCGAAAGTATCGTATTAAGTATCAGTTCCTGATTTTCAGCAACCAATATAAACAGCGTTTTGGGCGGTGGTTCTTCAATCAGTTTGAGGAGTCGGTTGCCTTCTTTGGCGAGGTATTCGGGTAGCCATATTATCAGCACTTTATAAGGAGCTTCATAATTTTTGAAGCTCATTTTTTTGACAATATCTACGCATTCGTCGCGTGTAATGTTGCCTTGTTTGTTCTCTGCATTGAGAATTTGTAACCATTCATTGACATCCATATAGGGATTGTCGGCAAGGGCTTTTCGCCATTCTTTGAGAAAGTGCGTACTGATGGCTTTTGAGCCTACCGTTGGGTAAGTGTAATGAATATCAGGGTGTATGCCCTTCGCTATGCGGGTACAATTGCGACAGGCACCGCAGGAGTCTTCGTCGGTCGGGTTTTCGCAATTGACATACTGTGCATGAGCTACTGCCAAAGCCAAAGCCCCACAACCATGCGGACCCAAAAAGATAGCCGCATGAGGCATCCGTTCCGATTTGACGGATTGGATGAGTTGCTGCTTGATGGTAGCTTGACCGATGATTTCCGAGAATCGCACTTTTTGTCGTTTGGCTATTTTAGTCTCTCTTTAGATGAACATACCCGTACAGGCGACTTCAGTCGCCATGTGATTGTAAATTTTTATTTGCAAAAATTTGTACAATAGAAATTTACACATTTTTATTATTGCGACATGGCGATTGAAATCGCCTGTACGAGTTTCCGCGACGGCTAAAGTCGTCGGTACGGAGGTGCATCTTTTGAAAGCGCATTTTTTTAAATAAAATTCACGACAGGAATGACTGCAATTTGAAGTTTATATTCGCGCTGAAACCTATAAGGTTTTTGGAAACCTTATAGGTTTGGGAACACGGATATATTGAAAGTTTTAAAAAGACGGAAAGGAATATATAAGAAAATATTTTGTAAAGCAAAATAAACCGAATCACTATTGACGAATTGCTCATCACCAAATTATCCTGTAATGGCATCAATAATTTCCTCGCTACACGGGTCAACAGCTGATGTAAATGTATGTGTAAGTTGACCTTGTGTATTGATGAGGTATTTCTGGAAATTCCATTGTACCTCCGAGTCCATTATACTGTTTTCAGATTTTCGGGTCAGCCATTGGTAAAGGGGATGTATGTCGTCTCCTTTGACGGAGATTTTTGTAGTGATTGGGAAAGTGACACCATAATTTAAGGCGCAAAATGTCTTGATTTCTTCATTGGTGCCGGGTTCCTGATTGCCAAAGTTGTTGGCAGGGCAACCGACGATAACGAGGATGTCCTTAAATGTTGTATAGAGTTCCTGCAATTGGGCATATTGTGGTGTGTATCCGCATTGGGAAGCCACATTGACCAACAGGATTTTTTTACCTTTGAAGCGTGCAAAGTTAATTTCCTCTCCCGCTATTCCTTCTATTTTAAAACTATATATTGAAGTCATTACTGACGTGTTGTACGCAAATTTACATTTTTTAAATCGAATTTACAGGATTTGGGAAATAAAATTGTCGGCTATCGGTTCATAGTTCATGGTTCATGGTTCATAGTTTTTTATAATTAACTGAATCACAACACCTTATAACTTGTTGATTGTTAGAATTGGGCAAATTGAAATGGGTAGCCGAATTCCTAATAGAATGGAATGAAGATTTGCTTAAAATGTTAAAATCGGTTGATTTGTAAAAAAATGAATAACACTTTTGCTCATCTGTACTATAAGGTGAAAGTCGTTATTGTAATGTAAAATCCTGTCATTCGTCGGGACAAGTTGTAAAATAATAAATGTAAAAGTGTATAACGTGAATATTTTTTATAAAAAACTAATTTACAATAATTTGTAAATAAAATAATTTTACATTGTAATGATATTTTTATGTTTTGTACTTTTCACCTTTTAATACAGATGAGCGAACACTTTTCTGTATTTTGTATGCAATTGTCGGAAACGGAACAGTCGGCATATAAAAATTATATAGATTTCAGAACTTTAATGCAAAAATGGGAAGCGGAAAATAAAAACCTTTTTGCCCTCTCCGAAAGCGATTTAAAGGAACTGGAAAACTATAGCAAAAATCCCGATGCCACAGCGGGTGATGCGATTGCACTACTCAAACTCAATGGCATTGATACCTATCGGGAGCCGGTTTACTTCCCAAAGGAGGAAGAACTTAAACCGAGAGAAAATAACGACATAACGTATGTAGAAGATGTGATAAGTGAAGACAAACTCTTTATTTATCCCAATCCGGCAGATAAATATATTACTGTCGAATATGCCGTTACGGTTTTAAATAATAGGAATTTATCGCTAGTGATTACAGACTTATCCGGTAAGCAAGTTTATGAAGAAAAACTGTTTTATCCACAGGATGAAATCATTATTACTGCCCAACAATTTCCACAAGGTCAATATTTTTGTACGCTTAGAAATGATAATCATGTCATAAAAACTAATAAATTTATTTTAGTAAAATAATTTGTTCACTTCCGGTTGCTCAATAATGAGCAGCCGGATTTTTAATTTATATTATGATGAAGTTTATATCTATAATAGCCTTGTCTTTTATTACGATTAATTTATATGCACAAGAGCGTTTTTTTACATTAACAGATAGGTGGATGACTTCCTCTGCATTAGAATATGATGCCTATTATACGGTAATAGGTACAGGATTCACACCAAATTATAATAATAAAATTCTTATTACTAAGATTAGTAAAACTGGTGATTATATTGATTCTTGGGATATTTATGTAAATAATGCTATTGTAAGCGAGGTAAAAAGCCAACAATCATTAAGCTGTTATCATCAAGAAAAAGTAATGGGAATAACTGTAATTAATGAATCAGAATCACTGATTAAGGCACGAAGATTATACCTTAATAATGACCTTACAGTAGTAACCGACAGTTCCTGGCAATATACTCCACCTCTAGGTGAAGAAGCAATTATGTATATTACCCACCGCGAACAAGCCAATAAGATTGTACACGGTCTTAATTATCACAACGGCATCAAAGTACGCTCCAGTCTCCTATGTACCGATACCCTCGGCAACACCCTCTGGGAGCGCACTTTTTCCTGTGACAATAATTGTTGGATGGAGCCGCGCCATATTTTCCGCGCTCACGATGGTGGCTATATCTTCACCAATACCGAGCAGCGGCGGCTAAATGGTGATGTCAGCGTAGATGACCACGATGTGGCAACTATCATCAAGACGGATAGTGTCGGTGTACCCAAGTGGCGCATCCACCCCGGCGGCTTAGGTGAGCCTTATACATCCGATCACATTGTACTTCAGCCTACCGATGATGGAAATTATCTCTGTGCCTGGGCAGATAATCTATGGCGTACCTCTAATTTTCCACATTATAATATCAATCCCGATGCGACTATCTGGTTTGCAAAAATAGACCCCGAAGGCAATAAAATCTGGGAAAAAAATATTCAAGAGGAGATAGACAGATGGGATGTAGATGGGGGATATTACGCTATGGAACAAATGATCAGGCTGCCTGATAGTAATTTTGTCATTATTGCAGGTGATAAAATATTTAAGATTAATCAGGATGCAGAAATTATCTGGGCAAGGCGTAACAATCCACTTGGTCTTGAATTTAGCTATGAGCAGATTTTTTATTATGCTATGAAAGGTGTTAATCATACTTCTGATGGTGGTTTTGTCATTACAGGAGAATTTGTGGCAGAGGCAGGTACGGTCTATCCGGAGTACACCCAAAAGGGCTTCGTCCTCAAACTAGACGAGTATGGTTGTTATGAAGAAAACTGTCAGGAAAATGACCCTGTATCTGTAAGCACACCACAGCTATCTATCAAAGCAATGAATATCTATCCGAATCCGGCTCAGGAGTCGCTTATTTTATCATACAATATCGGGCAACAGGCAGATAATATCTCACTAATGGTCACAGATGTAGCGGGTCGGGTGGTGCATGACCAAACCCTTACGAGCATCATAGATGAGGTGCAGATAGATACGCAACATTGGGCTGAAGGCGTGTATCTGTGTCGGCTTATGGTGGATGGGGCTGTTGGTGGCGTGCGGCGTGTGATGATAGTGCGGTGAGTTGAGTGAAAATTAATCATCATTTGATCAACCGATAATTCTTATACTCTCCGATACGGTATCCGGTCAGGTCTTCAAACAGTCGGGAAAGACGTTCTTTCAGGCTGAGTTTTCGTTGAGTGGGGTCGAAGCTGAAATTCCAGTTCATGCGCTCAATGCGGGGCTGCATCAGTTGTGGGTGTGTACCTTCAAAATGTGCGAGGGTATCTATATTTGAATAATCGAACTCGTGGACATCCGGCAGGTTTTCCTGTATCCAGCCGTCGTTGTGCCAGTAGCGTTTAGAGCTGCGTTGTTTGAGTTGCTGATATTTGGGATGACGTACCCAACCGTAATGATACATACAAGCATCAATGGCTTTGACGCAGAGTTTTTGGCTTGCTTTTCGGAAGCCTTGTGCATCGCGGTACGAGCGAATCTGTGGGTCGTGCCGGATAATGCGTACCTCCTGCCTGTACCACTTCCGCGAATCTGCCACATAGTCGAATGAACCGTAAAAATGTAGATATTTAAGCAACAAACCTTCCACACGCTTATCGTCTTTGTAGTCCAGCATGGCTGCTTTTATGGTGTCCAGATATTGCTCATGCACCACCTCGTCGGCTTGTATATATATACACCAATCGGGCTGACCTGTTATGGCATCCATCGCTTTGTCGGTCTCTAGGGCAAGCACACGTCCACCCTCACGCAAGCTATCATCCCATACCGTATCAATGATGCGTATTTTATCCGTCGGAATATTTGCAATCAACTCGCGTGTACCGTCCTCACTTGCACCTACCGCTACGATAAACTCATTGCACAAAGGCAAAACGGATTGTATCGCCTCCACTACCGGATAATCTAATTTGACCGCATCGCGGACGAAGGTAAAGGCTGTTACTTGCATGTGTTGAAGTGTTGATTTTTATCATTAGACTTGTTTGACCTTGATAATCAACGATTTAAATTAATTTTAATAAATAAAAATAAGTTATTATCTTGACAATATCATGTTTTAGAAATAAAAATATGTTTGTGTTTAACATGGGATATTTTTTCCGAATTTGGGCTAAAACTCGTCAGACATTTTCAAAATTCACTGATGATGTCATATTTTTCCAGCAATGTTTAAATGTCAGACGAGTTTTAGCCCAAATTCAAGAGCAAAATGCCAACTATATTAAATAAAAATCGAACATGACATTGTCAAGTTATAAATTAAATCTTATTTTATAATTTATGTAAAAAAACAATTTATATAAATATTTCTGATTATAACGTTTTGCGTACCTCTTAAACAACCGTCATGCTGAATTTATTTCAGCATCCCCCGAACAATGGAAAACACAAATTGAGCAAAACCTGTAACTTGTTGATTTTGAGCAAAATACAAAATCGTAGCTCATATTAACATTGTGCTTGTGGCTTGGGAGATTCTGAAATAAATTCAGAATGACGTTTTGTTTAAGAGGTAAGAGGAATTATAACTCATTGATTATCAATTATAATTTCTACAGGTACGCAAAGTGTTATTATCAGAAATATTTAAAATTATAAATAAAAAATATTTTTAATTTTAATTAAATAAATTATATTATTTTTAATTAATAAAACAATGATAATCAAACTATGTAATGTTAAACAAGACTACTGTTTATGCACAGTAGTATGATTACATTTCTTCCTATTTCCAAATAGCACAATGTTCCAGTTCAATGCTTTCTTCATAAAAAATACGGGTAGTTTCTTCAAATGATTTTGTATAATCCGAGACGTAAAATTGGTGCGGATTACGGCGTTGGTCATTGAGCAATTGGTGGGCGGTGAGTAGCTCACGTACTCGTGCAGAGACGACATCAATGGAATCCAATACCCGAACCTGCTCGCCAAGGTAGCTTTGTATTTCTTTGCGTATGAGCGGGTAATGTGTGCAGGCAAGCAGGAGGGCATTCATATCGGCGAAGTCGGTTCTGCCGAGATAGTCTTCGATAATGGTGCGGCTGATTTTGTTTTGAAAATAACCTTCTTCTATCATCGGTACAAGGAGTGGCGTGGCGAGAGAAGCGACTTGGAGGGTAGATTGTCTTTCAAGGAGTTTGCGGCGATAAATGCCCGTATTAATCGTGGCTTTGGTGGCAATGACCCCGACTTTATCGTAACCTTCACCGGTGACAGCATCTACAAGCGGGTCAACAACATTGACAAAAAGTGCTTGCCCGCTAAAGAAATCGACCAATACATCGTAAGCTGCCGACGATGCCGAATTGCAGGCTATGACAATCATTTTGCAGCCTTTTTCTAATAGAAATTTAGAAATAGTAATGCAATAATAACGTATGGCATCAGCAGATTTTTCGCCGTAAGGCAAATGCGCCGTATCGCCAAAATAAATGATTTCTTCATTCGGCAAATGCTTGGTAATAGCATTGGCTACGGTCAGACCGCCTATGCCGGAATCGAAAATGCCTATGGGCTTTTTATTGCTGGATTGCTGCATTGTTTTATTGCTGCATTGTTTTATTGTTGTATTGCTTTATTGTTTTATGGCTTCCTTGTTCGATTGAAACAATATAACCATAAAGCAATACAACAATAAAACATAAACAGTATCTATAAAAAAAGGCGACTAAAAAGCCGCCTTTCAATTATTATTTCGTTACATACGTTAGCCTGATTAACCGATTAACGTTTAAAGAATTACATGCCTAGTTTGGTTTTGATAAGACTTGTCACATCGTCTGAATCAACACCATGCAATAATGCAGTAGAATCTATGATGTAGCTATAACCGTTTTCTTTGGCTACGGCTGCTATGGCATCTGTAAATTTTTTGGTGAGCGGCTCCATGAGTTCCTGCTCTTTTTTGAGTAGGTCTTGCTCTAAAGTTTGTCTGGTTTTTTCGAGTTCAAGACCTTGCTTTTGGAAGTCAGTTTCCAGTTCTTTTATTTGATTTGGTGTAAGCTCATTTGCCTTTTTTTGAGCATCAGCCAATTTTTGTTGAAGCGTTTTTTCTTTTGCTGTGTATTGGTCGTTGAGCTGCTTGGAGTAGTCTTCCAATTGGCTCTTGGCTGCTTTGGTTGCAGGCATATCAGCAAAAAGAATCTGGGAGTTGGTATGTCCGATTTTCTGTTGGGCATCAGCATTGACCGTAGCCAAGCATACAAATGCCAATAAC
Source organism: uncultured Saprospiraceae bacterium (assembly GCA_938028705.1). Lineage (GTDB taxonomy): Bacteria > Bacteroidota > Bacteroidia > Chitinophagales > Saprospiraceae > JAHDEO01. Next base: position 21,023 of record CALIZI010000334.1, on the reverse strand, counting down.
AACAGACCGGATTTTATAATTGATTTTAAATTCATCACATTTATTTTTTTATAATTAGTTAGTCGGGTGATTAGTCAATTAAGTCATCAGGTTAATATGTGTTAGCCTGATTAAGCAATAAACTAATTAACTGTTTTATCAATCCTTATTACAAGCCAAGTTTAGCTTTGACCAAACTCGTGACATCATCGGTATCGTCTGCATACAATAAGGCAGCGGAATCAAGGATAAAGCTGTAACCGTTTTCGTCAGCAACTGACTTGATGGCATTGGTGAATTTTTCGACCAAAGGTTTCATCAATGTTTCTTCCTTTTCTATGAGTTGGGTTTGAAATTGAGACCTTGTTTTTTCCAGTTCTGCGCTTTGTTTTTGTATTTCCGCACGTACTGTTTCCAACTCATTTTGAGTCATATTGCCTTCGCTATATTTTTTCTCGGCAGCCGCTACTTTATCTTGTAATTTTTTTTCTCTGTTTACAAAATCGTCATTCAACTGTTTGGAGTATTCTTCCATGCTATTTTTAGCACTTATAGTGGAAGGCATTTCAGCAAAAAAGGCTTGGGAGTTCATGTGACCGATTTTTTGTGCTGTTATGTTAGTCGCAGCAAAGCATACAAAAGCAAACATCAGCACTCCCCATTTTCCTATAAATGATTTGTCGTTCATGATTCTTTTTAAAATTTATTTGTATGAATAATGGTTAATTGGTTCATAGTTGATGGTTCATGGTTCATAGAAAGTTCGCACTCAAAAAAACTATGAACTGATAACTATGAACTACAGTTTCAATTTGTCAATAATTTCTTCTGTTTTGTCTTTGCCCGGCGCACCGAATAACATGCCCGGCATAGAGCCTTTGTCAAAAATAAAGTCGTAGCCTCTGTCGCCGGCAAATTTTTGAATGACATCATATACACGGTCTTGAACGGGCTTGACCAGTTCCTGACGTTTTTTGAATAAATCCCCTTCCGGTCCAAATTTTTGCTTTTGCATATCGCGCACCTCCGCTTCTTTATCTACAATTTCCTGCTCGCGTTGTTGGCGGGTCGTTTCGCTCATCAGTACTTCTTGTGCCTGATATTTGCGATACATGGTTTCAATTTTGCCGTATTCAATGGAGATTTCCTGCTTCCATCTTTCAGCAGTATCGTCCAGTTCTTTTTGAGCGGCTTTATATTCCGGTATTCTTTCCAGAATCGTATTCATGTCAACGAAAGCGATTTTTTGTGCTTCTACGCTGAAGGCAGTGGTCATCGCAACTGCCACGAGGAGGAGTAATTTTTTCATATTTATCTTAGTTGAATAATTGATTAGTTAAACAGTTTGTTGATTGAGTAAATTTCGCTTTGCGAAATCAAGTGAACTAATTAACCGATTCACTAATTAATCAATTCACTAATAAGGTGCATTGCAATCCCTTTGCCAATTTTTAATGGATGAATATATTTTTTTTTATAAAAAAGTACAATTCATTCATTTGTAGTGCATTATCAAACATAAAAAAGTACCGTTACCCTATTTGAATGTTTGTTTTTAACACAATTTTAACGGGGAATACATGGCTTCATTGTTTTATGGTTGCATTGTCTCATTGTTCGATTGATTCATTGAAACCATATAACCATGAGACAATGAAGCCATACAACAATGTAACCATGAAGCCATAAATTTCCTTATTCCGGTTCAAATCCAAGTATGATGGTGAATGTACCGTAATCCGACCACTTGGCAGTTTCGGGCAGGTAAGGTTTGTCGAAACCTATACCATAATCGAAACCGAGTGTACCAAACATGGGTAAAAATACCCGCAAGCCAAGCCCTGCCGAGCGGCGCAAATCAAGCGGCTTGTAATCGCGGAAACTTGACCAGGCATTGCCGCCTTCGGCAAAGCCGAGTACGTAAATGGTAGCCGAAGGATTGAGCGAAAGCGGATAACGCAACTCAAGGGTATATTTATTAAAAACGGTAGAACCGAAGCGGTTGCTGGGAATATCCCAAACCTGATTGCCACTGATCTGATTAACAGCCCCTTCTTCATATCCACGCAATGAAACGATGTCTTTACCTTCAATATTGAAGTTGGCGATACCGTCACCACCGAGTTCAAAACGCTCAAAAGGTGTAGTGCCTATGTTTTTGTTGTAATGACCAATCATACCGATTTTTGCGGCTGCACGCACGACAAATTTACCGTATATTTTGGAGTACCACTCGGCATTAAAACGCCATTTGTGGTATTCCACCATTTTATAGCGCATAGCATTTTGGACATCTTCTATGGTTGCTATTTCTTGTAGCTCATTGAGTACCTGCTGCCCACTAGCTTCTAAGAGAGCATTTTCCTCAGCTATCAGTTCAGTTTTTTCTACATCTGTCAATTTCCAAAAATTTTCTTTTTTAAATAAAGAATAAGGTAGCGATAGTTTGGCAGAGAGTGTAAAGCTAGAGCCGGAAGTTGGAAAAATCGGACTATCTATTGAGTTACGCGAAAAGGTTTGGTTCAAAGTCAGATTGTGGTATGTTCCTCTCCTGATAGGACGACCTGTTTCCGCAAGTATAAAGCCTTGATAATTTCTTAAAGCAATATTCTGATAACTCAAAGTCGTATTGGATACAAAGAAATCATCCGGCACTTTGAGTCGCGTACCCAGACCAATGGAGAATCCTGTAATAGCTAATCGGCTGAAACTCGTATTATTGACCTCGCGCGATACCCCTTCATCATCTATAATCGTGATTTTATTGGGTGCGCCATTCGTAGAGCGGGAGTGGAAAGCGGCTACCGTAAATGAGTTGGGTTTTTTGCCACCAAGCCAAGGTTCTGTAAAGGATAAATTGTAGGATTGGAAGAAGCGTCCGTTGGTTTGTGCGCGTAGCGAAAGGCGTTGACCGTCACCCTGTGGCAGCGGACTCCAACTGTCGGTATCAAATAAATTTCTCAGTGAAAAATTATTGAATGTCACCCCAAGTGTACCGATGACTCCGCGTCCGCGTCCACCCCAACCTGCGGAGAGTTCGAGTTGGTCGGAAGGGCGTTCTTCGACGGTATATTCGATGTCCACCGTTCCGCGTTGCGGATTGACGGGGGTGTTGATGCCGAGATTTTCCTGACTGAAATAACCCAAGGCGAGTATCTCGCGCTGCGAGCGAATGATGTCGGAACGACTGAATTTTTGTCCGGGCTTGGTTCGCAATTCACGACGTACAACGTGTTCGTGTGTACGGTCATTTCCGTTAATCACTACGCGGTCAATGGTGGCTTGCGGTCCTTCAAAAACTTGTATTTCGATGTCTATCGAATCGCTCGTCACCGTCTTTTCTACCGGATCGACACGGAAAAACAAATAACCATTATCCAAATACAAAGAACTGACATCGCGCCCGTCTTGGCTGAAACTCAGGCGGGTATTCAAGACTTCTTCATTATATACATCGCCGCTTTCTATACCCAAAATTTCCTGCAATTGTTCGGTAGTGTAAATGGAATTGCCACGCCACGAAATATCTCTGAAATAATATCGTTTGGCTTCCTTCACAGCCATATCAATGAATAATTCATTGCCGATTCGATAGACGGAATCTTTGGTGATTTGGGCATCGCGGTAGCCGAGTTTGTTGTAACGGGCAATAACACTGCGTTTGTCATTTTCAAACTCATCTTCTATCAATTTGGAAGGTTTAAAAACGTTTTTCTTACGCTTGGTTTCTTTCATCAAACGACGGATTTTTTGGTCGCTCAATGCCTCATTGCCTGCTACAGTAATTTCTTTAATACGTACCCGCTTTTTCTTATCAATGTCAAATACCAAACGTACTGCATTGAACATCGTCGAATCCGTTTGTTCCATTACATCTACCTCTACATCCAGAAAACTACGCTCAATAAAGAAATCTTTAATGGCATTGGCAGCATTCATTTTCACACTTTCGGTGACGATGCCACCACGTTGTACAAAACGCTGCACTTCGTCGTTGAGGTCGTCGTGCAGGTGTTTTTTCACGCCTTTGTAGGAGTAGCGCGACAAGCGGGGACGCTCCTTGACTTTAATCGTCAGGAAGATAACGTCTTCTATTTTTTTATTGACAACGATTTCAATATCGGTAAACAAACGAAGTTTCCACAGGCTGCGAATAGCATCCGGGATTTCGTTGCCGGGAATCTGTATTTCGTCGTCCACCGCCAAACCCGAAACGGCTATAACGGCAGTGGGTTCACTAAATTGCAAACCTTCGACTTCGATACCACCAATCACAAATTTTTCACCCGAATCCACAGGTGCTTGTGCCTGAAGTACAAAAGAAAAAACCAAACAATATAATAAAGCAATTAATATTTTTTGCATATATTTTAAATGAATTTTGGTGATTAGTACATTCGTTAATTTGTTAATTCACATTTTCGCTACACGAAATACCTGATTACCCGATTAACCAATATAACTAACCCATAAGCAAGATTGAATTTGACCTGATAGAAACGTTGTCTTTTGTTTTTTTGCTGCCTTGCAACTCAAGTTCTTCGTTCTTTGTTCGTAGTTCTTAGGGATGCCAAATTCTAAAAATCACGCAAAGATAGTGCTATGTATTGATTTAGTATGAAAAAAGTGAGCAATAAATCTGCAAAGACCTTACATTTGTCAAACTCTTATCATTTATTAATTTTACTTAAACAATAAAAATATTTTTATTAATTTGATTTTAAATATTTTATGAAATATTATAATTTTTATAAAAAATATTTTTATTAAAATAAAAAACTATAAAACAGCATTTTATAAATTTATTAAAATTTAAAACAATACAAAAGATAAGGAACTCCGTTTGCTAAACTTTTCGAGTTTGGTAAACGTAACTTGACAATGTCATGTTTTAAAAATGAAAATATGTTTGTATTTAACATGGGATATTTTTTCCGAATTTGGGCTAAAACTCGTCAGACATTTAAACATTGCTAGAAAAATATGACATCATCGGTGAATTTTGAAAAATGTCAGACGAGTTTTAGCCCAAATTCAAGAGCAAAATGCCAACTATATTAAATAAAAATCGAACATGACATTGTCAAGGTAAGCGGAGTATAAACATTAGTAATCATCTAAAAAATCGGCATGTTTAGATTTGCTGTAAAAGTAGTTGGCACTTTTTCACGCAGAGTGCACAGAGTTCGCAGAGAGTTAATTATCAAATCTCTGCGACCTCTGCGTTCTCTGCGTGACTTACTCAATTTGGAGCATTTGTTACATTCCAAAAAAGTGTCAACTGCAATTCTAAACATGCCAAAAAACCAGTACATTACTCACGTTGACCAAACTTTTTGAAGTTTAGCAAACAGGTTAATCATATACATTTTATACCGCAACTACAATAAGAACTCATGGAACAGCTAAAATGAAAATACTAATATACAACGACAAAACGGGTGTACGCGGCGGTACGGAAACCTACATCAATTCCATTAAAAAAGAGTTGGAAGGGCGGGGTTTTCAGGTAGAGCGATTGACGATAGATGTACGCGAATTTTCGGATGTGACACGTAGTCGGTTTCCGCAAATTCATAAATTCCGCGATGGGCTGTTGTATAAAAAAAGTGTTGCCAAAGCCATTGAAGCCAAACTCCGCACATTCACACCCGACATTATCCACATCAATAATAACGCATACTTTACCACCACGATTTTAAAAGTTGCCAACCAACATAATATTCCTGCCGTACAGACGATTCACGATTATCGCCTTATTCCGAAAAAAGGAGAAAGTGTGTTGGCAAGTTTTATTAAAAAAATACGATTAAATATTGTCAAAAAACACAGCAGTCATTTTATTTCGCCTTCTTATAAGTTTGAAAAAATCCTTCACGCACGAGGTATCGAAAATGTGACTTATATTCAGCATTATATCGAACTCGACCAATGGATAAGTGATGAGCAGCCACCACGCGAAAAACGTATTTTGTATATCGGAAGATTGGAGGTGGAAAAGGGTATTTATGTTTTGTTGGAAGCATGGCGGCAAATCGCTCATACTTTGCCCGATTATCAATTATTATTCATCGGAGAAGGTGGAGAAGCGGAAAATTTGAGCGAAGCGATACAAAAAAACAACTTGCAATCGCAAACAAAAATACTGCCTTTTATGTCTCAACATGACATTAAAAATTATTTGTATTCGTCGGCACTAATCGTTGTGCCATCGGCGTATCGTGAAATGTTCGGCTTGATTGGTTTGGAGGCTTTTGCTTGTCGTATTCCGGTGATTGCCAGCGATGTAGCGGGCATACCGGAGTGGTGCATCCACGAAAAAACAGGCTTGCTTGTACCGATGGAAAAGCCCGAAGCACTCGCCCAAGCCATGCCACGTATTCTCAATGACCCTGCTTTTGCACAGCAACTCACGCAGCAAGCACACGCTTTTTTATTGGAGGCTCACGATAAACAAAAGGCATTGGATATTTTGGAAAAAGTATATCGTAATGTGGTGGCTTAATGTACGAATGCTTATATTTGGACGATAAAATCAAGGGTACGATGATATGAAAATTAAAAAATTAAACATTGCTGAGTTTCAACAATTCAAAAATCTTGAATTGGATTTTACTTATCCCGAAGGGCATGAAAAAGCAGGGCAGCCTTTGGAAAAGGTTTGTTTTATTGGGCAAAGTGGAGCAGGGAAGACTACTTTGCTTGAGATTTTCAATAATTGCATATATTCTGTATATGGTCCAACAGGCAACACAATTGATGAAAATAAAGTAAGGTGTGAAATTGAATACAAGTCTGAGAGATTTCCCCATTACATTGTGAGAATGAAGAATAGTGATATTAGAAATGAAATAAACAAGTATCTCATTTATTTCAAAAGTGAACTTCTTGCCAATCAAGAATTACTACATTTAGAATCTCTGACAGAAAAAGAAAAATCACTTCTCAACGAAATTCCGGAAAGCCAATATTCAACCGATCATATAAAAGAATTGCTATCGAAAGAAAAGTGCGTTATACTCTCGGATAATTTTCAAGAGACCATTTGGCATTATCTGCTTGCTGACGTAAAAATATACGATCAGTCTTTTAGTATTGTCTCGAAAAAATTAGCCCTCAATATATCGAATGGAAACTCCGAAAATATTATTAAAGAGTTTGAAGATTGGAAGAAAGAAAATCCTGACCCACGTATTAAAATAGCTGATAAGTGTCTCAACCCTATCTTAAATGACTTTAACTTAAAGGTTCATCTAAAAAGTACAAAAAATGCCTATTTCCCTATTCAACACATAGACGGTACAGAAATCCCACCTCACGGACTTTCCACTGGAACAAAGCAAGTCCTACTCACTGCATTACCCATTTATCTACTTAATACAAAAGACACTATCATCCTTTTCGACGAGCCGGAACGCTCCTTATTCCCTGATATTCAACTAAAAATAGTGGATTATTATACGCAACTTGCGCCCGAAGCACAGTTTTTCTTTGCCACGCACTCGCCTATGGTCGCGGCTGCATTTGAGCCTTATGAGCGGTTCATTTTGAGTTTTGATGAAGCTGGATATGTGACTTCCGATTCGGTGTATAAAGGTGACTCGCCGATTGGGGATGACCCGAATGATATGTTGAAACGAGATTTTGGTGTGCGATATATTAATGAATACGGTATTCGTCAATGGGAATATTATTTGGATTTGAAAAAGCAATTGAGAGCAGAAAAAGATGAAGAAAAGAAAAAAGAGTTAATGCTTGAGACGGCTAAACTTGGCAACCTTTACAAATATCCGGTATGAGAAGAATCGTGAAACCTAAAAACTCAAAAGCCCGGGACTTGGTGTATAAAAAAGGACGGAGTAAGGACAACGCTATCATTAAGAACATTTTGCTTGATGAACAAAAACGTATCTGTGCCTACACGGAGACGTATTTTGACCGTACCTCCAAACCGGAAATTGAGCATTTCAATCCAACTCTGAAATATACCAAAGAAGACAGTTATCAAAATTACTTTCTCGTAAAAGCTCAATGGAATAATGAAATAGGAAGCGCACCCAGATGGTACAAACATCAACCATTGATACATCCAACTGATGAAAAATTTGAGCAACGAATTAAGTATCTCGACGGCAGTTTCTATGCGGAAGACGGCGATATTGAAGCTGAAAATCTTATCAAATACCTGAAATTAGACGATGCTATACTCGCTATTGAGCGTGCGGAGTATATTCAACGACAAAGAAATCAAATCAAGGATTCGGGCAAAGATCCTTTGACACATTTCAATATTTTACTCAAAGAATTTCCAAAGGATGTCTATTTCATCCGCGCCATACAAGAAGAATTCAACATCCAACTCAATCTATAAATGACAACCAAAGCACAGTTAGTCACCAATCGCCAAATCGAATTTGGTACTTTTCATCAGCCGATTGAAAATGTCAACCTCATTGATGCTAAAACGAATCTCAAATACTCCACTCCGCGTTGGTGGCGCAATTTGCGACTCAAAGAATTTCAAGCTGTTCAAGGTGGCAACGAACGTTTTTTCTATAATATCGCTTTATTTAATGCCAAATTATCTGCCTTCGCGCAGGTGCGTGTGTTTGATATTTTGCAGGAAAAACATTACGTATATGAGCAGCAATTAATGCCTACTCAATTGGATATTCCAAATGATGTGTTGAATAGCGTCAATTCATTTTCTAATAAAAAAATTGACATTCGGATAGAAAATAAACTCCGCGAAAATCGAATTACAGTCAAATTTAAAGTCTTGAAAAACAAGGAGATGCCGACAATTGAAGGACAAGTACACGGCAGTTTTGCGAATAGTGAACACCTTGTAGCCAGCGTTCCTTTCGGTGAGAATCACGGTATGTATGCCCACAAAAACATTGTTCCAATGCATGGTTTTTTACGAATAAATGACGAACATCACGAATTTAAAAAGAAGCAGAGTTTTTTCATTTTAGACGACCACAAAGGCTACTATCCTTATCGGCTCAAATGGGATTGGATAACGGCAGCTTTCATCAGCGAGAAAGGAATTATCGGTCTCAATCTGACTAAAAATCAATCTATTGATAATGAAAAATATAACGAAAATGCCTTGTGGATAAACGGCAAAATCCACCGCTTGCCCGGCGTTATATTTACCCGACATCAGGATATTTGGGATATAAAAGACAAGCATGGAAAAGTAAATCTCAAATTTCAAGCCCTCTATCCGAAGGATGTAAAAATCAATCTCGGACCACTCGGCGCATCGGATTGTGAAGGTCCATTTGGGCGGGTTTCCGGTACAGTTATCCTTGATAATGAGTCGATTACATTTGAAAATATTTTTGCCTTTGCCGAGCGTATGTACATTCGGTGCTAATTTAATCCACATAATTTTTGAAGGGTACTTCACACAAATCAAAAAAGAAACGCAGCATAGCACGAATACTATACTGCGTCAAATGATTCAATTTATTTTTGTGTTACCGATTAATAGACAGCGATAGGGTCAGCATTACCATCGGGGTCGTTGCTTGCAGTTCCACTGGTTTTTAAATCGCCCAACAAAAGTAAGCCTGCTACATGAGGTGCAGCCATTGATGTTCCACTAAGTGAAGTATAAGTACTACCCTTATATGTAGATTTGATAGATACACCGGGTGCAGCACAATCAATAGGTGGGTTGCCATAATTTGAAAAAGAAGCATACCTGTCATTGATATCTATTGCCGACACTGTAAATATATTAGCACCATTGACACGAGCGGGTGAAGTCGTATTAGCATTTGCGCCCTCATTTCCTGCCGCAAGTACAAATTTACAGACCGCTGAAGCTGCTATTACGGCATTGTCCAAAGATGTAGATGCTCCACCACCGAGACTCATGTTAGCCACATCATCGGCAGCGGCATTGGCAGCTACATAATTTACACCGGCAATGACACCGGAAGTTGACCCCCCATTGCTACCCAATACTTTTACCGGAACAATCTCTGCTCCGGGAGCTACTCCTACAGTGCCGATTTCATTGTCCAAAGCAGCGATAGTACCCGCTACATGTGTGCCATGTCCTTGTCCGTCATCAGCATTTTTACCATCTTTACCGCTCATAAAAGTCTCGGCTAATGCTGTATTTACATTCAAGTCAGGGTGGTCATAATCAACACCTGTATCAATTACCCATGCTCTTTTGCCAACACCACTGGCACCACCAACTCTCGTTGTTCCCCAAGGGATTATCTGTTCCGGTTGTGCTGGTGTTCCACCACCGTTTCCGTTTCCGTTACCATTGCCTCGACCTCCATTGATGATAATCGACTGGTCTTTTTCTATGTAATCAATTTCGGTGTCACGTTTTAATTTTTCGACTTCCACTTCGCTAAGTTCCGCTGAAAATCCTTTAAGTGCTTTAGCATAAACATGACCTACCTTTTTGGCAGAAATTCCTTTTTTAAATAATTTCTCTGTAACGATTTTTTTAGCCTCCTCTTGTCTCTTAGTATAGCTGAGTGAGGCATCAAGGCGTTTTGCACTCATTGCATCTTCTTTAAAGACAACAATATATTTGCCTGGAATGACTGCCGTTGTGAAAGTAACTAAATCATCAGATACTTCATCTTGAGTCAAGAATTGTTCATTTGGCGTAAAGTCCTCATAAATTAAACTCTGTTGTTCGCATGAAACTGCAAGCAAACATGCACAACTTAATAAGGTTAACCTTTTAATTGATTTAAACATAATTATAATTAGTATGAAATTAAAAAATGAATGAAAGGAATAGATATTATTAGAACACTAAGTTCAATAGCTCTCCCTGTACCAATAAATTATATATTACTCTATCTTCAAGTTTTTTCAATAATATTAATAATATAATTATTATAAATATTTTAATTTTAAACACATTTATTATTTTAATTATTTTTAAAAAATTAATAATTATATTTTTATAAATAAAAAAAATAATGCCTTGCCAAGTTTTATATGTTTTCAATAAAAAACTTGAATATTGAGTATTAATTAAATTAATCCAAAGCGTGTCTCTTATTTAGTGTGTATTATGGAAAAATCGGAGATAACATTAATGAAGTATAATGTCATTAAGGAATGCCCTTACGCGAGAAGGTTCTTTATAATTTTTGTAGTATAATCGTTAGATGACTTTCCTTTGATTGGTAGAATCATACAGAACCACAAGGATAATTACCTAAACAGTCATTATTTAGTAGCAAATTTAGGATTGATGGTTGCATCGCACTTAATTTTAATGCGTTTTTAGTGACAAGCATAATAGGTATTATTTCTGTGTATTGAATTGTTTTGCAGTGAATTACGGATAAAATATGTTATTTTACAACCTCGTTTATTTACTTTTATGTTTCTTTGCAATTCTTCAAATTTTTGTTTTACTCATTACAGAAATGACAAGCACACATTACAACATCGCCATAGTAGGTGCCGGACCTGCGGGTACGGCTTGTGCGCTTGCGCTGCGCGAGGCGGGTCTGCATGTAGCATTGATAGATAAAAGCACCTTTCCGCGCGACAAAACCTGCGGCGATGCCATACCCGGACCTGCCTTGAAAATTCTACGAAAATTACTCAACACTGCCGACCAAGAATTTGACCAACTCGACCTCAAACAACGCATCCAATCTTCCTCCGTTCATTTGCCCAATATCAAACCGATTTACATTCATTGGGTCACAAAAGCCTATAACAGTCCGCGTATGGATTTCGATAATTTTTTATTATATTTAGTAAAAAAATATACAAATACAATTATCTATGAAGGCATCAGAATCAACCGTATCACACATAATGACATCATTCAAATAGAAGGTAAAGACCTCTCACTGACCTGCGATATGGTCATTGGCTGCGATGGCGCAAATTCAATGGTCGCACGCTCATACAATGTTGATTTTCAAAATAATATAAAAAATTCTTTCGCAGTACGTGCTTATTATAAAAATGTAAATTGCCCCGAAAATGATAATCGTTTTTATTTATTGGATGAATTACCGAAAGGTTATTTTTGGATTTTTCCTGTTGGAAATGACGTGTATAATGTGGGCTTGGGCGTACTGACCAATGAAATTAAAGGTAAAAAAACAGATGTGAAAGCGGCTTTTCAGGCTATCGTTCAAAATAATCCGCAAATCAGCGGAATCCTCCAAAATGCCCAACTCCTCGACAAGATTAAAGGCTTCCGTTTGCCCTTGTGGAGTCGCCGACAGCCAATTTCGGGTGAGCGAATGATGCTTGCAGGTGATGCGGCTTATTTGGTTGACCCTTTGCAGGGGCATGGTATTGATAAGGCAATGCAAAGTGGCGTTTTGGCTGCCCAACAAGCCATACAATGTTTTGCCACCAATGATTTTTCCGCCACATTTATATGTGAATATGACGAAAAAGTCTATACACAAATAGGTAAGGAACTCAGCCGCAATTTTACATTAATGAAATACGTATCCGACTATCCGCGCATTGTAAAAATGCTTGCCCGATTAGGCACAAACGAGACGGTGAAAAAGGTAGGTCAAAAATTATTTTATCGAAAAAAGAATTGAACCACTGAGGACACTAAGAACACGAAAATCGAACAGACGCAAAGAACACAAAACTCTATAAGTAATTAATAGTAAATACTTTATACTAACTTAGTTTTCTTACTTCGTTGATTCGATTTTCGTGTCCTTAGTGCCCTTCGTGGTTCAACTTTCATCCCAAAAACCGCGCCCGCACCTCCGGCGTAGGCATCATACAAGTCGTCTTTTCACCGAATAATTTGTACCGATATGTAGCCACCAAATCGTAGCCCCAATCCCGTATAAATTTTGGTAAAATAATAAAACTGTATGCCAATCCCCATCCGCCACCAATACGTTTAGCAGTTCGTAGCGGCGCAGTAGATTTTGTATAAAATTCTCCGTTTTCAATCAGCACAACCGTATCCAATGCGTTCTCATCCAATCCAAAATGACACAACAAGGCTCCCCCTGATTCCGATTGCAAAGGCGCGAAACGAAACACGCCTTCCTTATCGCGCTTCATCACAAATTGCACAAAACCATCACACATATTGCACACCCCATCAAAAAGAATGATAGGATGTTCGTTTGATAAATCAAGTATTTCTTCCGTTGACATCATAATTAATTTCTTAAAACTCATCACTCGATACTCTCACACTCGATACTCGTCACTCTATAATCTCACACTCGATACTCGGTCACTCTATACTCTCACACTCGATACTCGCTACTCGATACTCGCTACTCGCTACTCAAAGCCCCGCTTTGGCAGAAATTTCCAACATCCGCTCAATCGGTGCGATACCGTCTTTAATTACCTGTTCTGGTAATATGATTTCCGGCAGTTCATACTTCATGCAAGTATATAATTTTTCCATCGTATTGCGCTTCATGTGCGGACATTCGTTGCAGGCGCAAGTATTGTTCGGTGGTGCGGGAATAAAGGTTTTATTCGGTGAAGATTTCTCCATTTGGTGAATAATTCCCGACTCTGTACCCACAATAAAAATATCGGCATCACTCTCTTTCGTATATCGAATCAGCGAACTTGTAGAACCGATAAAGTCCGCTATTTCAAGGAGTTGTGGCTCACATTCGGGATGTGCGATAAACTTGGCTTCGGGGTGGCGGTTCATCAATTTCACGATTTTTTCCATCGCAAAAATCTCATGCACCATACACGCCCCGTTCCACAGCACCATATCACGCCCTGTCTTTTTGACGAGGTACGCACCCAAATTTTTATCCGGCGCAAAAATAATCGGTTTATCTTTCGGGATACTTTCGATGATATGAACGGCATTGGTCGAAGTACACACAATGTCCGTCAACGTCTTCAATTCGGCAGTACAATTGATATAACTCACCACAACATGGTCGGGGTGTTTCTCCTTAAACTTCCGAAAAACATCCGCCGGACAAGAATCCGCCAAAGAGCAACCCGCCTTCAAATCCGGTAGCAAGACCTTCTTATCAGGACTCAACATTTTGGCAGTCTCCGCCATAAAATGCACCCCTGCAAAAACGATAATATCGGCATCCGTCTCCGCAGCTTTTTGCGAAAGCCCAAGACTATCGCCCGTATAATCCGCAATATCCTGTATCTCAGATTCCTGATAATAATGAGCAAGAATAATCGCGTTTTTTTCTTTTTTAAGGTTTTCTATGGCTTCCTCCAAGTCCATTGTCGGGTCAATGTCTATGTCAAGAAAACCGTTTACATTCAAGTCGGCTTTGGCAGCAGCTATATCTGTCATTTTTGATTGTGTATGTGTGTTAGATGAAAAAATGAATTGTAATTTACGGGTTTATTATCACTATAACAAGACTTGTTCCAAAGTTGTTTTGTATAAGTTTGTAGAGTTTATAAGGTTTACAAAGTTCATAAAGTTTACCGATTTGCCTAATATAAAAACCTTTAAATCAATCACTAATCAACTTGATAAACTTTATCAACTCCATAAACTCCTCAACTTTTTTGCGAAAACCCTTAAAAATGTTGAAATTTGCAGCAAAATTTACTTTCAGATTAGCAACAAACAGTCCCTATCGAATAATAACTGATAGACTGATTACCCGATAAACTGATAAACTAAACAAAAATGGGAAGAGCATTTGAATACAGAAAAGCCACGAAATTTGCCCGTTGGGACAGAATGGCGAAACAGTTTACTAAAGCAGGCAGACAAATCGCTATGGCGGTCAAGCAGGGCGGACCCGACCCCGATACCAACGTAGTCCTTCGTCGGGCAATACAGAACGCCAAGTCGGTACAAATGCCCAAAGACAGAATCGAATCGGCAATAAAAAAGGCTTCTGATAAAGATACAAGTAACTTTGACACAGTGATTTATGAAGGTATGGCACCACATGGCGTAGCCGTAGTCGTAGAAGCTGCAACCGACAATCCTACACGCACCGTAGCCAATGTACGCTCCTATTTTCGCAAGAAAAACGGCTCATTGGGTACATCGGGGATGCACAATTTTATCTTTGACCGCAAAGGCGTATTTTACATCGAACCCGAACACATTGCCGATGCAGAGGAGTTTGAATTGGAGTTTATTGATTATGGTTTGGAAAAAATCACAAAAGATATGGTAGAGGAAAAAGAATTTTACCAAGTCTATGTCAATTTTGAAGATTTCGGTAAAATGCAGGAAGCCCTCGAAACTCAAAACATCAAGGTAGAAAAATCTGAACTGGAGCGCATCCCCAACCACACCAAAGCCATTGAAAATGAAGAGCATCTCGACGAAGTCCTTGCCCTCATTGACCTCATGGAGCAGGATGATGACGTGACCAATGTATTTCACAATTTGGCTTAGAGACGTGATTCCTAACATACAGTACGGGCTGTCTTTACAAGCTGACCGCGAATACCGTACCGACGACTTTAGCCGTCGCAGAAGTGGAAAATAAATTTATAATAAAAAAAAATTTAATCACTTAAACATTAAAACAAAATACACTTGACGGCTAAAGTCGTCAGTACAGTGTTTCCGGTCAGCCTGTTTAGCTGCCCGCTTATTAGCAGTAATTCGTGATTAGTGAATCGAACAGACGCGAGATTGAAATTATTTTAATTAAAATATTATAAAAATTATTTTTTAATATTTTTATAATAAAAAAAATAAATTTGTTTATTTTTAATAAAAACAAATTATAAAAAATGCGCTCCCCATTCACAGATTAATTTCATAAAAGTGCTGGGTTTCAGCCCACCGTACAAATTTCCGTTTTCACGCCATCTTGCTAATGAAAAACTATTCAAATTCGTATGCTTAATACCAATGACCTAATTATCCGTTCAACTGATTACCTGTTCAACCATTCAACTAATTACCCGATTAACTAAATCTATGGCAAAGACAAAGCAGAAAAAAGGCGTATCCAAACCCGCCACACTCCCCCGCAACGAAGGCATGCCCTTTGATGCAACGATTTTTGAAGGCATCAATATCAACCGCAGTGCCGTAGAGCGGCGTGCCGCTACGATGGGCAAACGCAGGTCGGTCAAAAAGCAGTGGCAGGCAGCTTGGTTGCTCAAAGCGGTATCGTGTATCGACCTCACCACCCTTGCCGGAGACGATACCCGAAGTAATGTTTCGCGGCTTTGCGCTAAGGCACAATCCCCTGTCCGTCAAGACCTTCTGAAGGCAATGGACATGGCAGATGCCGGGCTTACCGTAGGTGCGGTTTGTGTTTATCACAATCTCATTCGTGATGCCGTTGATGCCTTAACACAAAGCAACATTCCCATAGCGGCGGTCTCTACGGGCTTCCCTGCCGGACAGATTGGCTTAGAAGAAAAACTCAAACAAATCGAACTCTCGGTAGCTGCCGGTGCCAAGGAAATTGACATCGTTGTGAGTCGTGCCTTAGTGCTAAATTCGGATTGGCAAGGACTGTATAATGAGGTCGCAGCCTGTCGAAAAGCCTGCGGCGATGCACATATCAAAACCATCCTCGCTACGGGTGAAATTCCTACCTATACTAAGGTTGCCAAAGCCAGTTGGGTCAGCATGATGGCGGGTTCTGATTTTATCAAAACCAGTACCGGAAAAGAATCGGTCAATGCCACCATTCCCGTCAGTCTTGTTATGATTCGTGCTATCCGCGAATACCACGAACTCACCGGCTACAAAGTCGGTTTCAAACCCGCCGGAGGCATCCGAAAAGCCAAACAAGCCCTCAATTGGCTCATACTGATGAAAGAAGAACTTGGCGATGATTGGCTCAATCCCGACCTGTTTAGATTTGGTGCGAGTAGCTTGCTCGGTGATATTGAACGGCAATTGGAACACCATGTGACAGGTAGATACTCGGCTTCTTATAGGCATCCGATGGCTTAATGAATGAATGTTGAATTTTGAATGAATGAATAATGACGACAGTACTCACTCAAAATTTAACATTCGTACAAAATTTAAAAGATGAGTGACAAAAATGATAAGATAAAATTTATTGAAGAACTAAAGGAACGGATTTTTCAATGGGTTGTTAGAGTATCCGACTTTTGCGAATCATTACCTTCAACTTCGACAACACGAGTAGTCAATTTTCAACTCATTAAATCATCTACCTCCACAGGTGCAAATCATAGAGCAGCATCAAGGGCGAGGTCTCAAAAAGAGTTTTTTGCCAAAATAAGTATCGCCGTAGAAGAATCAGACGAGTCGCATTATTGGCTAAAATTACTAAAGGCAAAAGAATACGATATGGACATAACAGAACTTGATTGGCTTATTAAAGAAGCTGATGAAATAACGAGAATATTAGCAACTGCCAGATATAACGCAGGTAAAAACATGTAGAGTTTTGAATGTTGAAATAATGAATGAATGTTGAATGAAAAAATGAATGAATAGTGTCGATATTATTCATTCATTCTGCATTCAAAATTCATTCATTATATATTCATTCATTTCCTCATTCAACATTCATTCATTCCACGATATGACGATAAAAGAAATATATAAAAATATGTCTTACGGACCCGCTCCCGAAAGCGCATCTGCCGCCAACGATTTTCTGGAAGCGCATAATAAAACTTTCAATTTATACATCAACGGACAATGGAAAAAGCCCTTGTCCGGCAAGTATTTTGACAGTATCAATCCTGCGACGAAGGAAAAATTGGCGAATATTGCAGAGGCAAATGACGCTGATATAGACGCTGCCGTAGCTGCTGCAAAAAAGGCATTACCCAAGTGGACAGCCATTGGCGGACACCAAAGGGCAAGGTATCTCTACGCATTGGCGCGACAAATTCAGAAACATTCGCGGCTGTTTGCTGTCTTGGAATCTATGGATAATGGTAAGCCTATACGCGAGACACGCGACATTGATATTCCGTTGGTGGCAAGGCATTTTTATCACCATGCAGGTTGGGCGCAATTGCGGGATGAAGCGTTGAAGGACTATAAAGAAATCGGGGTTATCGGGCAAATCATCCCTTGGAATTTCCCGCTGTTGATGATGGCTTGGAAGATTGCTCCCGCAATAGCCATGGGTAATACGGTGGTACTCAAACCCGCCGAATTTACTTCACTGACTGCGCTGTTATTTGCAGAAATTTGTGACCAAATCGGACTGCCGAAGGGCGTAGTCAACATCGTTACGGGTGATGGTAAAACGGGTGCTGCGATTGTCGAACACAAAGACATACAGAAAATTGCTTTTACGGGTTCTACCGAAGTGGGTAAAATTATTCGCAGGGCAACGGCGGGGAGTGGCAAGAAATTATCGCTCGAATTGGGCGGAAAATCGCCTTTTATTGTATTCGATGATGCAGATTTGGATAGTGTGGTTGAGGGCGTGGTGGATGCGATTTGGTTCAATCAGGGGCAGGTCTGTTGTGCGGGGTCGCGCCTGTTGGTGCAAGAGAGTGTGGCGGAAAAATTATACAAAAAAATTCGCGCACGCATGGAGCGTTTGCGTGTGGGCAATTCGCTGGATAAGAGCATTGATATTGGTGCGATTGTCGCGCCGGTACAGTTGAAAGTCATCGAAGAACTTGTCAAACAAGGCGTGGATGAAGGGGCTACGCTGTGGCAACCTTCCTGGGCTTGTCCGAAGGACGGCTACTTTTATCCGCCGTCTTTATTTACCGATGTATCACCCTCGTCAACGGTGGCGCAGGTCGAAATTTTCGGTCCGGTACTCGTCGCGATGAGTTTCAGAACGCATAAAGAAGCGGTCAAATTAGCGAATAATACACGCTATGGTTTGGCAGCGAGTTTGTGGACTGAAAACATCAATCTCGCGCTCGATATTGCCCCGCAAATTAAAGCCGGAACAGTGTGGATTAATTGTACCAATGTATTTGATGCCGCTTCCGGCTTCGGCGGCTACCGCGAATCGGGCTTTGGCAGAGAAGGTGGAAAAGAAGGTCTTTTTGAATATCTAAAACCTAAAATTGAAGATACATTTTCCGATAAACCTATTACACACAATAAAGGAAAAATTACAGGTAAAAAAGCAAAAGCCGACAAAAAAACAGACAAGTTGAATGGCGTATTGACGGGCATTGACCGAACTACGAAAATGTATATCGGCGGCAAGCAAGCCCGACCTGACGGGGGTTACAGCACCGTCATTGAAGGTGCCGATGGAACAGCAATCGGCGAGGTTTCGACAGGTAATAGAAAGGATATTAGAAATGCCGTAGAAGCCGCTCACGCCAATTCATCGTGGAATGGCAAAACAGGACATTCAAAGGCACAAGTCTTGTATTATTTGGCGGAAAATCTGGTGATTCGTCGTGATGAATTTGCAAATCGACTGGTACAAATGACGCTACAATCAAAGGTAGAAGCCTTGAAAGAGGTGGACATCGCTATTGACAGAATTTACACTTACGCTGCTCATGCCGACAAATACGACGGCAATGTTCACCACACCACACACAGAAATGTGACGCTTGCTATGCCCGAATCGGTGGGCGTTATCGGCATCATCTGCCCCGATGAATCGCCTTTGTTGGGCTTTATTTCTACGGTCATTCCAGCAATTACGATGGGCAATCATGTCATCGTGATTCCTTCGGAGACTGCACCGTTTTCGGCAACGGATTTTTATCAAATCCTCGAAACTTCGGATGTTCCCGGTGGCACTATCAACATCGTCACCGGACCAAAAGAGGAACTCGCCTCTGTACTCGCCAAGCACGATGATGTGGATGCAATTTGGTATTTTGGCAGCGCAAAAGGCTCCGAAAATATCGAACTCCTTTCTGCCGACAACATGAAACGTACTTGGGTCAATTATGGCAAATACCGCGATTGGCGAGATAAACAACAAGCAGAAGGCACGACCTTCCTGCAACACGCTACGGAGATTAAAAATATTTGGATTCCGTATGGCGCATGATAATGGTTAATGATTAACGATTAATGATTAATTTTTTAAATGTAAAACGTAGGAAATGTAAAATGTAAAATAATAAATTTAAAATGTAAAAGGTGTATAACGTGAAAAACTATTTAGTGTGAAATATTTTTTTGAAAATTAAAATTCAATAAATAAATTATAAATAATATTATTTTAATTGCATAATATTTTTCACGTTCTATCGTCAACTTTTACATTTTACATTTATTATTTTACATTTTACATTTCTCACCTTTTACTGTTTTTTAATAAAATAAAAAAAATGGGAAGTATTCATATAGGTGCAGAAGTGGGTGAAATCGCAGAAACGGTGCTATTGCCCGGCGACCCGCTACGTGCAAAATTTGTTGCAGAAAATATGCTCACCGATGCGGTGTGTTATAATAATGTGAGAGGTATGCTGGGTTATACGGGCTATTATCAGGGCAAGCGGGTATCGGTGCAAGGCTCAGGTATGGGCATGGGTAGTACCGCGATTTATGTCAATGAATTGATAGAAACGTATAAGGTCAAAAACCTGATTCGGGTAGGTACTTGTGGGAGTATCCGGGCTGATATTGGTGTGGGTGAGGTGATTTTGTGTATGAGTGCTTCCGGCGATTCGGGAGCGAATAATGCTTATTTTGGTACGATGCACTTTGCAGCTACCGCCGATTTTGGTTTGCTGCTGAAAGCCTACGAGGTTGCTCAAAAACTCAATATTCCGACACATCAGGGTTCTATTTTTAGTACCAATACTTTTTATGATGACAATCCGCAGCGTTGGGATAAGTGGGAAAAGCATGGCATTTTGGGTGTTGAAATGGAATCGCAAATATTATTTACCATAGCTAAAAGACTGAATACCAAAGCATTAACAATCCTCACAGTCAGTGACAATATCCGTACAGGCATAGCTGCAAGTGCCAAAGAGCGCGAACAGTCTTATACCGATATGTTTCGGATTGCTTTTGAATTGGCTTAGTTTTTTGGCATGTTTAGAATTGCAGTTGACACTTTTTGGGAACGTAGCATAGGCTCCAAATTGAATAAATCACGCAGAGAACGCAGAGGTCGCAGAGATTTGATAATTAACCCTCTGCGAACTCTGCGCTCTCTGCGTGAAAA
>CALIZI010000333.1 GCA_938028705.1 uncultured Saprospiraceae bacterium | reverse complement strand
ACAACGATTATTTGACAAGGAATTTCCCGACCTCTTTGAATTCCTTTGCCAAAATGTGACAGGGTTCAAAGAACCACGCAAAAGAAAACATAAGTCCTTGAATATCAGCTCTGTCCGGCGTTAGACGGGTAGCCTGAATTTCTACTAAATTTTCTATTTTAGAGTTGGTAGCAATGACACCAATTCTACCTTTAAAGTATCCGTTTCCACCATCCATACTAAAGTAGCTCATATTGAGTTTGAGAGTATTGATAAGGTGAGTAATTTTCTGAATAAGACCTATGTCGTCTATGCCTTTGAGTATTAATTCAAATATTTTTTCGGTATTATTTTGAACAACAGTTAGTTTGTCAGCAATTCTTCCAAAAGTATGTATATGTTTGGCAGGTACTTCAAGAAGGATTTTATTTGTATCTTCTTTGAATTGAGCTATTTGTAAAGATTTGATGACCCTTGCAAAAATACCCGCCTCCACCAACTCATCCTCCATCTCAATCAATTCCTGTTCGCTCATATCATAAGTCACCTCCTGCCACAAGTTCCAAAAAGCTTGAAGTGTAGGCTGTGCAACTTGAATATCGGTGTAAAATTGTAAGGCTTTGGAGTAATTATTTTTTTTTGCAATTTGTATAGCTTTCTCAATATCGGTATTCTCTGTTGCAGGTTTGCTCATCATGCGCGTATGCACAAACTCATATACAAGCGTATCCGCAAGGTATTTTTCAAGGAGTTTGATACTTTGCTGTCTGAATTTATCATTAACCGGAGTGTGTGGTGCGATGCCGTCTATGGCAAGTCGAAGTGCGCCTTGAAGGTTGCTTTGGGTTTGAATATGTTGGTTAAGTTCATTTTCTTGTATTTCTTCCAAAACGACAATATCGCCGCCAAATTGCAGTAAAGAATTGATGTCAAATTGACGTGCAGGAGTAGTGGGTTGGTCTAATTTTTTTAAAAAATAGTTCCCGTCTTTCAGAAAAATAGCGCAGTCTAATGCGCCTGATATGTGTACGTTTTGTATCATTTTTGAAATTGAGCTTTCAGTTTTGCGATACGATAAAGTTGTTTTTCTCTCGTTCTTGGGTTGCGTGCTAATTTTGCTTCATCAAAATACGAAAAAGACTCAATTGCCGCTTCGTTGAAAAAGCCGAATACATGAATTTCTATGAATTTGGCATCGGACATCCCGCCTTCGTCATTCAACAATAATTTGGCGAAATCATTATTTGTATCATTCGGTTGGATACGGTCAGCGAGTTTGGCAACAGCCAATTTGTGCTTATCTTCCCAAGTGGCAATGTAGCCATTGAGGGTTTTGCGGTCTATTTTTTTGCTCTGACGTTCCAGTTTTTCAAAAAATTGAAACGAGTCCTCTTCCAATAGCGAAGCCCGATAAGCAATTGTTCCCTCTTTCAGTGTAATCGTGCAATTGCCGTAAGGTCTGATACCTTTTTCATTCAATGATAAAGCCGCAAAAGCCATAGATTGCCCAAAATCATAAAAAAAGTAACCGTCCACCATAAACCGTCTGCTGTCGGCAAGCGGATGTTTGGTAATCGTCCTGATTTTGCGTAATTGGTAGGTATTGATGTAGCGCATACTGCCATTGATAATACCGTCCAACACACCAATATCCAAATTGACGACTGCCTTTGCAGATGATTTTACCAATGTTTCAAATGCTTTTACTTGTTCAAGATTACCATTTTGTGCGGCACGTTGCAAGGCATCCTGATAACGTTTTTCCAATGCCGCTTTAGGTTTTTTCAAATCAGCCAATGCGACATTCGGATTGTTTTTCCATTGACATGCAGGACAGGCTAATTCTTGGGCAAAATAAGCATAACCGCATTGTTCATTTTCACAGATTTTCTTTCCGTTTTCAGGCACTGGATTTGGTTTGATTTTAAGTGAATATCTATACAAATATAGCAAAAACGAGGATTAAATGTTTGATTTAACGGTAATATTGTGATAAATGAATACGAAATACACGCTGTGTTTCAGTTTTATCAATGTGCTTCCTCTGTCTTTTTCACTCAAAAATCCGTACATTTGTTAAAATTTCAGATTCAAATTCATGGAAAAAGCAACAGATTTAAAGGGTGTTTACGGGCAGTTCAGTCCTGAGCCGATTCCGGTAGAGGACTTGGATAAATACTACGTATCGGCTACTGAAGGGCGTGGTGATAATACGACAAAAGCCATAGAACTCGTGTTATTGGATAATACACATGTCAATACACATTTCATTTTTGCGGGGTATAGAGGTTGTGGGAAAAGTACAGAGTTGAATGTACTGAAAAAGCGTATTCAGGATAAATTTCTGATTATTGATTTTTCGGTGATAGAGGAATTAGACCCTTTTAATCTGAATTATATTGAGTTATTTGTCACGATAATGGAAAAACTCTTTACGGTTGCCATTGAACATGAACTCTCTATACATGATAATTATTTAAAAAGTATTCAAACATGGTTGCAAACCGAAGAAATTGTCAGGATTAAGGAAAAATATATTGGTACTGATGCCGAAGCGGGCTTGGATATGGGCTTCGGCATTCCTTATTTGCAGAAGTTTTTCGCCACATTCAGAGTATCTGCAAAAAACAATCAGTCCATGAAGCAAATCCTGACGCGAAACGAGGAGCCTAAAATCTCCAAACTGACAGGATATTGCAATGACCTCATTGGCGAAGCAAAACGCGACCTTCAAAAAATTGGTAAAGAAGATATATTGGTGATTATTGAAGATTTGGATAAAGTACCGCTTGATGTATCCACCAAATTATTTACCAATTATTCCAACCAACTGACCGAACTCCAAACCAATTGTATTTTCACTTTTCCGATTGGCTTGGTATATAACCCGAAATACAATATGATTAGTAGCTATTTTCAGCCTTTCATCTTACCCATGATAAAGGTCAACGACAAAGACGGTAGCTCTTTTGAGCGTGGCAGAGAAATCATGCGTACCATTGTACGTAAGCGTATGGACGATACTTTATTTGAAGATGAAAATATGCTCGAAGATATGATTGAAAACTCCGGCGGCTGTCTGCGTGATTTGTTCCGACTTATCAAATCCGCCGCTTTGGATGCTCGTATTTATGAACGTGAAAAAATTAAGCAAGACGACTACCGCCACGCTTATAATCGTCTCAAACGCGATTACAGCAATGCCATAGCCGATAAGATAGACGGCGACCAAACCGTTTATGCCAAAGAATATTACGACACGCTTACAGCACTCGTTAATAGCGAAACCAAACAACCCGACAATACCATAGCTGCCCTTGATTTGCGCCAAAACCTCTCTATACTCGGCTACAACGACGATGGCTGGTGCGATGTACATCCGCTTGTAAAACAGGTACTTAAAGATAAAGGATTGATAACATGACCACTTCCACCAATTATCAACGAAATATCAGTGATATTGCCCGTTTTCTGACAGAAATGAAAAACGGTGGCTTTCTGTTTGCAGTGGTCAAGCATCAGGGTATCATTCCCGAAATCAACGAAACGCTCAAACGACTGGGCAAAAACAGTAACAAAAAAATCGACTTATTTTACGCCACTTTACCCATAGAACATGACCTCACTTATACCGCCCAAGTCACCCGTGCTGCCGAAAAAGCCGATGCCCTCATTTTTAATAATTTAGATGAATTTATCGTCTCCAAACCCGAAGAATATCTACTATTCAAACTCAATACTTCGCGCGAAGCCCTCTACGCACTCCGCACACCTATACTGTTTTGGGTGCATGAACATAATTTGCAAAACATCCACCGTCAATTTGCTGATGTCTATTCGCAACGTGCCTTTGCGAATATTTATTTTGACGATATTCCCGAAACCGAAGCGGGTGATGACCTTGACCAATATTTTGGTGAAGAATACCTTGATACAAAGGAATATGAACGTATCAAACTCCGCATTAATTTACTAACTCACCAATTGGAAGATGCTGAAAAAAGCAATTATCCGCCACTGCGTACTGCCAATGACATTGTTATTTCGCTGATAGATGCTTATGCGGATATACAGGTGTATGAACCGGCTTTTGAATTATTGGAAAAATATAAAACGTATTTTAAAGATACATTGAGTAATTTATTAACGCAAGGTAGAGTTTATCGTTATTTTAATAAATATGATGAAGCACTGTCAATGTATCAGCAAGCTACAGATAGGTATAATGATGCAAGAGCGCGTAATGCGATGGCAAATCTTTTGATGCTGAAAAGAGATTATGATACAGCACGAAATATTTACGAACAAACGGTTGATCGATTTCCAAATGATGTAGTGGCAAGGAATGGTTTGGCAGAAATTTTAAAAAAGCAAGGCGATTATGCTGCTGCGAAAACTATTTATGAACAAGCGGTTGAGCGATTTCCCAATGATGCGGTGGCAAGGACCGGTTTGGCAGAAATTTTAAAAAAACAAGGCGATTATGCTGCTGCAAAAACTATCTATGAACAAGCGGTTGAGCAATTTCCAAATAATGTAGTGGCAATGACAGGTTTGGCTTATGTTTTAATAGAATTAAAGGAGTATAATGACGCATTAAAATTATTTGAAGAAGTTTTATTAATAAATCCAAAAAACAAATATGCAAAAAACGGCAAAGCCAAAACCCTCCGTCTCATCCAAAAACGCGACCAAATCCCCCAACAATAAGCCCGCTAATTATTTCAAAAAGTGTTCTCATTTGATTATCTTTAATGTCAAATTAAACATAGCGTCCGTAGCGTAATGCGTCTCGCTTGCGCCGCGTACTACTCGCAAAACTAATGCGGCGCAAGCCGGAGGCATTACGCTACGTTGTTGTACCAAATTATTTTTATAATTATTTTTTTGAAATGAAAAACCAACTATTCACACTCATCCTCACCCTAATCTCCCTTTCAATTTTCGCCCAAAAAACCGATACATGGCAAATCACAGCCGACGACATCGACCCAAACAATTACTACGGCGTAACCGTAGCCAACGGCATGGTCGGCATCGTCTCCTCACCCGAACCTATGCGTGTCAAAGACGTGGTACTCAACGGCGTATATGACTATTACCAAAGAGGTCGCGTATCGAATATCCTCAAAACCTTCAACCACGTCAACATGAATCTCGATGTGGACAGGCGACGCATCGGCATCCGCGATATTTCCGATTATAAACAGACACTCGACATGAAAAATGCTGCGCTGACCACCACCTTCGATGTAGGCGATAAAGTCAGTGTCAAGACAACCATGATGGCACTCCGCCACTTGCCTTACACAGCTCTCACAACAGTAGAAATCACCGCAAAAAAGAACGTCGAAATCACCCCTATGAGCGTCATCGAAGCCCCGAATCACCTCAATGATGTCCGAAATTATTACGCCGAAATAGACCGTCCCCATGTCAAAATTCCATTGATGACTTCGGTGGGCGAGAGTCCTTCGGGCAAGCATATTGTGGCGGCATCCAACAGCTTTATTTTTGAAGAAGCGCATGGCAGCGACCCCGACATCGTACACGAAGATTGGGACTATAATATGCACCTGATGAAGTTCTACAAAAAGCTACGAGCGGGGCAAACTTATACCTTTAGTCTAGTCGCATCTGCTTGTAGTACAGAGCATTACGATGACCCACACAATGAAGCCGAGCGACTCACGATATTCGCTATGCTCGAAGGTACAGACCGCCTTCTCAAACGCCACCAACAAGCATGGAACAAGCTCTGGCAAAGCGACATCATCGTAGAAGGTGACGACCAAGCGCAGCGCGATATTCGCTTTGCGATGTATCATTTGTACTCCTTTGCGCGGGCGGGTACGGCATATAGTTTGTCGCCGATGGGCTTGTCGGGTTTGGGTTATAACGGGCATGTGTTTTGGGATACCGAGTTGTGGATGTATCCGGCGATTTTACTCTTGCAGCCCGACATTGCGGAGTCCTTGCTCAATTATCGTTTTGAACGTATGGATGCGGCGCGACAAAATGCCTTTTCACATGGATTTGATGGCGTGATGTTCCCGTGGGAATCTGCCGGAGATGGCTCGGAAGATACACCCGTTTGGGCATTGACGGGTCCGTTTCAGCATCATATTACGGGCTGTATTGCTTGGTCGAATTGGAAATATTATCAAGTCACCAAAGACAAGGAATGGCTGCGTGAAAAGGGCTATCCCTTACTACGCGAAGCGGCGGATTTTTGGGCAAGTCGCGTAGATAGAATCGGTAAAGGGCAGTACAATATCGACAATGTAATTGGTGCGAATGAATGGGAAGAAAACATTGATAATAATGCCTTCACCAATGGCATGGCAATCACCACATTGCAATACGCCACCCAAGCCGCAGAGGAATTAGGACTTGAACCAAATCCCGATTGGGCGCACGTTGCCGACAATATTCCAATCCTGAAATTCCCTGACGGCACGACCCGCGAAAATCGGACTTACGATGGCGTAGAAATCAAACAAGCTGACGTAAATCTCCTCGCTTATCCCTTGAAAATGGTAACAGAAGAGGCAGCTATTCGTCGCGATTTGGATTATTACGAACCGCGAATGTCACCGGATGGTCCGGCTATGGGTCCTGCGATTTTGAGTGTCTTGTACTCGCGTTTTGGTGAGTCGGAAAAGGCAGGGGAATTATTCACAAAGAGCTATGAACCGAATAAAGTGCCGCCATTCGGCGTGATTTCAGAGACGGCTGGTGGCACGAATCCTTATTTTGCGACGGGCGCAGGTGGGATGTTGCAAGCCGTACTGTCAGGTTTCGGCGGATTGGATATTACGGATGATGGGATTATTCAATTGGATACGAAATTACCAAAAGGTTGGACATCGTTAACTTTGACGGGGATTGGGAAGGAGAAGATGACTTTTGAGGTGAAATAGCAAGTATGTTTTTTTGCCCCGAAAACCTTATATTTGTATTGATTTTTAATAAAAAATAAAAATTATGACCGTAGTAGATAGAAAACAAATGATTAAAAATTATATTGACAATGCGAATGAGGCATTTGTCAGTATGGTGGAGGGTATCATTGCTTCTTTTGAAAATGGTGAATCAGACATTCAACCTTTTACACCGTAACAGCAGGAAAAATACAATCGTGCCATAAGTGAGTTGGACGCTGGTAAAGGCATGTCACATGAAGAATTTATGAGTGAAATGAGGGCAAAATTTGCGGGATGAAGTAAAATGATTGGATAGTTCGTCAAGAGATAAAATCTCACATACTTACATAAAAAAACGGGAACCGACCGTGTATCAGTTCCCGCCCCATAAACCAAGTATCAAAATAAAAAATCGTTAAATAACCATGAAAACCTAACCAAACATTATGATTACCATTGATTACACTTGCAATGTAGGAGAATTGAGGATGCGGGGAATGTCAGTTTTGCGTACTTTGTGACATTTATTTTGTACTATAAATTATTCCAAACCCTTTATAAGTAGGAAAAAAATACATTCATACTATAACAATTTTTACCCTCAAAAACAGCTTAATTTTCCCATTTTTTCATGCTTTTTTATAAAAAAAATTCTTTTTGGCAATAAAAAAAGGCTGTCCGGTGAAGGACAGCCTTTTTACTTTTGGCTTTTGAAGCTAAGAAAAATCTTATTTTTTTCTTGTAACAGGCGCATTTACTGCGGGTGCTGTGTAGCTTCTTTTAAATCTTCGTGTAAACATGATTTTGATTTTTTATGTGATTAAATATTGTTTCGCTTGTTACTTCTTTCTTGTAACGGGCGTATTTACCGCCGGTGCTGTATAGCTTCTTTTAAATCTTCTTGTAAACATGATTTTTATTCCTTTTAATATTAAATAATCTATTGAAGTTCGTTTGTCATTAAGACAGTGCAAAGATACAACGGGTTTTATTATGATGCAATATTTTATTTTAATTTTTTGATAATTTTAAAATAAAAATCTTACATTTTGCATTATTTTTAATTTCAACCAAATTTTATTTTTTGTGCCAAATAAAATTCGGTAGAAAAAAATTAGCCCTTTTGCAACTTCCAAATTCTAAGTACCAAATTTCAATAAAGACAAAGAAGATGCTTAAATTGGAATTTGGTTATTGAGATTTGGAAGTTACAAATTGTCAATTTGCCCTTACTTTTGCTTAGTTACCGGAGTATTCGGTGCAGGAACAAGGTACTTTCTTTTAAATCTTCGATTTAGCATAATTATCAATTTTTGAGAAATTTAAGAAATAAAACAAAAAATTGTCAATTTTTTGTCATTGCAAAATTTAAAGTTGTAAATCTTATTTTTACAAAATTTTAAAACTAATTGTACCATTATTAATTACACTAACAAAACAATATTTGCAACAAAATAGTTCTTAATTTTTCTTTTTTATTAAAAAAACATAGCGCACATTACTTCTTACATTTCGATTTTTTATTAAAATTATACCATAGCTGTCAGTTGTTCTTTCGGGTGCTTGTCTTACATTTTGAATGTTGTGGAACGTAAAATGATTTTGCAAATCGTTCTGCACAGATACCTGTTTTTATCTGACGATTGGGTGCGATTTGTTTTTGTACCCATGTCTCATTTTTAATTTTTATTCAATAATGGACGGCATTGGGTTTGAATTTGGGCTAAAACTCGTCAGACATTTAAACTTTGTCGAAAAATATGAGGTCATCGGTAGTTTTTGAAAATGTCAGACGAGTTTTAGCCCAAATTCGGAACAAATATCCCATTCTAAATGCAAATATATTATTATGAAGTTAATTTAAAATTCGTAAAATATTTATAATCAAGAATATTAGTTGGGTACAAAAACGAATCGTACCCCTGACGATTTATAAAATCGTTTTACGTTCCGCCAAATTCATAAACGAATCACCACATTTTTGTACATTTGAGCTATGAAGAAATTACTCTTAATTGTTGGAATCTCATTAGCGATTATTCTAATAATCTTATTGATACTTTTCCTGTTCACGCCTGTCCCCAAAATCATCACAGGTATGGCAGCCAAGCGGGTGTGTTCGTGTCACTTCATAGCAGGGCGTAGTGCTGAGTCAATTATGGCTAATGAAAACAATTATTCATTTGTAAAATATGCAAAAGTAAAAGTAAATCAAGCTGAAAAGACGGTCACAGCTTCGCTATTGGGGAGAGGCAAAATAACGGCGGTATATCGCGAGGGTTTAGGCTGTGCTATTGCCACCAAAGATTATCCGATAGCAAAAATACAAGCTACAAAATATCGTCCTGTTACTAATCCGAATATTACATCCGATATTTTTTCTGACAATATTTTTTCGGAAAAACCTGTCTATGATAAACAAGCATTGAAAAAAATAATTGACGGTGCGTTTACGGGCAAAAAACAGCGAACACGAGCGGTAATTGTGGTCAAAGACGGTCAAGTCATAGGAGAAAAATACGGTGAAGGCATCGACGAAAACAGCCTTTTATTAGGTTGGTCCATGACAAAAAGCGTGACGAGTGCGCTTGCGGGTGTCATGGTACAAAAGGGGATGATAGACATCAATAGGTCGGTTGATATTCCCGAATGGCAAGGTGATGAACGCGCCAAAATCACTTGGAACAATCTCCTGCAAATGAGCAGCGGATTGAAGTGGAGCGAGAATTATTTTTGGATAAGTGATGTCACAAAAATGCTGACTATAAAGGGAGATATGTACCAACATTCTATTCAATCAAAAGCTGAGGTAGCACCGGATAAAAAGTTTCTGTATTCATCCGGTACGACCAATATTGTCGCAGGTTTGCAACGACGACAGTTTGAAGATATTAACGATTATTGGCAATTTCCATACAAAGAATTATTCCATAAAATAGGTATGAATAGTGCGGTCATGGAGCCAGATGCTTCGGGTACTTTTGTAGGTTCTTCTTACTGTTTTGCAACTGCGCGAGATTGGGCAAAATTTGGTTTGCTATACCTCAACGATGGGTTGTGGCAAGGTGAGCGCATCCTACCCGAAGGTTGGGCAAAATACAGTGCCACTCCCGCAACTGAATCGGAGGGCATTTACGGTTCATTTTTCTGGCTCAATGCAGGCGGACAATATCCCGACGCACCTCGTGAGGCTTATGGCGCACAAGGTTTTCAAGGACAGTACGTATATATTGTACCTTCACAAAATCTCGTCATTGTGCGGCTTGGTTTGAGTGGTATTGGAGATTTTGATTTTAATAAATTTTTATCTAATATCGTACATGCTGTAAGATAATCTGTTACATAAAAAAAATAAATTTAAATAAAATCGGAGATCAGGGAACTATTATTATATCTTTACCGTTATAGTTTTGTTGTGTGAGTTTTTAATATGGTGTCCACTTTATTTTTTACTCGCCACTATTTTTTTATTTTAAATTTTTTATATGAACATTTTTGTAGCAAAGTTAAACTTTGACACTAATGAATCCGAGCTAAGAAGTCACTTTGAGGAATTTGGTGAGGTAGATTCAGTCAAAATCATCAATGACAAATTCTCAGGTAGATCCAAAGGCTTCGGCTTCGTTGAAATGCCCAATGACGAAGAAGGTCAAGCCGCTATTAACGGCTTGAACGACACTGAAGTGGACGGTAGAACAATCGTAGTTAAGAAAGCCGAACCTAGAGAAAACAGAGACCGAGGCGGCAGAGGCGGCGGCGGTGGTGGCTATCGCGGTGGCGGTGGCGGCGGCAACCGAGGCGGCGGCGGTTATAACAGAAGATACTAAGATATTTTTTGAATATAATTGGAACCTCTACACTTTGTGTAGAGGTTTTTTTATGATTCTTCGTCATTTCGTAGGAACAAGGCATGCCCTGTTCCTACGAAATGACGAAGAATTTTTTTATTTGGGTCGATAGACAGCCCGCGGATAATCCGACATTCGGACATTTTCTTTTTCCAGTTCGCGCAAGGCATCTTTGGCAATCCACTTGGCAGATTTGCTCTCCATTTTGAGAAGTTGATGCGCTGTTTCAATCGCTGTTTTATTCAAGTCACGATTTCTTTTTCCAATATTTCTTAATGCCCAATTGACAGCTTTTTTGACATATATCCTGTCATCATTTACTTCTCTTTCTATAATAGGAAAAAATGACGTAAATACTTCATTATCAGCATGTTTATCTGCCATACAGTAAGCTGCCATTACGGTGAATCCTGCTCGTTTTTCAAATTCAGACTCTCGTTGTGTCCACTCATAAATTTTCGTTACTGCCAAATCATTTTTCGCAAATAAACCCATGCAAAAGGAATCACATATTTCCCAGTTTTCAAATGTTTTTACCCATTTTTCCATCAGTGTTTCGGTGACATCTTTGGGGCTGAAAATTTTGCTGCACAACAAACGTGCTTCATAAATTCCGCTGTCAAACAAGCGAACCGCCAAATCATTATCTCGTCCTATTTCCTTTGCCATTACTTTGAGGTCTTTGTGATAAATACCAAGTGCATTATTGGAAATAATACCAAATTTCTTTGCCTTGAATGCTACCTTTTCAGGCTTGGCTTTATCGTGGAGTTGCTTGATAATCTGTTCGTAAGTCATTTGTCATTTATTTTTTTGATTGTACAGATGCAACCATTTTAACATGTCATACATCTTGTAGTTGTTTGAGACAAGATAGGCTTTTTCTTTTACTCTATCTTCTCATATCTTACCAACCATTTTTCAGTATATTATTTTATTTAATAATGCAATATTGCTTTTGGCAATTAATGTATCTGTATTGCACTTACTCAACTACGGGAAAGAATACTATTGTCGGTATAATGTCCGGGTAATCGTTTTAATGATTTACACATTATAAAATATTACTCAATATTACTCATTTTTACCCAATATTACCCACATACATCCTCTAATTTTGTAGTGTCAAAAAAGTAATGAATTTAGAAGTCAGTATTAAATTGAATATTAAAGTAGTGATTCACACTATTAATGGCTTTACTGTGATAAGGGTAATTTTTTAAAATTAAAATTATTTTTTATATTTAAAATAAAATTTTTATTTTAAAATAATTAAAAAATCACTTTATTGGAGTAGCCAAACTATTCACGAATCATTACACAAATATATTTTTTAAAACAATTTTTATTTTACTAATTAAAAAACATTGATTATGAAACATTTAAAAGTTAATGTTTTGCTACTTATGATGGTAGCAACGATTACACTTATTGTGACTTCCTGCGAGCAGGAAACACTCACTGACCTTAATGAAACACAAACACATCAACATGATTTGCGATGCACAGTTATGGAAATTCCGGAGGAATACAAATCTGTAGAAGTGGATGCTCGTGCTGCACAAGCCAGAGTTGCTCCTATTGTTTTGATTCCTTCGGGGAGTTCTGTGAGCAATTATCAAAGGCGACAAATTCAGCAAGGACTTGAAAACGTGCGGAATTGGTATCAACGCGAATTGCCGAATAAAGACATCAAATGGGAAAAAGTCAGATACCTTTATGGCGAACACAATGCAGCTTACTATCGTGATAATGTATGGGGAGTCATTCCCGGAGAAATTCAAGAAAATTTCGGTTGGAACCCTTGGGCATCTAATAGCAGCGGCAATCGCATTGCACTTGTATTAGGTCGCGACTTACTTGGTTGGGCAGGCGGAAATGGCAATATTGATGGCAGAGGAGTTGCCATTGCAGGTTTGGAATCTTTGATTGATTTGCCACAAGTCAGCAGCGAATGGTGGGGAACACAGGAAATGTGGCATGGTACGGTCATTCACGAACTCGGACATGCACTGACCTTACCGCATAATAATGACCCGACTTCGATTATGCAATTTCACGGGAATTACAAAACCAGACACCTCAACGCGAGTGAAAGAACACAAGCACAAGGCTCGGCAGTGATGATGTCGAAAGGTCCGAAACCTATTGCCCGCTGGACATTTGACAGTAATTTCAGCGACGAATCTGGACTTGGTAATTCATTGATGCCCAAAAACGGTGCTTACCGATCAACGGGTTTGATAGAAAAGGCGGGAAGGTTTGATGGTTCAAATGACGTTGCTGAAACTGCCGGTAATCGTTGTAATGTATCCAATCAAATCACGATTTCTGCGTGGGTTAAGCCTTCTTCTACTTCCGGTCTGCAAACGATTATCAATAAATGGTATGTCAAAGACTCTTACTTTTTGGGTATCAATAATGGTCAATTTGAGTTTGCACTGGCTTTCCCCGGCGGCTATTGGGGAACGGTGAAGAGTGTAAAAACTACTGCCAAACGCAACCAATGGCAACACGTAGTAGGTGTGTATGATGGCAGCAAAATGAAGATTTATGTGGACGGCAAATTGAAGGCTCAACGCAGTGCTTCGGGTAATCTTCAGCAGTCCAATCGTCCGGTTAGCATAGGGAGTCATCCTTCATGGAATAGCTTTAAAGGCTCTATTGATTTGGTGACGCTTTACGACCGCGCAGTGAGTGCGGAGCAATTGTTTACTTATTAATTTGATAGTTGATAAACGATAGTCCATAGTTGATATTTGGACTTTGGACAAAATGGGAACTAGGGAATTGGGAAATTAGGTTTAGAACCGTAACTCGCTGATAGTCAATTAAATAAATTTTATTAATAAAATAAAACATGTAATTAATTACTTTTTGTAAAAATCTAAAAAAGTCCCGATAGTTATCGGGATTACCGAATTTCCTAATTTCCCAATTTCCTCTGTCCAAAGTCTAATTGATATGTAGGCGTGAAAAAATATGTTGCGCTTACTTATTGACTATGGACTAAATTGTTTTCTATGGAACATGTTGCAAGATTAGAACAAACAACGACTTTTCCGTACTTTTGCCTAAATTATCCCGTCCACAACTTGTATAAAATGGCTTCATGCTAAAATAGCGAACTGTGGACTGCGGACTGAACAACTATCATTTTGAATACAGACATTTACAAATCCGTAGCACAAAGTTATACCGAGATTTTACCGCAAAATCAGGAGTCTTTGTTATTGGTGGTTTGGTTGTATCAGAAAATATTGGACGGTGATATTCCGCACGAATTTACCAAGCGCGATTTTGATGATACGTTGGATGATGTATTGGTTTTATTGGAAAATCCCAAATCAATTCAGAAGGAATTATTGTCTCGAAAAATTAGTAATTACTATTATCGCACCATTCCATTTAAAAATGAATATCGTATTCACCTCACTATTTTTGCGGAAAATCTGTGCAAACTCGTCATCGAACAACTCCAACCTCAAATCAAGCGACTCGCGCTCATACACACTTTCAGACGCACGCTAAAACTCACCGATGAAGACCTCGAAACCATCGAAAGTCTCGAATATTGGCACGAAGTCAACTTCAATTCTGCCAAAAATGAAATTCTTTCTCATATAGAAATATTACAAAAAAATGTATCGGATAAAACCAATGAATTGCGCCAACTTTTGAAGCCCGATGTGGACAATCCGAAGGGCTTGATTCAGGATTTTATTGATGTATTTGAAACGCTCAAAAAACAGACCGTTGGATTGCTCAATACCATTAATTTTAAGAACGAAACATTACAGAAAATACAATCTGTAAAAGATAAATTTTCAGAAACGCCCGAATCCTTTGAAAAGTACGACATGATTCAACGTGCTTTCGAGAATTTTTTTGATAATATTGACCGCAGAATCATCTCCATCAATGAAAAAATACAACTCGCATCCAAACGTCTTCGCAACCTCATTGACACACTAAAATACAAACAGCAATTCAAAGTTAATATAGAAAAACTTTTGTCATATATGTTAAAAACTTCAAAACATGAGCAAGGACAAATCATAGTAGATGAACAAATTCCAATTCGACAATTGCTCACGCTTCCGACTAAGTTTTTGGCTGTTCCTTTGATTGATTTTAAAATACAAAACGATGCCACACCCGAAATCCCGCCACAAGACCCCGAACACCTCGAACGCGAGCGACAAAAAAACCTACAAATGCTTAAAAATCAGGAACAAACAGCAAAATGGTTGGATAAAATGGAGCAAGGTATTGCCAAAGGAGAGGAGATAAATTATACTGAATGGTTTGATAAAATCGCGCAATCGGAAGGTAATCTTGAAGTACCGATTAAGGTTTGTTTTGGTATCATTGAAAGCTGTAATAATTCGGACACCAAGCGCATCGAACTCGAACAAGAACACCAAAAAACAAGAAATAAAAACGTCACATTATGGAAAATGACTATACACAATACGGATTCTTAACATCTGAATTGGCGAAGAAACATTTTGCGGATACAGACTTTGCACTCAAGCAAGGCAGACACATACAAGGCTACGGGAGTGACCAAAAATTATTCGTATTTTTAGAAGAGTTTTATGATAGAGGTTTGAAGGATTATTATGACGATTTTTTTAAGCTAAATTTGGTCAGAGATACAAGCGATAGAAACGTTTTTTACTACCTCGATTTCTACGAAGGCACACGCGGCAAACTCAGCAAGGAAAATCGCTATAAAGAACTCGAAAATGACAAGATTTTATTCGCTATTTTATTGCTCAATTTGTACAAGGAAAAATTCTTTGAAGAAAAGCAATTGAAGTGGACGGATATGGAGCATATTTTCAAAGAAAGCGAACACAAACACGATTGGTTGCGCCTACTTTATGGCAAGCATAAAAAAAATTACAGCGTAGGCGAAGAAAGCCAAGTCAAAGCGAAAGTCTTGAAGATTTTAAGGGTTTTTGAACGGCTTGGTTGGGTCAATATTATGGACGCAGAAGAGGTGCATTTTGAGATTTTGCCGGCTATTGAACGCATCAGTCGCCTGTACGCGGATGTGATTGAAAATGTGGACGACTTGGATGCTACTTTTGAGTTGTTTTAGACAAGAGATGTGAGACTTGAGACAAGAGACGAGAGAAATGCATCTCACCTCTCTCGTCTCAAGTCTCTTGTCTCACACATTCACTCATTCAAAATTCACTCATTAATGCTGGATTATCCAAAAATATATTCACTCTCCACAGTAGGTGTTCGCAATCACAATAATGCGGACTTTTTGCTGCATCATTTGCGGACAGATTTTACGGGAAATAATGGTCTCGGTAAGTCGGTCATTGCGGATTTATTGCAGTTGATTTTTGTGCCGATGCGCGACGAGTGGAAGCCCGGAACGGACGGTATGGGCGATAGAAAAATCGAGACAATTCCATTGGAAAGGGCTTGGATAGAACACGCTTATGCCTTTCTGAATATCGAAAAATCGAAGGGGCAATTTATCGTCATGGGCGTACTGATTCCGACAACCTCGCGGCTGCCTGTGCGTCCGTTTATTATCCAACAAAGTGCTGATTTTCAGCGTAGAAGCCCACTGCGTGGATTTAGTAAGCCATTGAGTTATCGCGATTTTGTGAAAGCTGATAATCGGATAATGGACTTAAAGGAATTGGGGCGACATTTGGAGGAAACTTACGATATTTATATTAAGAATTTTTACCAAAAAGAAGCTATAAAAGATTATTACGATTTATTATATAAAAACCAAATTATACCTATCGACCTCACCAATGAATCTAACCTCAAATCCTATGCGAAGGTCTTGCAATCTTTCTCTCGCGCCAAGACTTTGGACATCAAAAAATCGAAGAGTTTACAGAACTTTTTATTTGAAGATAATGAGAATATTCGCCTTGAATTTGAGCGTCAAAAATCCAAATTGAGTGATTCGATTCGAGATTATAAAAATGCGAGTAATGAGATTCGCGCATTGGAGGAAAAACAAAAATATCTAAGCGAACTGAAGGAAAAACACGACAAATTTGAGTCGATAAATACTGAATATTTAGTCCAAAACGCGCTCTATTGTTCCAAGCGATTTTTGGAAGCGCGTGATGCTTTTGATACCAACCAAACACGCCTTAATACCGCTTTCGACGAATACACCCGCGCACAAAAAGAACTTGCCAATTACCAAGTAGATTATTACAAAAAGTTAGTGGAACAAAAGGAAATTGGAAATGAAATTCGCAGTCAATTGGAGCAACAACAGTCAGATGCAACGGATGAAAATATCCGCGTATTGAAGGAAAAATTGGAAAAAAACAGGTCTTTTATTCGTCGGATGATCATGTTGCAACCGCTAATTGAGGATTTTAAAACTTACGACGAAATCAACGAACAATTTGAACAACAAGAGGAATTAGACGATAAATTTAAAAAATTAAAACGCCTAAAAAATATTGCACAATACGCTGATTTTGAGACTTCTAAATGGGCGGATGACTTCGAGGTCGCACAAGAATTTTACACGAATCGCAATCAGGAAATTCAAAAAGAAATCAAGGATTTGGAGGAATTATTAAATCTTTATGAAGGTAATAATCCCGATTCCTTGTTCAATTGGGCATTAAAACAAAAATCGCCGCTTACGCTCGCACAAGAGACGGTTTTAATGAATTTTAAAGATGTTTATATTAAAAAAATTGCCCCAAATACAGGTGCGAAATTTACCTTGAAACCGGATAAATTATTAAATAATTTTGAAGAAGAAAAAGAAGGTGTGTGGTTGGTACTCGGCGATTTGAAAACTTTTGTTCCATACATTAAAAAGCAAATTTTTGATGATGAGAAAAAATTAAAACAAGCCATTAAACGCGGCAAAACGGAGATAGAAGAACAACTTGGCGATTTGCGTAAAGAGTTGAGAGACAGTCGCGAATTGTATAATAGCCTTCAAAATATCGGCTTGAATGCCGAACTCACCGACATTTATAAAAATCGAAAAACGATAGAAAAATTTACGAATAATCCTTTGCTCAAACGCGATAATGTGGCGTTTATCAAAGAGCATTTTTCGGCTTTTGATGACTTGGAAAAATTGGAAGATGAAACCGACGCACTCGACCAACGCATTGATGATTTGGTGGGACAACGGCGGTCATTTACGGAAGAATTGCGACAAAATAACGAGGTGCTGACCGCAACAAATTTGAACATTTCGAGGCTAAGAAACGACCTTGAAGAAGTGGAATATGATGTACCAAGTGTCAAAAATCAGCCCTTAGAAAATCTCAAAAATGAGCGCAGTGGAAATCTTGGCATACTCGAAGAACTCAAGCAACAAACGATTCATTATGAGCGCATTTATGACAAACAAAAAAATAGTTTTGACTATGCGAATGAACGAAATCCTGACCTGAAAAAGAAAAAAGAAGACACAGAAATCCTATTTGAAAAGGCAAAACACCAACTCCACCACGAAACCGAACAACAATTTGATAACCTGATGAAAAGCTCCGACCTCGACGAAGTTCAGATTAAAGAATTGGGCGATAAGGCGCGATATTGGGGCGAAAATTACCGCAGTTCTTTCACACGGACGGCAGACCGATACGAGGAAAGTAAGCCCGAAAAACGACATCCCGAACTCTATTCCGGCGGCAAATCGAATTATAATTTTAAGACTTTGCTCAATATTTTGTGTGGAAAAGTGGGTTTGGAAGGATTGACGCTCGAACTCGAAAGATTGAATAATGCACGAAAGGAATTTGGCGATTTACAAATAACGATTTTAGGTCAAGTGTTTGGTCAGGTGGAGAAGCAATACCGCGAATGTGACCTCACGATTACCCGCCTCAATCACTTTTTCAGGTCGCGAAAAGTGAGTAATAATTACCGCTTCAAAATCGAATTTAACCCACGCCAAGACATCAATATTGATTGGATTCAGAAGATGAAAAATAAAGCGCAAATCCATCAATACGGCGCAAATTTATTCACCCCGATGCAGGACCTGCCCGACGAAGAAAACACCCCCGACAATTTGATACAAAACATTGCACGTCAGTTCTATAGCGCGGTCAATTGTACGCCGGATGACTTGCTGAATCCTAAGTTTTATTTCAATCTCAGCATCAAAATGGAGGACGACGAAGGCAAGACCAATTCGGGTAGTGGCGGGCAGTCTTACACTGCGCTCGCGCTCCTGTGTATCGGGCGACTTTCGATAGTTCAGCGCAATGATAAAGACCGTAAAGGCATCCGTTTTATTATCATCGAAGAGCTATCGAATATTGATGATACGAATTTCAATATTTTCCCTGAAATCGCCCGCCAATTCAATTACCAACTCCTCACAATGACCCCAAAACCCTTTGGCTCATATACCGATGATGAATGGTATTTGCACATGTTGGTGCGTGGTAAAGAGGAGAAAGACCTCAACTATAAAGCGATGAGTTTTTTCAAGAATAAATTTAAACGAGTGGATTTAGAAAAGCATGTGGAAGCGGCGAATGTGGCGGTAAACGGGGAAAAGAAATGAAGGCGATAAATTTTCTATTTTTTATCCGCAAAGAATTGTGATTATCAATGTTTTTTTTTATATTTGTAACTGACTGTGAAACTCCCTAGTGGACGGATATGCCTTCGGGTGAAGCAAGTAGGAGTCACCCGGGATAGGAGACTATCCCTTTTTTTATCTCTACCATTGGTTTCGTATTTGTCTTTCTTAGAATATCCGAATTAATAACAGCTCCTAAAAAGTTGTAGTAAGTTCTTGCTCCTTTCCTTCGTGTATATCTATTCGGTTCGTAATACATCCGCGCAAAAAAAGCAACAATATCAACCATTTGATGAAAATAACTATCACTTGAATCTCTCATAATAGGGTCTTCAATCACAGCACTAATATTATAAGACGCTTTCATATCAGGAATGAAGTTATGTTGTCTCATTTCTCTCAATAGATTTGCTAATTTCTGTCCCTGTGTATTGTCACTTATCACAATGCCCTTTTCATTAATATGATTACCCTGAAAATTACCGGAAACTATCGCATCTTCAAATTCTTGAATAAAAACACTCCAAGTATATGTGAAAATATCTTTATTTAAATTTGCGTGTTTATCACATCTTACTGAATAAATACTGATGTCGTCTCGCTGATTCAGCCACTTTAAGCACTTTTTCAAGATGTCGAGTCTATCGTATTTTGGAATTTTTGCTCTTAGGTTTGGATTTCTGTTGAGCCATTCAGCCGCATGAATCTCCTCCCTCATTCCTAAACCATATCTCCTCCGCAAATAACGTCTGAAGTCAACCAAATCACTCAACATATTTAGCCAACTATCCTCATGCAAGACGATTCCTGATAATACGAAATATTGAGCTTGAGAATTATTGTGTCCTGTGTCGCCACTTTCATCAACGTACATTAAATACATGGGTAATCTATTTTGGTTTCTATTTACTTACCTTTCAAAAGTATGAGTTACGAAGGTAGATAGAAACTATATATTTGACAACTATTTTGAATTGCACAAGTTTGATAAAAAGACATTACCAAATTGTCTATTTTTTATCCGCAAAGAGAATTGTGATTATCAATGTTTTTTTTTATATTTGTAACTGACTGTGAAACTCCCTAGTGGACGGATATGCCTTCGGGTGAAGCAAGTAGGAGTCACCCGGGGTAGGAAACTATCCCTTTTTTTATATCTCTACCTACCTTTCATTTCTCCGCAATCAACCAATCACAAAACATGAATTGGAAAGCCTTACAACAACTACATCAAATCTATACCGAAGGCACGGCTTCGGGCGACATTTTGAAGTATCCATACATCAAACGACAGCTTGAAATGGAGCGTATTCGGGAAGAAGGAAAGTCATTAGTGAAGACCGATTTATTCGATGAATTTTATGAAAGAAAACATCTCAAAAAATTTGAACGCATCCAAAAATTACTCATTCAACATGATTTTGTGTCCAGTAATTTTAAAGAATACGAACTTGAAAGATTATTAATAATTGAACAGGAAATAGATATAATTCTTGACTGTACATATTCTCTGAAAGAAGTTTCATCACATTATTTTGATAATTCAAAATACTTCAAAAAGGGTTCTAAACTTCACAAAATTATTTTGAAAATATTGGATGTAGAAACTCTACACCAAAGCTACCATGACCAACAGTTTTTATACGTATTACATTGTCAATCAAAAACTCCTAAAGCGATTATGCTCTGTGAGAATGATAATTTGCTACGCAAACCAAGATTGACAGCTATGGAGTTGTGGTATGCCGGCGGTGCAAATACCGCCAAACTCGCCTACGTTCCCACTCCTCAAATTCCAATGTATTACCTCTGTGATTGGGACAATAAAGGTATGGAAATTTACCAACGTATTAAACGTGATTATTTTTCTGAAATTCAATTGATAGTTCCGAAAACTCCGAAATTTTTACCCGCTAAATCCGAGTGGAAAACTGATATTGATGAGTCGTTTTTTACGGAAGATGCTTTGCAGTTGTTAGTGCATTTGAAGGAAAATAATTTGTGGATTGAGGAGGAAGGTATTGATATTTCGACCTTAGCGTAATGCCTCTACTTTACTGTATGTTTTGAGTGTACATGTAGTACGCAAGAACGCAAGCCAGAGACATTACGCTACGGTCAAAATCTCACTCATTTGCTCTTGCAAATCAAGGGCTTTCTGTCGGACTTTTTTCGCAAAATCTTGTCCGTCATCGGCATAGATGATACCTCGCGATGAATTGACCAATAAACCCACCAAATCATTCTGCCCATATTTTGAC
This sequence comes from uncultured Saprospiraceae bacterium, assembly GCA_938028705.1. Taxonomy (GTDB): domain Bacteria; phylum Bacteroidota; class Bacteroidia; order Chitinophagales; family Saprospiraceae; genus JAHDEO01. The sequence goes on along the minus strand of CALIZI010000333.1, from coordinate 29,160 downwards.
AAGGCTTCTAAATCACCACCTTGTGCGCCTACGCCGGGTACGAGCAAGAAATGTTCGGGCGCGATGCGGCGGATTTCCTCAAATTTTTGCGGATGTGTAGCTCCAATGACAAACATCAATTGTTCGGGATTGCCCCACTCCATGGCGCGGCGCATGACTTTTTCGTAGAGTGCTTGACCGTTTTCTTGCTTGGTCAATTGAAAATCTTGGCTACCTTTATTGGAAGTTAATCCTAATAAAATCACCCATTTATCTTTAAATTCGAGGAAGGGTTTGACAGAATCTTCACCCATATATGGCGCGACTGTCACCGCATCAAAATTCATATTTTCAAAGAAAGCTTGTGCATATAGACGGGAAGTATTGCCGATGTCACCGCGTTTAGCATCGGCTATCGTGAAGTGTTCGGAAGGTATATACTCAATGGTTTTTTCCAAGCTGCGCCAACCCTCTGCACCCCGCGCTTCGTAAAAGGCGATATTGGGTTTGTAGGCTACGCAGAGGTCTTTGGTGGCGTCAATGATTTGTCGGTTGAACTCAAAAACGGGGTCATCGTATTTGAGGAGATGCTTGGGAATGCGGTTGATGTCCGTATCAAGTCCGACGCAGAGATAGGAGTTTTTTTGGCGGATTTGGTTGTAAATATCGTTGCGATTCAATGAGTAATTTTTTCAATGAGTGAATGAGTGAATTTTGAATGAATGAATAAAAATTCAACTACATAATCAATTCATTACGCTACGGTTACACCATTGACCGCTTCTACACCTAAGATTTCAGGTACGTGATTTTTGATGGCTTGTTCAAGTCCTGCACGCATGGTCATCACGCTCATATTACAACTTTCGCAAGTGCCGAGCCAACGTACCTGCACCTTCATATCGTTGGTAATATCAACGATTTCGACATTGCCGCCGTCAGCTTCTAAGTGTGGGCGGACAGTGTCGAGGGCAAGGTTTACTTTTTTTATTAGTTCTGTTTTATTCATAAAGATATAATGAGTGAATGAGTGAATTTTGAATGAATGAATATTTTAATGTGTAATGAATTAGTGAAGTAAATATTGCTACATTAATACAGTTAAGCATTATCACATTAATATTCTCATTTAAAATTCATTCATTATTATTTTTTATAACTCAAATTTTATATTTTAATTTTAAATTATTTATAAAATGCTGATTAATAATTTTAAAATTTATAATTATTTTAAAATAAAAATATTATTAATATTTAAATAATTATTTTGCAAAAATTCAGTTATAAATATTCAAATAAATCATCTACGGGAAGTGTGAAACCAATCGTTTCGCAAGTAGCTGATTCACTTTTTTTTACAATTATTTTTTCCTGATAATCATCGTTTTTCGGATGTCGGAATATTTCTATTTGTTTATCGGGGATATTCGCAATCCAGTATTCGGGAATACCCTCTTGGGCATAAGAAGTCTTTTTAAATGTTCTGTCCCGTTCCAATGTGGCATCTGCTACTTCAATGAGTAAATGGACATTTTTAGGTGTCGGATGTTGGGTTTTGTATCGGTCTTTTCTGAAATCCAAAACAGCTATGTCGAGTTCAGGTTCCGAGTTATCCGAGCATCGCATAGGGTCTTGTGCAGCAATTGTGAATTGACCTCGAAATTGCAATAAAAGTTCTTCATAAAGATGAGCAACGCAACCTCTGTGTGGACTACCTATCGGACTGATATAATAAATTATTCCATTGATTAACTCCACACGTTCACTGTCAAAAATACCTGCTTTACCCATTTTGTAGTATTCCTCTACGGTAAACAGGCGTTTATCATCAATAGATTTTTTTGATATGTTGATTCGTGTAGTCAATTAATTTTGAATTTTAACGGTCTTAAGTCAATTAATTTCATAAATATTCAAATAAATCATCTACGGAAAGTGTGAAACCAATGGTTTCGCAAGTAGCTGATTCACCTTTTTTTACAATTATTTTTTCTTGATAATCATTCTTTTTCGGATGTCGGAATATTTCTATTTGTTGGTCGGGAATATTAACAACCCAGTACTCATTGATGCCGCCGGAAGCATAAAAAGGAACTTTCAAGCGTCTGTCTTTTTTGAGGGATGAGTCGGCTACTTCGATTAGCAAATAGACATCTTTAGGCGTCGGATGCGAGGATTTATATTTATCTTTTCTGAAATGAGCAATTGTAAAATCGGGTTCGGGTTCAGAATTGTCGGCAAACCGTACAGGTCCTTGACAAAATATAGTAGCAATTTTTTTAAATTCCAATAACTCCTCATTTATAAATGCTACACATCCGTTGTGTGGGCTTCTAATCGGACTCATATAATAAATTATTCCATTGATTAACTCCACACGTTCACTGTCAAAAATACCTGCTTTACCCATTTTATAGTATTCCTCTACGGTAAACAGGCGTTTATCATCAATAGATTTTTTTGATATGTCGATTCGTGCAGTCATTAAATTATATCATTTGTTCTAAATTCATTTAAATGTTTTCTTGCCTCAAGAACTTCCTGACATTGCTCATCAGTCCAAGTTGGTCCGTTCAGCAGTAATTCTCTCATCTTATCTCTCTCATTGAATGAACCTAAGTTCTTTTGAACTTCCTTCACCAACTCCTTTTTTTGATTCAAAGGTAATTGATGAACGAAAGATAATAACTGTTCGTAACTGAGTTCTAATTTTAATTCCATATCAAATAATCTTAATTTGAACTTGTACTTGACACTTGCTCTTGAACTTATTTAAGTCGTAATCTTCACTATTTCAGTTGGTACTATCTGTTCATTTCTAATCGCGATTTGTCGTAAAAGGTTCTCCGCAGTCGTTTTAAATGCCTTACCGTCAGGCGTTTGTTTCAGCACAACGGGATGTCCGGCATCGCCCGATTCGCGGATGTTTTGTACGATGGGGATTTGCCCTAAAAGGACGGTATTGGCTTTTTGTGCCAAGCGTTTTCCGCCGCCTTGTCCGAATAGATAATATTTATTTTCGGGCAGTTCTTCCGGTGTAAACCACGACATATTTTCAACCACACCAAGTATCGGAACATTGACATTGGGCAACAAAAACATGTTCATTGCCTTAATCGCATCGGCTACGGCAACTTCTTGGGGAGTAGTGACCATGACTACGCCCGTTACCGGAACGGTTTGTACCATCGTTAGTTGCACATCGCCTGTGCCGGGGGGCAAATCTACGACCAAAACATCTAATTCGGGCCACAAACAATCATTGAAAAATTGCTTGATAATACCGCCCAAACGCGGTCCGCGCAAGACTATCGCCTGTTCGGGTTCGATGATAAAACCAATGGACATGACGGGCAAACCGTAAGCCTCTAATGGTACGATTTTGTGTTTTCCATAGACTTCCTGTACTTTCGGACGTTGCCCCTGTAAACCCAACATGGTAGGTACGGAAGGTCCGTAAACATCCGCATCTACTAAACCGACTTTTAAGCCCGATTGTTGCAAGGCAAGCGCGAGATTGACCGAGACAGTGGACTTGCCGACACCGCCTTTGCCCGATGCTACGGCGATGATATTTTTGACCTGCGGCAATACTTTTTCCGCTTTTCCAGCTTCGGCAAAAGCACTTTTCATGCTGAGGTGTACGTGTACATTTGCCTGCGGATAGACCTCGTTGACGGCAGCAATACAGGCAAAATTGACCTGAGATTTGGTAGCAGTATCCACCTGTGGCAATACGACAGTAAAGCTGATATTATCGCCTTCGACTTGTAGGTTTTCGACCATTCGCATGGCAATTAAATCTTTACCTGTTTTCGGGTCGTTGACCTTTTCTAAGGCTTGTATGATTTGTTGTTTGTCAATCGTCATCTTTGTTTTTATCATTTAAAATTCATCGAGCCAAACCTTGATTCTTTCTTGTATAAACTAAGGTTTTTGTATGGTTCAATTTAGCTTTAAATATTTCATTTTTAATGGCTTTTTCTTCTACCAAATCAATTTTTCGATTAAAAATTCGTTCTAATTCAAATTTTAAATCGAAATAACGCTCGGCATATTCGACAGGGTCGGTTGAGTCAATAGAGACCAATAAATCTATATCGCTGCTATCATTAAATTTTTCTGTCAATATTGAGCCGAAGGCATATAATTCATTGACCCGAAAATGAATACAGGCTTGATTTAATTCTTCTTGATATTGACCAATTAATTTCATGTTACGTACATTTTTACAAAAATACGAACAAATCCGCACATAGTACAATTCACATCGCACTAACATAGAAATGTATGACGAAAAAAGTGTTTTAAAGTAAAGTGAATCATCAGTAACAACGCTCGCCGACTTCGTATTTGAAGGTTTCTTTGTAGGTTTCTGTTTTGTTGTTGTATGGATTAGTAACGGTGATTTCGGCTTCGTATTTGTGTTCACCGTATTTTGTCGGGCGCGTTTTGAAGGTGGCTACGCCTCGTTCAACTTCGAGTTCTTTTCCATCGACTTTGACTGTAACTTTAGCTTGACTTGATGCTGCACTTAAAAAAATATGAGATTCATAAGTTTCACCTTTTATGATATGGCTTTTCTCTGGAGAATTTACAACGACGAATTTTTCAAAAATTGTTGCCGTAGCACCAATTTTACTTGCAAGATAATCAATAGACTGCTTCGCTGCCATGAGTGCATCATTTTCGAGTTTTGATAGGGCATTCTTATTGGCTTCAACGGATTGCCTCCGAAAATTGTAGTCCTTCCAATTTTTACCATTGATCTGCGGTAGATTTCTATTAAGGAAGATGTGTTTGACGCTAAGTGCTTCTATTTCATCTTTTTTGATTCCCAAAGTTCTATTATCTGCCAAAGTGTTCAAGGTCTCTATGACTTTTTGCTTTGTAATGATACTTTTTTCCTTGATTTGATTGCCGTCTATTTTACGAAATTCTTTATTGTCAAAATGACCGTTTACCTTATTAAGAAATTCAATAAAATCTAATGTGATACTTTGAATTTCCTTTGCTGCCGGAACGGTAGGTTTATAGTCCGGTTTTCTTTTTACCATATCCTCCATTGCGCTTATCTTACTTTCAATACTCGTTTCTAAGGTTGAATTATTCGCTTCAATGACTTCTGCCATTTCGGAGTATACTTTGTCCATGCCAAAGTCGCATCCAATGATTAAAATAGATAGAGCAAGAAAAAATATCAAAGATTGTAGATTCATAGTTTTGAGTTTAATGTATTGATAATGAGTTAATAACAACGCTTGCCGACTTCGTATTTGAAGGTTTCTTTGTAGGTTTCAATTCTGTTATTGTACGGATTCTTGACGGTGATTTCGGCAACATAAGTGTGTTCGCCACATTTTGCAGAAGGTACTTTGTAGGTGGCTATGCCTTTTTCGACTTCCACTTCTTTTCCATTGACTTTGACTGTGACTACGGTGTGGAATGATGTCTGAGCCAGAAAAATCTCAGTTTCAAACGGTTCACCTTTGATGACTTGACTTTTCTTAGGAGAAATTACAACAGCCAATTCGCTGGACTTTATGATTGTGCCACTAGCTTTAGCGGATAGATAATATGCCATCATTTGCGCTGATAAAAGGGCATCATTTTTAAGCATTATCAAAGTGACATAAGTGGCTGCCACCGATTGATTTTTAAATGTATTTTCCTCCCAGCTACTATTTTGAGATTCAGATATATTATGATTATTTAGCAACCATTTAGAGAAGAGGTCTTCTAATTCATCATCTTTAATACGAAAATTTTTATTATTTGAATGATGATTTAAAATTGCAATAACTTTATCTCTTGTTTCGGTTATTTTATTATTGATTTTTACACCTTCGGGAGCTACCCGATGACCATATTTGTCTTGATAACCATTTATAAAAAAGTCATTTACAAGTTTTTTATTTCTTAATTTGTTTTTTTCTACATCATAAAAATAATTGTATGAAGATTCTCGCACTCCGCTTCCTGCCAATGTATAAAAGCGTTTGTTCACATCATCAAGATAGGCATTAAATTCCTTGATAGCATCGAATATATCTTTTGCAGCTTTATGTAGCGGTATAAAATCCGGTTTTCTTTTAAACCTATCTTTCATCGAAGCTATTTTAGAGTGAATATTATCATCAAGGCTTGAATTATTAGCCTTCATTTTATTCACAATTTGCATGTAAGCATCAAGTGTGTCATCACTTTCTCTATGATAGCATCCGACTATAAAAAACAAGGAAGCAAAAAGAAATATCAGGGAAGGTTTGCACATTATGTTTGAGTTTTATATTGAAATTTATTATTATTTAAAAAATATTAATAAATAATTTTTAATAAAATTAAAATGTTAATACAAAAGTGGACTAATATATCGAAAAAAAATCTGTGTTATCTGTTCAATCCGCTTTATCTGTGTTCCTATTTTTTATTCTAACATTAATTTTAAGTAAAATATATGTCCGAATATTCCGAAAATTGTTAAAATTAGCTTTACTTTTGTAAAACGGTGAATTGGTGAATCAGTGAATTGGTTGAACAGTTAATCGGGTAAATTGATAATCAGCATATTATAATCCAGTTATCCATTCAACCAATTACCTGCTCAACTAATTACCTGTTTAACAGATTCACCAATTAACAGATAAACTGATAACAAGTACGTTAGTGTGGGCAAAATATTGTCCGATTCCATTTCCTTAACCATTAGCTAACAAAATGTCAGACGACCTACATTCTTCGACCAATAATCTGCAAGACAAATACCGTCTTGTAGTGATGAATGACGATACTTTTGAGGAAGTCACCTCGTATCGGCTTACGCGCCTCAATGGGTACATTGCTATCGGTGCTTTGCTCTTGGGTGCGCTGTCTGTGGGGTGGTTGTTATTAGCATTTACGCCACTTCGACGCACGCTGCCCGGTGATTATATTAACCCAAAAGAGATAGTTGCGTTACAATCAAAAATAGATACACTTGGGCAGATAGTGGAAGCTCAAAATGCGATTATAGAATCCAGAGAGCGTTGGTTAAGTGGAGATTACGAATCGGGTCCAGGTGAATATGTTGCGACAAGTGAAGAGGCAGAGACAGAAAAAATTGAGCCGATAGCCGAAGACCTTGCCCTGCGTGCCAAGTACGATAATACGAACAAAACGGATAATACGAATACCAAGCCGGTCAAAAGAATATTGGTGTCCACCAATCACAACGGTATGGCGCAACAGTACATTTCGCCACCGCTGATGGGCGCACGCGTGACCGACAGGTTCAGACCGGATAAAAAGCATTATGGTATCGACCTTTCTGCACCGCGCAATACACCTGTGCAGAGTGTTTTGAGCGGTACGGTCATTTCTTCGGAAGAAACGATGGACACCGGAAATGTGATTGCCGTTCAGCACAAACACAACCTGATTTCTTTTTACAAACATAATTCGGTATTGTTGAAAAAAGTTGGTAGTTTTGTCAGTGCGGGAGAGGCGATTGCCGTTATCGGTAATACAGGCGAAATGTCCGACGGACCTCACCTGCATTTTGAACTTTGGCAAAACGGTAAACCCGTTGACCCAAGTGATTATATTGATTTTTGATTTAGTGAATCAGGTAATTAGTTGATTGGTGAATCAGGTTGTTTTATTATTTTAATAAAATTAAAATGTATAATTTAATTTATTTTAAAAAATTATTTTATACATTTTATAAAAAATAATTATTTGTATTTTTCGACAAAAAACAAGTTTTAGATTAAAAAATGAGTAATAATTGAATGTTGTATGAAGTTTAATTTTTACAAAATTACGAATTGTTTTTTGTGTTAATTTGTTTTATAAATACCTGATTACCTACTCAACTGTTCAACTAAAAACCACATCGCAGATGTTTGGCAATAAAGACAATAAAAACGGAATTAGCTTAGTCGGCGGCTCAAACCATGCCCGGAATAATCTGGTGCAAGGCACTGTCATTGATGGTCATATTACATCTCAAAATGACATTCGTATTGACGGAACGGTAAGGGGGAATGTTCACTGCCAAGCCAAATTGGTGATTGGGGCGAATGGCTATGTGGAAGGCGAGATTAGATGCCAAGATGCTGTCATAGAAGGGCAGGTAGAGGGTAATGTGAGGGCTGAACAAAAATTGAAACTTGGAAAAACAGCCTCCTTAAACGGCAAAATTACCACAGGCAGCCTTGATATAGATCCGGGTGCAAACTTTAACGGAGCCTGTGAAATTATTCAGCAAGATACCAATTATGTCGAAACCGTCACCACCGTCGAAGAAGAAGCCACCGAAGAATAATCAGTTTCGGTTTATGAAATATACAGGTATGGCATTTCAGATGGCTGTCACCATTTTTTTGTTTGTCTTTGCCGGTAAAAAATTGGACAATTATTTTGAAACTTCGCAGCCTTACCTGACGGCTGCTTTTGCATTATTGGGCGTTTTTTTAGCCCTTTTTCTGGTCATTCGCCAATTGATGGCTGACCAAAAATAATGATTTTATGGCTTCATAGTTACAAACTTCAACACAACAACACAACAACACTTCAACACATAGTATGCAGCCAAGCATTTTTTTTACACAACTTACTATCTTTTCACTGCTCGTCGGAGCATTATTATTTGGGTTTCAGTACATCCCCCAAGTGGCTCAATATCAGGATTTTACATGGTACAGTTGGGGTTTTTTCATCTTTCTTTGTATCCTGATTTACGGTATGGCTTGGCTCGGCAAACAGCGCAACAATCCCTTTCTTAATTTCCGCTTAGGTATCTTTTTCAACTTCCTCAAAATCATCAGTTCGGTCGTGTTTGTCCTCTACTACTACAAACAATTTCAACCTGCCAGCCACTTATTTGTCCTGCCTTTTTTCCTCGTTTACACACTATATACTATCTTTGAATTATATTTTTTAACCAAATTATTTAATAATGATTAATGGTTAATGATATAACGGTTAATTACTAACGCGAGTAATATTGTCGTGTAGCTAAAATTAATCATTAATCATTAATCATTAATCGTTGACTATTTTTATGTACAAATTTTATATCAACGATACTTACGAATTTGAATTGGGAGAACAAGACCTCCGGCACGATATTGAAGAATACGAACAAGGTCGTTTTCACATTATTTTGAATGACAAATCCTATAATGCAGAGCTGGTCGAATCCGATGCCGCAGCCAAAACACTGACCATAAAAGTCAATAATAATACTTATACCATTCAAGCCGAAGACCGCTTCGATAGATTGCTCAAACAATTAGGTTTTAGTAATTTAAATACCCAAAAAATAGATAATATAAAAGCACCTATGCCGGGTTTGGTTTTAAAAATTCCGGTTGGGGCAGGAGAGGAGGTTGATAAAGGAGATATTTTGCTGATACTGGAAGCCATGAAAATGGAAAATGCCATTAAATCACCCGGAAAGGGTACGATTAAGCACATCAAAGTAGGAGAGGGGGACGCAGTGGATAAAGGGCAGGTGTTGATTGAATTGGAGTAGAAAAATTGCAAAGGCATACTGTATTATTGAACTAACATTTTTTTTACCCTAAAAATCAAAAAATTATATTGTGTTGTAATATTTGAACATCAATTTTAATGGGAAAAATAATTCCTGAAAATAGTAAACTCTATCGGGTATTGTATGTCATTGGACAATTCATGATTCGTTCTTTTGAACGAACTATTGCGCTATTCGTTCCTAACAAAAAATTCTTTGATTCGTCGGAATTTGCTTGGGTAGCGGAGGTGGAAAACGAGTGGCATCTGATGCGGGCAGAACTGGAGGAGTTGCTTGAAAAACGCAATACGATACCGGACATCTGCGATATATCAGAGGAACAATTGAAAGTAGTTAATTTTGGCGAGTGGCAGTCTTTTGCTTTTCTGTTCCATGGGCAAAAAGTACCACATAATTGTGAACATTGCCCGGAATCTTACAAGCTTTTACAAAAAATTCCCCGCATCAAAACGGCCTTCTTTTCCATCTTAGAACCGCATGTTAATATTGCAGAACACAGAGGACCATTCAAAGGATATTTGCGTTATCATTTGGGGTTAAAAATACCCAAAGAAAAAGAAAAATGCGCTTTGCGATTGGACGGTGAAATCCGCCATTGGGAGGAAGGTAAAAGCCTGATTTTTGACGACACTTTTCACCACGACGCTTGGAATGAATCTGATGAAACAAGAGTAATTTTGTTTGTGGATTTTATACGCCCAATGCCGAAACTTTTAGTTTATTTCAGTGAATTTTTAGTGTTTTTGCTCGGACAATCTCCCTTTGTCAAAAATGCTATTTTGAAATTGGAGATGTACGAAAAAGAAGAAGTGAAGCAAGATTGGAAAGTGAAATAATTAATAATTCATTATATATACATAAGATATTTTGTCTGACTTAGCTACGGCATCCGATATTTGTTTAAGGATTGTGATTCCTGTGTATCATAATGCTTCTTCTTTGGAAGAATTGCATCAACAAATCAGGGCATTAGTATTAGAAAATATTACGACCACATTGATATTTGTTAATGATGGTTCGCAGGACGATTCTTGGGAGATATTGAAAAAAATCAAAGAAAAGGATGCTGATGTACGCTTGATTTCTTTTACCCGAAATTTTGGACAAATAGCCGCTATAAAAGCCGGACTACGGGCTGCGAAAGATGCGGATTGGGTTGCCATTATTTCGGCAGATTTGCAAGACCCGATTGACTTGATTCCGCAAATGCTGAAACATGGAGATGCACAAACCGATATGGTCATAGCGTATCGACATGAGAGAGACGATGGTTGGGTGGATCGTGCAGGGTCGCGTCTTTTTTATCGACTCATCAATCACTATAATCGGACAGTGCCTGTGGGCGGATTTGATTGCGCTTTGGTGCGCCAAAAAGTCATTCCACATTGGTTGAAATTTACGGGAAGACACCGATTTATGCAAGCGGATTTGTTGAGTATGGGCTTTTCTGCCCAATTCATTCCTTATCATCGGCAGGAGCGAAAAAAAGGGAAATCTCAATACAAAATAAAACACAAAATCAAGTATTTCATCGACGGATTTTTACGAACGAGTTACTCGCCGATTCGATGGATGTCGAGCATCGGGCTTGTTTTTTTTGTGCTGGGAGTTATTTACAGTATTATGATTGTTTATAATTATTTTATGAACGATACGCCTTTTAAAGGTTGGGCACCGCTGATGATTTTGATTCTGATTTTGGGTGGTTTAAATCTCTTTTTTTTGGGAATTTTAGGGGAATATATTTGGCGTATTTTTGATAATATGGATGAACGTCCAGAGTATATTATTAAAGAAAAAATTGACTAAAACGTGTTAATAGTAGGTACCGGGAATTTTGCGAAAGACATTCTACCTTCCGTATCGAAAGATGTTGAAGATATTGTGTTTTATGACCTGATGGGCAAATCCTTTGAAGGATTTTACGCTTATCCATGCTTGAATACAGAGGTAGAATTGACAGCGTATTTACAGGCTTCTCCCGAATTTATAGTTGCTGTTGGCGATCCTCTGAAAAGAAGAAAAATGACGCAGGAAATGGAGGCTTTGGGCGGTGTAAACGTCAATTATATTTCCTCGCAGGCAATGCTTGGAAAGTCGGTAAAATTGGGCAAAAAAGGCGTGATTATTCTCGCGATGACTTACATTTCGGAGGATGTGAGCATTGACGAGGGGGTGATTGTGTACGCACATTGCGGTATCGGGCATGGCTGTCGGATAGGGGCGTATTCGATGTTGAGTGCATACACCTGTATGTCTTCCGCCACCATTGGGAAAGATACTTATGTCGGTATTGGAGCGAATTTTAAACCGGGTGTAATCATTGGGAACAACTGTTTTGTGGGCATAGGGTCAGTAGTGACGAAAGACTTCCCCGACAATAGCCATATCATCGGCGTACCTGCCAGAAAAATGAAATCTTTGTGAAAAATGGAAAGAGTTACATCGCTAAATAATATTGCTTTCAAGCTCAAAAATTGGTTTGAAAATCGAATCCGCAGCGTGGATGGAAATAAGGAATTTTATGAAACTGCCGACTTAGGTTGGGTGCAAAATTTAGAGACGCAGTGTGCTATTATTCAAGCTGAATTGCATGACCTGATACAGCGACAAAGCATACCCGATTGGCAGTCGATTTCGGATGACCCCAGTGTGCGGATAGGGCAGGATTGGAAGACTTTTGTATTGTTTTTGTATGGCGAAAAAATGGGAAATAACTGTGCGACTTGCCCCAAAACAACTGCCATTATTGAGTCGATTCCTATCATCAAAACGGCTTGGTTTTCCATACTCGAAGCGGGGCGGGAGATTCCACCACATTACGGTCCTTATAATGGCGTATTACGCTACCATTTAGGACTTTATGTACCTAAACCGGAAAAGTGTGGCATAGAGGTCGGCGAGTCTATACGACATTGGGAAGAGGGCAAAAGTTTGCTGTTTGACGATACACATTTGCATTGGGCTTGGAATCGCTCGGACAAAAGGAGAATCATCTTATTTGTAGATGTTGTACGACCATTACCTTTTCCTTATAATTGGATGAATCGCCTTGTGATTCAGATGGGAAAAAGCATGCCTTTTGTGCAGAATTTGAAAAAGAAATTGGACGACTAAACAATGCTTCTCACGATTTTACAAATCCTCTCAATATCACTCTTCTCAAGTGTTTCATATAAAGGCAAACAAAGTATTCTTTTCGTAATGGATTCTGAAATGGGCATAGCTTGTTTGTGTTGGATATAAGGCAATTCATTGAGCGAAGGATAGAAGTACCGACGAGGAAAGATGTTTTCTTGGTTGAGTTGTTGTTCAATGTCCAATAAAACCTTTTCAGAGGGGAGAATGATAGGATAGTAGGTATAATTTTTTTTAACGCCTTCGGCGAAATGAGGCGTGTATAAATCATTGTTTTTCAATAAATTATCATATAAAAAAGATAATTTCTTTCTCTTGCTAATGATTTCATCAATATATTGCAAGTTGACTAATCCCATTGCCGCATGAAATTCTGAATTTTTAGCATTGATGCCTTGCGTTGTAATTTTCAAAGGTCCGTCATGCCCAAAATTGCCGTGTGCGAGTGCTTTTTCAAATTGGGCTTTATCAGAACAAAAAACGCCACCGCCTTCAATACTGTGAAATACCTTTGTCGCGTGAAAACTTGCCGTTGACATATCGCCATATTGAAAGATACTTTTCCCTTTATATTCCACATCAAAGCAATGAGCGGCATCATAAATGACCTTCAATTGATGTTTTTTGGCAATTGTCTCAATTTTTTCAATTTCGCAAGGATTTCCGAATACATGTGTCGCCAAAATTGCGGTAGTTTTATCAGTGATTTTTTCCTCGATTTTTGTGGGGTCAATATTTAATGTTTGTGAGTCAATATCCGCAAAAACAGGCACAGCCGATTCCCACACAATAGCGGAAGTAGTGGCTATATAACTAAAGGGTGTAGTAATGACTTCGCCCTTGATATTCAATGTTTTAAGCGCGATTTGAAGGGCTAATGTACCATTGCCAACAAACAGCATATCTTCGACCTGAAAGCGTTCACATAGCCTTTGCATCAACTCCTGCACCATAGGTCCGAATGTAGTTAATTGACCATTCTGCCAAATCAACTCAATTTGCTGCGTATATTCCTCCATTGGTGGAAGAAAAGACTTCGTAACCGTTATTTTTTTTTGACTCATATAAATTTCAAACTTGAAAATACTAACTTTGAGCGATAATTTTGGTTAAACTGAACGCAAATGTAAATAAGAAAATTAATCTGACAACCAATGAAGAAAAATGAATGGATATATGGTGTAATTCTTTGTGTTTTGCTACTGTTCGTTTACGGGCAGACCTTTAATGATGATTTCAACATTGATGATAATTTGGTGTGTGCGGGTTTGGATATGGTGGAAAAAGGTGTTGCAGGTATTCCCGAAATTATGACCACAAATTACATCAACAAAGGAGAAAGACAATATTTATTCAGACCATTGGCGCGCATCACATTTGCCCTCGAAAATCAATTTTTGTCGTCGCCTCCGAAAGCAAGTCATGTGATTAATTTTTTGCTATATCTACTGACTTGTATATTGATATACTTTAGCATAAAAAATATAGTATCCGAAAAATATCACCTGTTTGTATTTCTTGGTGTCTTGGTTTTTGCCGTTCATCCACTTCATACGGAAGTGATTTGTAATTTGAAAAACAGAGAAGAAATATTGAGTTTGCTTTTCTCTGTACTGACGCTCATGGCTTTTATGCAATTCCTCAAAAAGTCCAAATATTTATACTTGCTAGCGGCATTTTCTGCCTTTTGTTTTGCCGTGTTTGCCAAAATTAGTGCTATCCCATTTATCTTGCTTATCGCTTTGTTTTGTATTTATATGAATGAAAAATGGTGGGATAAAAAATACCTGCCGATTGGAGTGGTTACTGTGTTGCCGATTATATTTTATTTTGTTTACATGGCTATGGTACTTCCAGGGCAAGGGCGTATGCCGGAAGTTTCTTCCGATGGAGTGCAGTTTCAGGAAAAGAATGTATATACTTATAGCGAAAATCCATTGGACGTAGATGGCACAACATCAAAACGTTTGGGAACTGCCGGAGAGGTGTTGACGAGATATTCTTTAAAGAGTATTTTTCCTGTCAAACTTGTTGCTTACTACGGATATAATACCATTCCGATTTCGCCGATTACGCGACCAAGTGCTTTACTTTCCTTACTTTTTCATTTGGCTTTAGCGGGTTTGGGTTTGTGGCTGTTTTACAAAAGAAATATCATTGGAATTGGAATTTTATTTTATTTGGGTTGCCTGTTTCCTTACCTCAATATCATTGCCCCGGCACCGGGTATTTTTGCCGAGCGTATGGCTTATTTTCCTTCTTTGGGTTATTGTATTTTGCTTATTGGCGTGTTGATTTTTATTATTAAAAAAAGACCAAATTGGCGTAAAATAACTATCGGAGTAGCGGTACTTTATATCGCCTTATTGTCTTACAAATCTTTTGACCGTGCCGGAGATTGGCAAAATAAAATCACGCTGTTAGAGACAGATACGAAGAAAGAAACAAAGTCGGCATATCTGTATAGCATGTTGGGAGATGTGTATTATGGAAAGGTCGTTTACGAACAACAAAAGGAAGAAGAATACATTAATAAAGGTATTATGAATCTTGAAAAATCACTTAGTATTTTTGACGGTGCCATAACTCCATATTACAAAATAGCCTATCTGAAAAGTAAATATCAAAACAAACTAAGTGAGTCTATTCCCTACTATCAGGAAGCCATCAAAAGGAGCAATAATTATGAAGATGCTCATTTCAATTTGGCGGCAACTTATCATTTACTCGGAGATGCACCAAATGCCATTATATATTACAAAAAAACGCTTGAGTTGAATCCTAACAGAGCAAAAGCGATACAGAATTTAGGACTTTTAGAGCGTAATGTGACAGGGAAAAAGTGAAGTAGAGTTTTGTAGGAGATTATTCTATCAAAACACATTACTTACATTCAATAAAAAAGTAATTAAAAAAATTGTTTATTGATGAAAAAGCCTTACATTAGTCGCTTGAAAATCATAATCAAGTTAACACCCTAATTATCAAATAAAATTTCTCCTGTAACTCAACATATTGACTGTCAGGAGTCTAATTCAAAATTTGAATAACTATTGACCTAAGTAAAATCTATTTTGAATCAGAATTAAGGAACTTTCAAATTATTGAATATCACTTATCACCTACACCCGAATTGTCATAATAACTAAACTGATTAAAACCATATTTGGTATAATTAAAACTTTATGAAAAATCCTTTTTACTTACTAAGTTGTGGGGTATTTTTACTCCTACTTTTCGGCTACTCTACTACTTATGGGCAGTGTACTGCCGATTCCCCAAATGTAGAAATTACAATTGAGAGTGTAGAAATACTAGCGGGCTGTGACGGTGATCCCACGCTTGATAACACCCTCGAACCAACCATATCTATTAATGGAACCGTACTCGTGTTGGCACCTTCCAACTCTGCCGATGGCAATGTTTTGGGAGCTAATCCTATTCCGGGTACTTACGTTGTTTCTGACGCTGACTTGGTCAATGGTTGTAGCAACTCTACCACAGTAGCTATCGGTGCTGCCAATGGCTCTACTATGGTGCCGGTCAATGTCGATATCTGGGAAGAAGACGGTTGTGGTGACTGCGTCTATGGCACAGGAGCTACCTGTAATGACGATGCTGATTTAGCCAATTTGGGAACGGTTAATGTGGATATTACACAGCCCACAGGATCATTTGCTTCGGGATGTTATATTTATAACTACTCTGTTGACTGCCCTCCGCCTTGCGATCCGACTGATTGTACCAACGATGTTTCTATTATGTTCACCTCTGTTGATGCTTCCGGTTGTGACGGTGACGTTACCAGTACTGTCGAAGCTGCCATAGATATCAATGGTACAGTCTATGAATTTAGTGTCGATGATTCAGGAAATACTACAGTTTCGACAAGTAATGAAAACTGTGCGGGTACAGTTGACATTGGATTTGGCACCATACCTGCCGGAACAACTACTATACCCCTGTCAGGTATAGAAGTCTGGGAAGAAGACGGTTGTGGCAATTGCTCTTTTGGTACAGGGGGAACTTGTAATGACGATTCTGACCAGCAAACAGGCATCAGCCATACGATTGATTTAACGCAGGCAGGCGGTTCTATTGCAGGAGGTTGTTTTGTGTTTAATTATGACATTATATGTACTTCAATTTGTTGTCTTACAGATGCTATTGCAGGTACACCAACTTGTAGCGGTGATAATGCGGTATTCAACGTATCTTTTAATGAATCAGATACACCAACCACTTATGAAGTATATGACCAGACGAATGGCGTAGTACTCGGCAGTGGTATGAATTCACCCATACAAGCAACCGTCACAGGACCAACTACGGCAGGAACTACAGTTGACATCATAGTTAGAGACCCGGCAAATCCGGCTTGTGTGACTACGGTGACGCAAGTTACCCTGCCTGATTGTCCCGAAGTAACAGAAGAATGTCCGATCACACCCGGTGTATGGTCGAAATAATATCTAATCCGATTTTTTAACAATTTTTAAAACGAAAAAAAAGATTAGATATGAAAAAATATAAGATAATAAAAGCGTGTAGTCAATTACTTATGGTGATTGTGGCTACACTATTCAGCATAAATACTTTCGCACAAACCTGCGATTTTACCATAAATAACAGCGGCGCAATGGGAGGCGATACCGAGTTTTTCCTCGAATTGGATGCCGCCGGAAATATAGCCGCAGTCACACCCGGACCCGGACCGCTCACGATTTCGGGAGCAATGCCAGGAGATGTGGTCGAGGTACTTCACTTGGTCTATGATTCAGCCGATCCACCCACTAATGTACCTCCGGCAGTAGGCGATGACCCGACGGCGATTGACGGCTGTACCAATGACTTTCTCTCGGCGCGTGTCCTCTTGGAATGTCTTTGTGAAGACGAGGAAATATCTGCAACTTACGTTCCCGGTGGTGGAGATATGTTGATGTACTTCCTCATTGACCCCACCACCGGAGCGATATTGGATGCCAATACAACGGGCAATTTCGGCACAGACGAGGCAGTAGGAGATTACTTCGTACAGGCTCTGTCTTACGATTCTACCAACCCGCCAACGACCATTCCGGCTGTAGGTGACAACATCAGTGATTTTTCTGCCGATGGTTGTTACAATCCGGATTTCTTGGGTTCTGCATGTTGCGCTCAAAAGATAGTCTGTTGTGGCGATTGTGATACCCAACCAACGGTTGATTTGCCCTGCGACGATGGCAATGATTGTACAGCCGATGATGTAGAGGTGGTACTGGAATGCGACAATACGATTGTGTGTACGCCATGTGCGGGTACAGTACTTGATTGTGCTACCGCAGGTGCTACCACTACACAGCCATGTGAAGATGGCGACCCCTGTAGTATGGGCGAAATGGAAGTCATCCTGACTTGTGACGGTAGTATATGTGAGCCTTGTTCGGGCGGTGTAGCTCCGCCGACTTGTGCAGATGCAGGCGCATTTCCGCGCAACTAATTGATAGTTGAAAATACGAAACAAATAGACCGTATGGCTTGGGCTGTACGGTCTATTTTTGATAAATCCCTTTTTTATTGGTTTTGTGACATAAAACTATTATTTTTACTGTTAGAAAACCAAAGCTAATGACAACACTTTCGTCCGATATTCGATTTTTTGTCACAATAATAAGCTGTCTTATTGCATTTCAAGCATTTGCTCAAGACGATATACAACAACTTAATGTGACTGTTATTGAGCATAATGACACGCTCATTTCTCCATTTTCAGGAGGGATAAATGACGGTATCTATGCCAATGCCGACCTCAATAATGATAATCTGCAAGACCTCATTGTTTTTGAAAATACAAGCAAAAAAACACTCACCTTTATTCGTACAAATACGGGTTTTAAATACAATTCAATATACGAAAAAAACTTCCCACAAAAAAAAGGTTGGATACGTCTTGTTGATTTTAATTGTGATGGTATTGTAGACTTATTTACCAATGATGGTGGGATAGGCGTACAGGCTTATTTGGGAAATTATAATACTAAAAATGAATTAATTTTTAATTTGTATAAAAATGATATTCAATACGATATGGGTGAATCGCTGTTTGTAGATGCGTCAGATACACCCGCTTTTATTGATATAGATAATGATAATGATATTGATGTGCTCAACTTTGGAATGACGGGCGAGTATATGTATTATTATCAAAATCAATCGCAAGAAATGGGTTATGGATGTGATAGTTTGATATATAATTTGGTGGATGAATGTTGGGGCAAATTTCGGAAAAGTACATCTATTACACTCAACGACCCCTGCGTGATGGGAGCGATGATTGAGAAAGACCCTGTTCATCTTGTTCCGGCTTTTACCGCTTTAAATTTAGACGGCGATGAGGATGTAGATTTATTGATGCTGGATGATGTGGGAAATGGATTAGTTAGCCTGATAAACGGTGGCACAGCAAATGAGGATTTTGTGACAGAGTTGTACGGCGATTTTCCAACCAATTCAAATGCAATTCATCTACTCCGACAACCACTTTCTTCTTATGTTGATTTGAATGCCGATGGGCTAAGGGATTTGATAGCAACCAAATTTGACCCCCAAATCAATACAACTCAACAAAACGTTCATTTATACTATCAAAATACCGGAACAGATACATCACCCGTTTTTGAATATATACAAAATGATTTTCTCGAAAATCAGATGATAGACGCAGGCATGTTGTCTGCACCTGTCTATTGGGATTGGAATGGAGATGAATTATTGGATATTATTTTGCCCAATTCCGGTAATTTTGACCCAACGAGTACGCCCGTTTTTTCTACCTTGAAATTATACGAAAATATTGGTGCAGATACAATGCCCGTCTATGAATTAGTAGATGAAAATTTCGTCGAAATGGACACGCTGCAATTCATCAATATTCACCCGACTTTCGGTGATATTGATGGCGATGGCGATGATGATATGTTGTGCGGTACAGAAGGGAATAAATTGTATCTATTTGAAAATCAATCAGGTATATTTCAATTATCAGAAGAATTATTTCAAGGCATCGGCTTCAATCTGCACCCACAACTCATAGATGTCAACCGCGACGACTTACTCGACATCGTACTCGGCGAACAAAACGGCAACCTCAATTACTTTGAAAATACAGGCTCAACTACTACACCGGATTGGGTACTCCAATCTGTGCTGTGGGGTGGGGTAGATGTGCGTTTTCCGGGCGAGGCGCAGGGCTATAGCACACCGCATCTTGTACCTTTTGGAGATACAGAGGAATATCACTTATTCATTGGTTGTCAGAATGGTACGATTTATCATTATGATGATATTGAAGGGAATTTGGATGGAGATTTCACCCTGATTGATACCTTCTTTATGAACATTGACAAGGGCATACGTTCCACAGTGGCAGTGGCAGATATTAATGCGGATAATTACCCTGATTTTATGTTTGGAAATTACAGAGGAGGGATGAGTATTTATTCCGAAAATGACCCTAACACAATCACATCAAATTCTAATCCCGAAACCGATATTTTCAACCTTCAAATTTACCCGAATCCTACCAATAATTACATTCACATAAAAATAAAAAACTACGATAAATCGCTTTACATTCGTATGTATGATGTACATGGGCGCGAGGTGATTCTAAATGAAATATTCAAACAAAATACACAATTACCTGTTCAAAATTTGAATACAGGAATATATTTTATTATTATTGAAAATGAAGAAATGCAATTTACTGAAAAGATAATTATTAATTAATTTTTTTACCAAATGAATATATATGAAAAAAATAACACTTTTAATTTGCTTACTAACCATTACTCAAATGCCTGTTTCAGCGCACCTGATTTATGAGAATTTTGATGGTTTCAATCCTCATTACCCTTGGACTTATTCAGGTTGCACCAATGGAGACGGAACCGCCTTTGTCGGTATTGCTCATGATTCGCCGACTAACTCTGCATTTACCAATGCCGACGGCAACTATATGACCGCCTACAATACCGCAGCCGCAGGATGTACAGACCCGTGTGGCAATATCGTAGCGGAGATGTTGGACGTGGATACTTGGGGCTTTATCGGAATCACGGTTTGCTTCAATATCGCTGAAGCCGATGCCTCCGATGGCGGTGAAGACTGGGGGGCTGAATCCAACGTCATTGTATCCGCGAATTTGGATGGTGGTGATGAATATTCGCTTATGTTTTCAGGCGGTGGCGCGGCAGATACCGAGCCGGGATTGGATAGTGATTGCGACGGAGTGGCTGACGGCGGTGTGATTCCGTTTTCGGCACTGACCAATACCTTTACCACTTACTGTTTTGACCTGCCTTACGACGGGCTTAAACTCAACGTTAGGGTTTCATTCAATGGTTTGACGACAGCCGATAGAGATGTGGCGATTGATAATGTCGAGGTATTTTATGCTTTTCGTAACGATGGCGTTACGGTAGATAATGATTTTCCGGTCGTACCTTCTACGCCTGCCTGTACAGGTGTAGCGATTCCGACTTGTCCGACTTGTGACGACGGTATCCAGAATGGAAGCGAACTTGGTGTGGACTGTGGCGGTTCGGACTGTCCGGCTTGTCAAGCGGCTTGTAGGAGTGATGCAAATTTTGTTGACCCGAATCAAGCTTTGATAGCCAGTCAATTCGGTAGATTTGTGGAAGACGAATTGGTGCAAAATTTTATTGATGCTGAAAAAGTATATATTAAATACCAAACGGAAATTAACCGAATTTTATCATCTGACAAAGCGCAGTATGAGACAGTCGGTAAGCATTTTGACGAACTGCGAGATATGGTATTGGCAGTGTTAATGGAGTCTTATGTCAGCAAAAATGAAATTGCGATAAATGCGGAACATCTGGCAACTTTGGATGCCTTTTTGGTGAGTTTGAGCAAAGCCACAAACAAACATGAATTGAGTGAAGAAATTGAGCATATCCGCCGATTTACGCCCGTTATGAAAGACCTTGATTTGCAGGATGCTTTAGTGGCTTTTGACCGTGCTTCGGGGGCAGATATGGTCATTGCGCCTACGCTTGTGCAGGATAAAATGTCGATTTATTACGAGCCTACGCAGGCAGAAAATACGCAATTTTCAATCATTGACATCAACGGAAAAGTACTGAACACATACACTCGTAGCAATGAGGATGCCCGCGAATTGCACATTGGCACAGAGGAACTGCCGATAGGATTTTATTTTGTGAAAATGACCAGCGGAAATGCGGTCATTACCAAGAAATTTATAAAACAGTAATGCGTTTTTTATATAAAAATAATGAGTCTGTGAAATACAAAAAATCTCACAGGCTTGCACTTTTTCTTTGCTTTTTCTGCGTAGTTTCTTTGGTAATTTTATCCTGTAAAACGGAAAGTACTCAAAGCACCATGCGGTCCATAGTCGGCACTTGGCAGGATGAAAACAGCACCATGACCTATGCTGCCGACAGTACATGGAACGGCACTTGGGATACCGGTCTTTCGATGGGAGGGCGTTGGGCAGTAGTTGGGGATACTTTGTATATGTTTAGAAATCAATCGACTGCCTTACTTGCCTATTACAAAATACTCAATGTTTCGGATGAGGAATTTAAAATATTCTCATTAGAAGGGGATAGCACTGTTTTTAATAAGAGACGCATCAAATAATGGAAACGCTAATTGCAGAGTTGTTGTAAATTATTTTTGGTAGAGAAAATTCATAAATTTTCTCTACCAAAAATCCTATTTCTTTCGCTTCTTCACAGGCTTCTTCTTGTGCGTTTTCCCTGTCGGAATTTGCTTGGAAGGAGTAGTCACAGCCGGATTTGTTTGAAGCGAAGATTCAAACACATTATCCTTTTGTTTGCCCTTTGAAAACAGAAAAACAAAAGGATAAACAAACTGTCCCAGAAAAGTCGTAGGCATATCCTCATTATCATCCACACCGAGTTCGGGGGCTTCATTCCTATCTTTTGGCAAATAAAAAGTACCAATCAGCACATCCCAAATCGGCAACACAGAAGCGAAATTAACGCCGTAGCGATGCGGATGCGGCATATTCTTGGCGTGATGCCATTGATGCGTTTGAGGCGTGATAAAGAGGTAATTAAAGAAGCCGAAATTGAATTTGATATTTGTATGAGAAAAGAACGCTGCAAAATAAACTAAGGTCAAAACGAGTATAGTATATTCCTTTGCCGTATATCCCAAGAGACTCAAAGGCAAATAAATAAATGGCTTAAATACAAAGATTTCTCCCCAATGAAAATGACGAGACGAGGCAAAACCAATCTCCTCTTGTGCGTGATGTATCTTATGAAATGCCCACAAGAAATTGAAACGGTGCATGGCGTAGTGCGCCAAAAACTCCATTAAATCCACTATCAGAAACAATAATAATATCTGCGCCCAGAGGGGCCAATGATGCACCTCAAATATCACCGTACTATCAATTCCAATAGAACCCAAACCTGCCAAATATGCCTTTTCAAACACCCACATAAATGCAAAAAAACCAAGCCCCATAAGGAGAAAATCATTGAATATCACATAAAAAATATCCAACCAAAAGCCCTTGCGTTTCACTACTTTATAATCCAATCGGCGCGGCAATATCAACTCTAAAGCAAAACAAAACAGACACCACAAGCCCACCCAAAAAAAGCTATTATACCATGAAAATGTATATAACTGTTTGAAGGCAGCTTCCCAGTACAGAAAAAATATCCGGCTAAATTCACTTGCGAGATAAGCAATATCCATGATTCCAATTCATTTTTCAATGATATTTTTTGCCAAAATAGGCGTATTTTTTTGATTTATTTATAATTAATATTATGTGTAAAATATTGATTATAAATTTTTAATAAATTAAATAAAATTATTTTATCATAATTCATTTGACAATCATAACCTTCTCCGACACATACTGTTCGCCATGATAAACCCGATAAAAATAAGTTCCTGATAGCAAATCACTACACTGTATTTCCAACAAATCATCTGCCGCATTCGATGTCAAATATCTAACCACTTTTCCCGTCGAATCAAATAATTCAACGGTAACACCGTCCGACAAAGAAGGTTTAAAATTAAGGTAAAAATACAACATATTTGCGACAGGATTAGGATAAATCCGCACAAAATTATTCATAGCCAATATCGGTTCGATTTTCGACTTCACTATATTCAAATTATTATCTATTATATACAAAATATCTTCGGCAGAATGTCCTGATGAAGTGAAAAAGTATAATTTAGAATTTTGTCAGGATGTGTATGTCTATTTTTAATTGTATAAAATATTAATATAATAAAAAATGATGCGAATTAAAAGTGTTTCATTTTGTTATATTTTTACAAAAATATATTATACATGTATAAAATACTTATTTTTATTGCTTTATAAAATGTTAATAGAATAATTATTTTTTTTATTTTATAAAAATTTAAATACCTGATTATCAATTATTTATATTTTAATTATCAATCCACTGAGCTTTCAGACTTTTGACTTATTTGAATGTTGAAATTGACATGAGAAACTGAATATTTTAACTGAAATCCGAAGAAAAGGTGTTATGTCATGCTTTAATGACAAAATCAACACGAATTTGACATAAAAATAACAATATTTTAGGCATCTTTTAAAGATTAAAAAAATAGTATAAATGTATTTTAAAAAACTTATTATCAATGAGTTATAATTGATTAATTTTTTTTTATTAATAAAATATTTAATAAATATTGAAAAATGTTAATAAAAACTGAAAATAAAAGCGCGAAAAAGTTTTTTCATTTGCCAAATTTATATTAAAATTGTGCTTCACTATGCCCAAACTATGCCCCTATGTATGAAAAATAAAAAATAAACTAAAATGAAATCGAACATTACTTTTCTCAAATCCCTATCCCCACCAACAACATCAAAATCAAAAATAATAGAGAATAGAGATATAGAAAACCAAAATTTGTCATTTATGATAAATCAAATGAAAATACCCATACGAGATTTTAAAATCAGTTTTATGAAAACCAAATTTTTTACACGAAGGAGGCGGTTCGCGCAAGTTATCACAACCTTGTCTTGTTGTTTCCTGATGTTCAGTTCTGGCACGCATGCCTGTCATATAGGAAATGCTTCCTTTGACTTGGATCCTGCCGGAGTTGATAACACCAATGAGTGTGCGCCGACAATTGATGTTTGCTACACTTACTCAACACCGACAGATGCTCTCAATGTTTATCCTTGTTTTAAGAGCGTAACCATAAACTTACCCAGTGGACCAGTTACGATAGGTCCTTTGCAAACAAATTTTGACGGAGATTCCGTCACAGAGTGTGCGACTACAAGTTTATGTCCCGGGATTAATGCCGTCAGTTTTTCTGGTGACGGTACTACGGTTACAGGTGGAACAGTCACGGATAATGTGGGGGGGGCGGTAGATACTGGTACGCCTGCACTGGATCCGGCATTTACAGTATCTGCCACAGAGGTCTGTGTCGGAGATGTGGTTATGCTTGCAGCCGTTGATGAAAGGTGTAATGTCTTGACTGCCGATGGCGGCACTATCGCGGGCAATGAGTTCTCCGCAACAGCCGCCGGATGCTATACCATCACCAATACGCTAGCTGGTGGTACACCATGCGAGGTCACTGCGGTGATGATGGTGACGGTCTATGACCCGATGCCACCTGCGGTAAATACCGTTCTGATATGCCTTGCTGATGCAGGTACTCCAGCAGCAGACCTTACAGCCACTTGTGCTGCGGACTGTGGAGGATGTGCCGCACTTGCGCCTACTACTACGTGGTTTGATGCAGCTGGCAATATGGTGGGAACTGGTGCTACTTTTACACCACCAGACACCGATCCGGGATTTTATGAGTACTCTGCCAGTTGTACTTGTGGCACTTGTGAGTCCGGTACTACAGTTGGGTCATTGACAATTTTCCCTGATTTTGAAATCACAGTCAACGTCAAAAGTTGTGATGCATCCATAGATGATGAACTTCCTATGCCACTCTCTGATGGTGGTGCCGGACCTTTCACTACATCTTCCGACCCCGGAGATGATGTAGTTACTATGGATATTACAGTAACTACTGTGGGGGGTAGCATTCCCGTAGGAGGTACGCTTACTTTGACTGATGCTAATGGTAATATATTAAATGGTCCGTTCTCTACGATGCTTGCTATGGGAGATACGGAATTCACTTTTGTTGATGTAGAAGTGGTAGGAGACGGAGTAGCAACATTTGACTTTGTCGCATCATTTACTGACGGCGCATTGACCTGTGATGCAAATCTTATATTCGGTCCTGTTGGTGATTGTTCTTGTTATGATGTAGTCTGTGATGATGAAGTAATGTATCAAGGTGCATTGACTAGTGGTGCAGCTCCCGGACCTACCGGAGGTAATGTTACTACCTATGTATTATTAAATGCACCCGGTGGTACTATTATTCAAGAGAGTCCTACGGCTGAATTTGATGTCACCGGTCTCACCTTGGGAACAGCTTATCCATATCATGCGATAAATTATGATCCTGCATCAGGTGTTCCTCCACCTGTAGTTGGTGGTAGCATCGATACATATATCGATCCGGCTGACCCCTGCTGGGATGTAGATGTTTCTTTTCATTGTTTTATAATAACAAAAGATAATCCACCACCATTGGATAAAGATCCAGTACGTATATGTGAAGGTGATGCTCCAATGATGCTCACAGCACAAGACAATGCTGATGCCACGAATTGTGTAGATTGGACATGGTATGATGCGTCAGTCGATGGAAATCAAGTAGCTACTGGAATGACATACCTTCCTTTAGTCACGGAGCCAGGTACTTATCAGTATTTTGTATCCTGTACGGATATAGATGGTTGTGAAAGTGAGCGTACAGCTTGTACCTATATAATAGTACCACGTCCACCTGCCCCTGCGGATATAACTAGGGAAATATGTCCCAACGATGATATTCTGGCAGTTACCTTAGTGGGTAGTGTAGCCGGAAGTGTATTTAATGGTTATGGTCCTGGTGGACTAGTTGAAACTAGTGTTCCTGTATTAGATTTGACCTTAGCCGGTTATATGATAGACAATACGACTCCGGGTATCTATACAGTAACTTATACCGAATTAATAAGTGATGGAGTAATCACTTGTGAGAGCAGTCCTGCGGCGATTACCATCACAGTCTTAGAAGGACCTCCGACTCCCCAGCCAACGAACAACGGACCTATTTGTGAAGGCGAGGATGTAGAATTAACGGTTGGTGCAGCAGACGGTTCTACTTATCAGTGGACTGATGCAGCGGATATGCCAGTATCGACGGCACCGACCTTTACAGTTACCGCATTGATGGCAGGTTCTTATGACTACTGTGTAGTGGTAACGAATGCAGAAGGCTGTGTCAGCGAAGAAGGCTGTACAACAGTTGTGGTATTAACAGAAGAGATGGAGCCGGGCACTTTAGATTATCAGATATGTGAAGGTCAGGTAGCTCCTGCCGGCGAGGGTTTAATGTTAGACCCTATTGATATGTGTGGTCCTGGTATTGATGCCCAGTGGTATAATGCGCCTGGTGGTACACAAATTGGTGCCGGCAATGCTTTTTTACCTTCGGGTTATACAAGTTTAGCTCCCGGAGCTTATACCTATTATGTGACCTGCGGAGCGGGTGCGGCTTGTGTGAGTGGATTTTCGACTGCGGTCTTAACGATAAATCCCCAACCCGAGCCACCGACAGTACCTGATGTAACGGTCTGTGCGGGTGAGCCGATAGAAATATGTTTAAGTATCGTAAGTGACCCTGATGTGATGGGCGTGACGGTTTCACCACCTAATTCGAGCAGTGAAGGGTCTCAATTAGATGCGAGCAGCGGTTGTGTAACGATAAATCCCAATGACCCGGGTTATGTAGCGGGTACATATACGGTGACGTATATAGATGAGAATGGCTGTGAGAGTTTACCCGGCGAGGGTACGATAACGATAAATCCTTTACCTGCGGATCCTGCGGTAGCGAGTGATTGTGTATGTGAAGGCGAGGATGCGGTATTGACGGTAACGAATCCTATTGCCGGAGGTTCTTATGCTTGGGAAGGTCCTAATGGCGGCAATGCTTATCAAAGCAATGGTGTCAGTGTGACGGTACCGGGTACAGTAGCGATGGACGGCGATGTCTATGCGGTCATCTTAACGGATGCAAGCGGCTGTACCTCTATGGGCAGCGGACCTATCTGTGTCCGTCCTTTACCCACAGTAACAGCGACGACGGATGATGATATCTGCGAAGGAGCTACGCCTGCGGGCTTAACGGCAACGTGTTCAGATGCAGCCTCTACCATTTTATGGTACGATAGTTTCAGCGGCGGCAATCAGATAGGTTCTGGCAGTCCGTTTATTCCGGCTGGTGCATCGAATCTAAGTGCTGGCACTTATACCTATTATGCAGAATGTAGCATAGGCGATTGTGCGAGTCCCCGCATGTCAGCGACTTTAACGGTAACGTCCGGTGCGCCTGCGCCTGTGGTACCTGATGTAGCGGTCTGCGAAGGTGTAGAGATAGTGATATGTGCGAGTATATTCACGAATATGGGGGTAACGGATGGCGTGATTTATCCGCCGAACTCCAATAGTGAAGGTTCGGCTTTGACCCCTGATGGTTCGGGTTGTGTAACGATTCTGTCAACTGATCCGGGTTATGTAGAAGGCACTTATACAGCCCAATATACAGATGCGAATGGATGTCTTTCGGGCATTGGTTCGGGCGAGATAACGATAAATCCTCTACCCTTAGATCCTGTGGTAGAGACGGCTTGTGTTTGCGACGGCGAGGATGTCCAATTTACGATAGCTAATCCCCTGTCCGGCGGTTCTTATGAATGGACCGGACCTGCCGGCAGCACTTATACATCAAGTAATCCGAATCCTGTGATACCTGCGGCGGATGCGATGAATGGTGATATATATACGGTCATCGTAACGGATGGCAATGGCTGCACAGCGATGGGCGAAGGCGCGGTTTGCGTTTTACCTGCGCCGACGGCACCCCCTGTTGCACCTTATGAGATCTGCGAAGGAGCTATAGTAGCGGATGCGGCAGTGGATGGTTTGACAGCAACTTGCGCGACAGGCGAGACCTTATTATGGTACGATAGCTTCAGCGGCGGCAACCAAATTGGTACGGGTAGTCCGTTTATGCCACCGGGTTATTCCAACCTGACGGCAGGAACTTACACCTATTATGCAGAATGTAGCGTAGGCGGCTGTATCAGTGAACGCAGTCCTGTTGTGTTGACGATAACAGAAGGAGCCCCTGCGCCTGTAGTACCTGACGTAGCGGTTTGTCAGGGAGTAGATATAACGATATGTGCGAGTATTTTCACGAATATGGGGGTAACGGATGGCGTGATTTATCCGCCGAACTCCAATAGTGAAGGTTCTGCCTTGACCCCTGACGGGTCGGGTTGTGTAACGATTCTATCAACTGATCCG
>CALIZI010000332.1 GCA_938028705.1 uncultured Saprospiraceae bacterium | reverse complement strand
TGGTTTAGTTGTCAGACGAATGCTGTTTTAGAAGGCACCGATTATTTGATAATATCTTCGCTTTTAGCAAAAGAATTCGTCTGACAACTCTCCCCGCTCCGATTTTTTGGGGCTACATATTCAACTTGGGTTAAGCAATTTATTTAAGATGACTTGACAAATATTCCACCTTTGAAGCATGCTCTAAAACACCACCATCATACACCAAGCACCAATCAACACCCAACTCACCATAATCACCCAAAACAAAACCGGATTTTCTTTCCTGCCGACACGTTCCATAAAATACGTCTCGCCACTAAATAAACTTGGTAAAGCCCAATACCAAAACAATACGCCCCACATCCAAGTCCAATCAAATATCGTAGCTAAATAAATGATAATCAAGCCAATAATCGTTTTCCATTTAATGTCTTTCAAATTCACAATATATTTTATTAAAAAAATGTACGTTACAATTAGCCAAGTTAAACATTACGAATTGAACGTGAACAATTTATTTATTTTTTTTGCAAAATATTGAACAAAAGTATATCATAAATAATAATTTAATTTCAAATAGGAGGGCAATGTAGCGCGGCACTTCCAGTCCGCGCCGCGTATATATAGCTCAACTAACGCGGCGCGGACTGGAAGTGCCGCGCTACATTTGATGTATGTCAAAAAACTAATTTTCCTTTTTGACCTGTATCAAAGGAAGTCCTGTCTGCACTACCTACCTTTGCCATATAATTCAAACAAAAATGCTCAATAATGGAAAAAATATCAATGATGATGATGCTTTGTATGGCGTATTTGAGTGGTCATTCGCAAGCCTACAACGACTACGTAGGCGCAGGACATATCGAAGGTGTAACCGTATCAACAAGCCACAACTCCACGCCCACACATGGCGACGAAACCATCAACGGCAATGGCTTGAAATTGGACGAATACGCCGCTTCTCGTTTCTTGGGATACGCATCGCTTGGTGCTGATTATGAAACGATTATACAGGTACGTGATACGGGAATTTCAGAATGGCTCGATGCCCAATTTCAAACACCTCCCGCAGTAAGTTTTACAGATAAAACATGGGAAATATGGGAACATTTCAAACCCTTGTACATCCAAAAATGGGGCTATAATAATGTCGTCAATGCAGGCGATGCCGTCATTCCTTATTGGTTTTATTTCAAAATGGCTTGGTGGCACCATATCATGACTTCTGACGACCACTTGCGCCAACGCATTGCCCATGCGTACAGTCAGATTTTTGTGATTTCCGAAAAATCAAACCTGCAACTCAATGGTCCCGGCATGGCGAGTTATTACGATATGTTGTACCAAAATGCTTTTGGTAATTTTCGTGATTTGTTGTACGATGTGTCGCTGCATCCCTGCATGGGCATGTACCTCAGTCACATGAACAATCCAAAATCTGATGCTACTAATAATATCCATCCTGACGAAAATTATGCACGTGAAATCATGCAATTATTTTCCATCGGCTTATTTGAACTCAACCAAGACGGCACACGCAAACTCGATGCACAAGGCAATCCTATTCCCACATATACTAATGATGACATCAAGGAATACGCGAAAATATTCACAGGACTTGCCCCGGCGGGATACTATTGGGCATGGCAAGATTACTCCGGCTACCCCACCGAATGGGATAATGAATACAACTTCAATCCCGCCACGCTGAACATGTGGGATGCGATGATACCTTTTGATAATTGGCACGAATCGGGCGCGAAACACTTGCTCAACGGACAAACCGTACCCGCCGGACAAACAACTTTACAGGACATCAATGATGCGATTGACAACCTATTCAATCATCCAAATGTCGGACCTTTTATCGGAAAATTGCTCATTCAACGACTCGTCAAATCGAATCCTTCCCCTGCCTACGTATCGCGCGTAGCTGCCAAATTTAATGATAATGGAAGTGGTACTCGCGGCGATATGGAAGCCGTCATTCGCGCCATTCTAACGGATGCCGAAGCACTTGATTGTTCGTGGATGAACGACCCGCACTCCGGCAAATTACGCGAACCTTTACTCCGTTACACCCAAGCCATGCGTGCCTTCAACGCGAGTAATCAATCCGGCAAAATGTGGAATTGGGGCTATCAATTTGATGATGCGGTCAGTCAGGGAATTTTAGCATCGCCAAGCGTTTTTAACTTCTATCTACCTGAATATCAACCAAATGGAGGTATTGCGGATAATGACCTTTTTGCCCCCGAATTTCAAATTCACACCGCAGCTACATCGGTTAATTTTATCAATTTGGTGCATGAATGGTTTATTGACGGCTATTTCATGGAAGTTTCTACCGTAGCGAGTAGCACAGTGATGAATGCGCCCGGTTATGAAATTAGCGACTTCAAAGCCGTTGATTTTGTCACCCTCGACCTCACCGACGAAGAAGCCCTCGCCAACGACCCCGCAACACTTGTGGACAGATTGGATTTGATATTAACCGGAGGCTTATTTTCGGAGAATACGAAAAATACAATCATTAATTCGCTCAATCAAATCCCTCAAAATGAACGGGTAAAAGCGGCTTTATTTTTAGCTTTTATTTCACCGGAATATTCTGTACAGAAATAGTTGTTCAATAAAATCACTTCCAAACTTGTCTCCCAAAAACATCCCGTCTTTCTGAATTTATTTCAGAATCTCCCGAACGACAAGCAAGATGATGAATGTGAGCTAAAATTTTGTATATCATCCAAAAACAATCAGTTATGGGCTTTTGTGTAACATCGATTTCTATCGTTCAGGAGATGCTGAAATAAATTCAGCATGACGGTTAATTTTTTATGTTTTTGAATTGATGTTTTTTACGAAAATTCTTTTTCACTTATCTATTGAATATTATGAAAAATAATAAAAATATGAGTCGTCGAAATTTCTTAGGAACTGCCTCTTGTGCAGCATTGGGTTCGACCACTTTTTTGTCCTCTGTTTTAAATTTGGGATTGGCAAATTCATTGGCTGCGATGTCCATGCCTTCCGGGGCGAATAACGACTACAAAGCCCTCGTTTGTATCTTGCTTTCGGGCGGAAATGACAGCTTCAATATGCTCGTACCACGCACCGGCACACATTATAATGAGTACGCTGCCACCCGTTCTAATTTGGCATTGACACAGGGGAATTTACTGCCGATTAATTTTACGGATAATAATGGGAAACAATTCGGCGTACACCCTTCAATGCCTGAAATTCAAACACTTTTTAATAGCAATAAATTATCATTTATCTCTAATATCGGCACGCTCGTAGAGCCGACTACGAAGGCGCAATATCTCGGTAATAACGTGACTTTACCCGTTGGTTTGTTCTCTCATGCCGACCAAATTCAGCAATGGCAAACCTCCATTCCGCAGACGCGGGAATCCAAAGGTTGGGGCGGACGTATGGCGGATATTTTGCAAGCGGGCAATGCCAATCAGAATATTTCGATGAATATTTCGCTTTCCGGCAGCAACATTTTTCAGGTCGGAAATTCGGCGACGGAATACGCCATTCGCGCATCGGCGGGCGGCAGCGTGGGCATACGCGCTTATGAGGGAACGAGTGCGCTCGACATTGCATTGGCAAATGGCGCACAAAGCCTCCTCAACCAACAATATCAGGATATTTTCAAAGGTACATTTGCCAATAAAATAACGGAAGCGCAATCGAATCATCAAGAATTTAGCACTGCAATTTCCGGTGCGCCGATGCTCACGACCTCATTTTCCGATAATGACCTTTCGGCAAATATGGAACTGATTGCCAAGACAATAGCCGTTAGAAGTACCTTGAATATGAGTCGGCAAACTTTCTTTATCAACTTCGGCGGTTGGGACCATCACGATAATGTGTTGGAAAATCAGGCGGCGATGTTGGGCGTATTGAGCAAGGCAATGTCGGAGTTTCAGACGGCTATGGAGGAACTTGGTTTGTCGGATGCTGTCACCACTTTTACAATGTCCGATTTTGGGCGTACCCTCACTTCAAATGGCAATGGCACCGACCACGCTTGGGGCGGGAATGTCATGGTCATGGGCGGCGATGTGAATGGCGGTCAAATCTTCGGCGAATACCCTTCACTCGCACTCGGTAGCAATGATGATGTAGGCGGCGCAGTCCTACTTCCGAGCATTTCTACGGATGAATATTTTGCAGAAATCAGTCAATGGTTTGGCGTATCGAATGGGGATTTGAGTTATGTATTGCCGAATCTTGGGAATTTTTATAGTGTCGGTAGTGGTACTGCACCGATTGGATTTATGGCGTGATAGAACACAGATTTAGCGGATTAGGCGGATAATGCGGATTTTTTATTTTTTAGTAACGATAAAATAATAAGTTCCGCATTTCGACGAGGTTATTTTGTGCTTAGTTTTCTTCTTGGAAATAGGCGTTTATCGGGATAAATAACTGTTTTCAAGGAGGAAAATAAGCACGAAAGAAGCCGTCCAAATGCGGAAGTTATTGTTTTATCGTTACTTAATTAAAGTATTGGCTCATGTAGGAAATTAGGTGAAACGTAGGTTAATTTTCAATTCAAATTGAAGTAAAATGCTGGTAATCAATCCTATAAGGTTTTCGGAAACCTTATAGGATTTGAGTGTGCTTCACATTCCACCTGATTTCCTACATGAGCCAAAGTATTTAATAATATTAAAGTTATCACTATAAAAAATCCGCGTCATCCGCCTAATCCGCTAAATCTGTGTTCCATTTGTTTTACAAAAAATTATCAGAGAATTAATTAAATTTTAATTATGAAAAATATACTATCAATCATATTTATTTTAATAGCTGTTTATCAATCAAATGCACAATGTATCGGTAGCGGTCATTCTACTCACGCAGCGGATATGTGGCTATCCTGCCAAACTTCGCCCAATCCAAATCCGACTCGTGGAAACAGTCATTGGATATTGTATGATTTGGGTTATACCTACACATTTACCAATACCATTTTATGGAATTATAATGTTCCGGGCGAAACAAGTCAAGGCATCAAATGTATGACCATTGATTATTCGATAGATGGTATGAATTGGACGCAAGCAGGCAGGTTCAACCTCAATCAAGCTCCCGGAACGACTGATTATCAAGGTGTTAGTAAAAATGATTTGATGGGAAAGACAGCAAGATATATCCTCATTACAGCGATTAATACTTGGCATGACGGGGCTTGTACCGGACTTTCTGAAATCAAATTTAATGTCACTCAACAACTTGCGCTACATTGTGGTGATGACCCCGATGGTAGTTTCTATCTAAATATCTATCCCAATCCCGCAACAGATTATATCCACCTTGATATGGATGTACGTGAGAAAAATGAAGGTAATTTTGCCAAGAAAAATAAGGACAATACGAGCATTATTTTGCTGAATAGTACGGGACATGAACTTCGGCGTATGCCCGTACAGTCAGATACTGAATATATTGATATTTCAGGTTTGCCAAGTGGGAGTTATTTGCTGCAGGTTGCTGGTGAGGGGTATCAAAGCTGTACGAGGCGGTTTGTGAAGGGGTGATTTTTTGTTGTTTCACGCAGAGGGCGCGGAGTTCGCAGAGGACTACTAATAAAATCTCTGCGTCCTCTGCGCTCTCTGCGTGCTTTAAAACATTCACCGTTTCCGAATCCTACTCAAAGTTTCCTGCGAAATACCAAGAAAAGAGGCGACATGTCCGAGATTAACCCGTTGGGTGATGTCGGGGAAATATTCGAGTAGCATTTCGTAGCGTTGCTTGGCTGGAGCAAAATTGTATTCGCGTGAAAAGGCTTCTACAAATGCCACTTGCGCCTCCAAAACCTTGCGCCCGAAACGTTCAAATTGAGGTAATTCATCGTAGAGTTGTTCCACATTATCATGGGAAATAGTGAGTACAGTAGTTTCTTCTTCTACGACGATATAATCCAATGAAGGACTTTGCATGAGATAGCTTCCCCAACAGGTAAATAACTGATTATCAAAATAAACCCAAGAAGTAACATCTTTCCCATCCTGATAAGCGAAGGTACGCAATACGCCTTTTTCAATAAAAAATAAATGACGACAAACGCTGCCTTCTTTCAATAAAATCTCTCCTTTTTTATAGGCTTTCACCTCACAACGCATCGCGATTTTGTATTTCATTTCATCGGTCAACGAAACAGATTGCAAGATATATTCAAAAAAAGCTTGTAGTGTTGAGTTCATAATGCTGATTTTAGGAGGTACAGTATAGTACCATTTGTCACTAATCACGAGTCACTAACACACTATTTAGGTACTCGTGATGAAATACCATTATTCATCATCCAATTCCCTTTATCCAAGCCATTTACATCGCCGTCGAGGTTGTAATCACCTTGTAGATAGATGTCGAATACGCCATTTTGTTCATACCAAACTTGTTTATCTTCACCATTGATGTCGTAGCTGAAATTGTCGAATTGATCACCATCTCCGGCTATCATCGCCCATATCCCTGTACTAATTTCTTTTTGCCCATATCCAGATTCTGTGGAGTATGAATCTGCTTGCCGAAAATCATAACTCAACACCTGATTCGTCATCGGTACAGGTTGTGGCGACATGATACCAATATGATTTCGATGTTCAATAACTATATACATTGGGTCTGTCCAATCTGTGGATAAGGCACAACGGTCCGGAAAATCAATGCTACCGTCCTTGTTCAATAATGCAGCAGTTTGAGCAATTTGCGAGGCTTTGTCTTCCGATAATCTGAACGACACTAAAACCCAATCTACCACGTCATTCGTATAGTTGTCATTCGTCCAATCTACGCCTTCTTGTCCTGCATAATTCCAAGGCGCAACACTGTAAGGCTGTCCGGCGGGTGTACCGGATACGAGATTATTTACAGGTGTCTGTCCGGGCAAAAGACCACGACCTGTATTTAATCCTGTCGTCATTTCTTGCGTGTTCAAATTGTATGTACCTTCCATAAAAGCCTGAATATCAATATAAATACAATCGGATTCGACAATAATGCTAACAGTGGCTTCATCACATTGTGCGGGAGTACCTGTATCACAAATTTCATAAGTAAATTGCTCTGTACCTACAAATCCGGCTAAGGGTTGATAACTGACTGCGCCATTATTTTGAATAATTAAGGCTCCGTTTAATCCCTCAAAATCACCATTTAAGGTAATCGTCAAATCGTCTCCGTCAGGGTCATTATCATTGTCCAAAATATTGATACTCGAAGCATCAAAGGCATTATTATAAATGGTATCATTGGCGGCAAAAGGCGCATCATTGACAGGCAACACATTGACGCTTACCCATGCAGTATCACAAAGCGAAGGAATACCGGTGTCACATATTTCGTAGGTAAAACTATCTAGACCATTAAAATTCAAGTCAGGCAAATAATAATATAAACCATTTTGCGATACTATTGCAGCACCGTTAAGCGGAAGCGTCAAAGGTGTAGGTTTTACGAGGAGATTGTGACCGTCATCGTCACTATCATTGGTGAGTACATTACCGGATTTTACAGCATCTTCATTCAAGGTAAGCACATCGGCTACCGCGACAGGTCTTGTATTGCCACCCGCATTAACTTCTACCTGAATTTTTACCCATGCCGTATCGCAGAGTGCTGCCGGAGTATCGTCGCATATCTGATAAGAAAATTGCTCTGTGCCATGAAAATTCATATTAGGCGTATAAGTAAAACCACCAAGTGCCTGCATGGTTATATCACCATTGGCAGGTGAAGTAATGGGGTTTATATTTAAAATAATCTTATTTCCATCTACCTCTTTATCATTAGCTAAGACGTTTCCCGTAGCTATATTATTTTCCATGACGGTAAAAATATCATCATAAGCATAAGGCGCATCGTCTATCGGATTAATGGTAATTTGTGCCGTTGCCTGTTGGCAATAATCAGGGCGTGCCGCACTGCAAATTTCATAAGTAAAATTGTCTGTACCATTAAAATGTTCATTAGGTGTATAGCTAAAATCACCGTTTGGCAGCAGTGATAAAGTACCGGAATTGACATTACTAACAAGCGGATTCATTATCCAACCGCTACTATTAATGACATAATCATTCGTAAAAATATCACCGGTCAAAATAGCGTCTTCATCAAAAGTATAACTATCATTCACAATGTTCATCACAGGCTCGCCTACCGGAAAATCATAGAAAGATGCCATACCGATACCTGCCGTATTTTTCACATAAGGCGCAGTCACACCTTCACCGTTGCGTCCATAATATGTGACACCATATATGTTATTGGTGTTACCGGAAACGGTCAGATAAAGCCGATTGCCCTGTACACTTCCGGAGGTGATACTCGCACTATTATTACCAATGAGGTTGAAGTCAGTTTCTGCACCTTGTTCCCATACCAAAACATCATTAGGATTGGTAGTCGTAATCCTCAGCGTATTGGGAGTGGTAAATTCGGCGGTCAAAATATCGGGCGGGCGTGTGTGTGAAATATTTTCATTATATAAATCATTTTTTATTATATTTGTCATGCGCTCACCTATTTTTTCATACCCGTTGAGGTATGGAAAATGGCAGTCATCATTCCACAGCGGAATGCCTTTGGCAGTCATCAGGCTGGTATTGGGCAATTCGCGGGCGAGTTGACGATGCGCTTCTTGTATGCGACCAAAATAATATGCATGTCCGTTACAGCTTTTTCTAATTTGTATAATGTATAATTTTTCGACATTCGGATAGTCAGTCATCCAACCGTTGTACATATTGTAAAAGTAGTTTTTATACGCCTGCAAAGGCATCGCAAATTTGCCGTCACTTTCGCCTTGATACCACATAATGGCGCGTACTTTATCAGCTAATTTGGCTTGTTGGAGTCGGTAAAGCAGCCTGCCGTAATTGGTGGCAAGGTCAGTAGGCAAGTCATTTCTGCGGGCATGGTAGCTGATTCGGGAACCTCCAAAAGCTCCATTAAAAATAGCTATTGGAATTTGATAGTCATTCATTAAAATATTCGCCATTTTAGCTCCCCATTGTCCGATATTAGCATTCGTAGTATGTGTTCCGTCTGCATTACCCTGATACCAATTTAGGTTATTGCCTACCGAAACATTGTCAATGCCGGAGGCAAAAGAACGAATAAACGGACTTTCTACGATACTTGCACTCGCCGCACCGGAGCGTTGAAAAGCCACCGCATTTGACTGACCATCAATAATATATACATCACCCGCCACCACATTTGAAGCTGTATTATCAAGTGTATATGCACCCGATGATATGACATACACCTCAAAACGATAATTGACCAATTCGGCTTGAATAGTGCTTTGAAAAGAGAAATTGGCTTTATTGTTTTGGTAAACCAGTGTCTTGGTTTGGGTATCAAAAATATTAGCTCCCCGATACACCCGCAATTCAATGTGGCTACCTGTGGCTAGACCTTCAGCAATACCGGATACGGTGATTTGCGCCTGATTGCTTGCAATATCTCTCCCGTAAAGCTGCATATCGGCGGGGAAATCGGTGTATATAACTCCGGCAGATAGTTGTCCTGAAATGGGTATGAGTAGTAGAAGTACGATTAAATGGCAAAAGGTTGTTCGATATAGTTTATCTTTTAATATATAAAGCATCTGGCTGCGACATTTTAAATTGTAGATTGAATACAAAACTACAAAGTATGATAGGTTTTAATTTGTATATCATTAAAAATATACGCTCATCTGTACTATAAGGTGAAAATCGTTATTGTAATGTAAAATGTAAAATAATAAATGTAAAATGTAAAATAATAAATGTAAAATGTAAAATAATAAATGTAAAATAATAAATGTAAAATGTAAAATAATAAATGTAAAACTGTCATTTCTGTTAAATTTTTTCGAGTTATTAAATGTTCCGAATGAGGTCATTTTTCTTATTGAAATTCAAAATTTTCATAACCTAATTCAAAATATAATTTGGTTTTAAAATT
>CALIZI010000331.1 GCA_938028705.1 uncultured Saprospiraceae bacterium | reverse complement strand
TTTTATTTAATATAGTTGGCATTTTGCTCTTGAATTTGGGCTAAAACTCGTCAGACATTTTCAAAATTCACCGATGATGTCATATTTTTCCTGCAAAGTTTAAATGTCTGACGAGTTTTAGCCCAAATTCGGAAAAAATATCCCATGTTAAACACAAACATATTTTTATTTTTAAAACATGACATTGTCAAGTTAACCAATCAATTAATATTATGAATAGTGTAGTCACCCAACGATTTATCAAGTGCCATAATAAACTGCGTGAAGAGAATCAAGTGAGGTCGAGTCGTCAATTTGCGCTTTCACTAGAATATTTGCCACAAAGCCTAAGTGAAATTTTAAAGGGCAGGCGAGATGTGACGATTGAACTGTTACGCAAGGCGGTAGAAAAGTATAAGATTAATCCGGTATATATTTATACGGGTGAAGGTCCGATGTTTATGAGTGAGGAGGACCATAAAGGTTTTCGGGTGTTGACTATTGTGACCAATTCGCTGGAAGATGAACGCATTGTGCATGTGCCTGTACCCGCACAAGCAGGCTACGCAGGGCAGATGACCGACCCGACTTTTATTCAGGATTTGCCGACCTATTCGTTGCCTGATTATAAGTATAAAGTGGGTACGCATCGCTCGTTTGATGTGGCGGGCGATAGTATGGAACCGACCTTGTTTGAAGGTGATAAGGTGATTTGCAGCTATCTTGAACCGACACTTTGGCAGAGTTCTATTAAGGATAATTATGTGTATGTGGTGGTGACACGCGGTGATGTATTGGTGAAGCGTGTGACCAATTATCTGAAAGAAGAGAAGCAGCTTGAGTTGATTTCAGATAATACTTTTTACGAGCCTTTCCGTATGGATTTGGGTGATATACGTGAGATTTGGTATGTACGTGCCAAACTTAGTCCGTTCCTGCCTTCTCCGCAGAATATCAAAAATTATTTGCACAAAGAAATGCAGGAACTCCAAAGTACCATTCAGAACCAAAGTAAACTCATTGAAAATCTGACTAAGACAATTGAACAGTCATTGAAGAACTGATTAGGCAAGTTGAATATCGAATAATGAACAAGGAATATTGAATGTCGAAATTTGTCATATTTAAAAATAAAAAAGGACGAAATTGAATCATCAATTTCGTCCTTTTTTATACTAATTTCTTTAATGGGAAATACGCTAATCACTACAATTAGTGCATCACAAATTTGTAGGTACTGACAGTGCCACCGCCTTTGGAGGCAGTGAATAAGTACATACCTGTACCCATCATGGTAGCATCAATGGTAAAATTATTGATACCTTCCACTAATTCTTGTGTATCCTCACGTGCTTTTCTTCCGGCAACATCATAGATGAGATATTTGATTTCGCCGGGTTCTTTATTGACAATGGAGATGTTAATCATTTTGGCACTCGGGTTTGGCCCGATAGAGAGAATGGTAAAACCTTGAAATTCCTCACGTTTTATATTTTCTACTTCTGACTCTTTAGAATAACCATCAAAGTCATACATCATCAAACGGTAATAACTAGTACCCGTTAGTGGTGTAATGTCTTTGAAAGTATAATTTCGCTCATTTGAAGAGAAGCCGGCACCATCTACTCTGGCTATTTCAATAAAGTCAGTGGCATTAGAAGCACGCTCTATACCAAAATAATCATTGCTGGTTTCGGTGGCTGTTGTCCACTCAAGAATGGTAATGTTATTTTCGATTTTGCCTTCAAAATTAGTGAGTTCTGCACTAAGATTGGTATTGAAAAAACTTTTTTCTTGAATACAACCGGATATGTCTTCTTTCACATAAGCCATACCCATGGAGGGTGTACCATAAAATGTATTCTCTGATTGCCAGTTGATTTCATCTAAGGAATATAGGAGGATTCCGCTGCTAATCTCTGCATTAATCGTAATTCGATTAGGAGTAGTTGCGTCAATCTCCACGGTAGGTATTTCTTTGACTTCGTATGTTTTTTCGTTATCGCCTATGGCGTAGCAATAGTCAGATATATATTGGCAGTTGATGGGTATT
Organism: uncultured Saprospiraceae bacterium; assembly: GCA_938028705.1. Lineage (GTDB taxonomy): Bacteria > Bacteroidota > Bacteroidia > Chitinophagales > Saprospiraceae > JAHDEO01. Next base: position 37,757 of record CALIZI010000331.1, on the reverse strand, counting down.
TGGTCAAGGGCTGTTTGAATCTTTTGAAATTTACTTACAAAAGTTTCTATTGAGATGTTGTCTCCTGTGGAACTATCTATTGTGTTGACAATAGCCCATACGTCATCAAAACTGTCAACGTCATTTGCACTGAAGATGCCTGCCGAATGAAGGATTTGGCAAAAGTCTTTGGTGACACCATCTATATACTCGCAACAAGGATAGCCATTGGCATAATTACTGAAAATGACATCAACGAGACCTTGAAAATCGGCGAGATTATAACCAAATGGACTTATCGCGAAAAAGTTATTATATTCAAGCTCTAAATCCGCAGGAACAAAAGTTCCATCGTCATCTCTTGCAACAACAGCTTTACCTGCACCATTATTCGCAGGTTGACTCAAATCAGTAATGAAAAAACCGATATGAGATAAATCAGGAGCCTCATTAATCATTAATGTCTCGCTAGGCATATTTTCACACAATGGAGTAATCTCAGGACCACCAATATTGAGAAGTGAAAGACTGTTATTATTACAGTTGTTGCTGCCTTGTGCAAAAGCAGATAAAGTAAGTAAGATAGGAGCCAACAGGGATAAAAGTTTCTTCATGATACGTGATAGTGTGTTGGGTAAAGAAATTAGTGCATACTCGTCGCATGTTTGATGATAACCGTAAAAGTACATTATTTAATATAAAAAAATAAATTTTAGTTATGGTTGCTTCAAAATAGACGTAGTATGTGACCAATTGGTTGTATCAACGTACAAAAAATAAATGCCAAATTCCAAAAATCAAATTCCAAGATTTATGATTTTTGGAATTTGATTTTTAGAATTTGGCATTTAAATGATTAATTAGACCCCGATTTTTTCACCTTTTCTTGTAAATATCTCAGGTCATATTGTTCCTGATATTCTTTCCATGAAAGCGGATTGGATTTTGTCGTTTCTTCAACAATGTAGGTAAGTACCTTGTGCATTTTAATCGGATTGAGCGTACCTGCAAGGCGTTGTTCAATCACTAAATCTTCTGTCAAAAATACACTGGTCGGGTAGGAGAGTTTACCGTCCATCAGAGCAGCGGCAAACTGATGATAGCCCGTTTTTTGATAAGGCGTATAGACATGCGTGATGCCATCATACGTCAAAGGCTCTTTACGTTCAGCGTTTAATTTTACGGGATAAAAATGCTCGTTGAGATAATTGACGACTTGCGGGTCACGAAAGGTGGTTCTGTCCATAAATTTACACGGACCACACCAGTCGGTATAAATATCAACATATACTCTTTTTTTGTGTACGGCATTGGCTGCAACAGCTTCCTCCCAAGTGTACCAGTTGACTTCTGCATTTGGAGTGTCGCTATCAGGGGCAGCAAATTTGAAGGCAAATAAGCCCGATACAATCATAGAAAGGAATAAACCGAATACAATGTTTTTCATAAAAAAATAATAGTTAAAGTGAAATTCCAAATTCCAAGCACCAAATTCCAATTCAGATGCGTTTTGCTAATTTGTTATTTGGAATTTGGTGCTTGGAATTTTAATCTTCAGAATTGTTTGGTAACTTGTTGTTGACCACATTTGGTTTTGGAACTGTTCTATTCGTTTTAGGAGGCGTTTTTAATATACTTCCGTTGCGTATGTGGCTACGGTTAAATTGCTGCTCATACTGCTTCCACGGCATAGGCGTGGATTTTGTTTTCTCCTCAGCAATATACGTCAATACGGCAAGCATTTTATCAGCATTAAGATAACCGGGAAGGCGTTGATCCACCTTAAAATCTTCGGTCAGGAAAACTGTCGTCGGATACGACAATTTATTGTCCAACAATGCAGCGGCAAGTTCGTGATAGCCCCTTCTTTGAAGAGCTTTGTAAGTGAAATTATAACCTTTGAAGAGGATGTCATCTTTTTGTTCGCCATCCAATTTTACAGCATAATAGTGCTTGGAAAGATAAGCAGCCACCAGTGGGTCATTGAATGTTGTTTTGTCCATACGCTTGCACCAGCCACACCACTGGGTATAAATATCAACAAAAATCTTCTTCTTTACTTTTTCATTGGCGGCAACGGCTTGCTCCCAAGTGTACCATTTTACTTTGTTTTCAGCTTCGGCAGGGGAGTTGGTGTGTGTGAAGGCAAAGGAACCTAAAATCAAGGCAAAAAAGAACAGACCAGACAGTAATTTACTCATTAGAATTATTTTTTGTGAACGGAGTATCAATATGGATTTCGGGTAGTCGTTAATCAGTTGATTGGTTAATCACATTATCACGTCATAGTTTTTTATTTTGTCCAAGCGAGTTTTAACCCCTTGTACTTAACCTGATTAACTAACCTCCAAAATTCAAGTATCAAGTGTGAAATTCGGAAATATAAAAGGTGCTTGAAAATGAGAATATTATCCTTTATATATTCACTTAAATGAGTTTGATATATTTATGTACATTAAAACAATAAATGTTCTTATTTGTTATGACATCCATTGCGTTTAAGTCAAAATTGATACCAAAAGTACAAATTTAATACGGATGAAAAAAGTAGTTGTTGCAATAGGTGGTTCAAGCGGTTCAATTTATGCCAAAATTCTTTTGGATAAACTTCACGAATTGTCTGCCCAAACCACCGCAGTCGGGGTCGTTATGAGTGATAATGCACGCTATAATTGGACGCATGAACTCGGCAATGAGGACTATAAAAATTACGATTTTGACTTTTATGACAAAATGGATTTTATGGCACCTTTCGCCTCCGGTTCGGCCAAGTATGATACTATGTTCGTTTGCCCTTGCTCTATGGGCGTATTGGGGCGCATTGCTACGGGAGTTTCCAATGACCTGACGACCCGTGCTGCCGATGTCGTTCTCAAAGAACGCCGTCGTCTGATACTCGTTACCCGCGAAACACCACTCAGTCTTATTCATATCAACAACATGAAAACCATTACCGAAGCCGGTGGAATTATCTGCCCCGCCGTTCCCTCTTTTTACAGTCGTCCCGCCACGATTGAAGCACTTTCTGCTACCGTTGTTGATCGCATCCTCGACCTTGCCGGATTCGACATTAACACGTATAGGTGGAATGAAAAATAACGATTAATGTTTAACGGTTAATGATTAATATTTTCATTTTTGCTACGCAAAAAATCATTAACCTAATGTCGTTTAATTAAGCGATTATTTTTATATTTTGTTAAAATAAAAATATATAAATTTAAATTTTGACAGAAACGTAAAACGATTTTGTAAATCGTAATTCGCGTTAGAATGTCGCCTATTTGCGTGACGATTTGCAAAATCGTTTTACGTCCACTACGCATTTTAAATTAAAACAATATTTGTAAAAAAAGGCTTAATTAAACCAATGTGTTCGCCAAATTAAAAATTACAAATCGAACGTGAATAGTTTATTTATTTTTATTTTTGTAAATAATTTATTTTTAATTAAATATAAATTATAATTTAATTTTATTAATAATTAAAAAACACTGAATACCCAATTTGGCGAACACATTGTTAAACGACATTAATCATTAACCATTCACCATTAATCATTATTTAAAAATATATCAAAAACGACGGTCAGATTTCCACGAGTATCTTCCAAAGTAATCGGTAAAATTCTGCGTTCCGCTTCTTTTTTACTTGCCCACGGGTCATTAGTAATATGTGGGTCGCCTTGAAAATAGAGTTGAGAAATCAGCTCACGACTACCTGCTGCGCTTACCCGAAAATGAATATGCGCCGGACGATATTGATTGCCGTTGAGGTACTTGCCGGGCAGGATAGTTTTGAAAGCATAGTTGCCCTCTGCATCGGAGAACCATTTGCCGCGTTGGTGAAAATGTTTGGAGTTATTATCGTACTCACCGTCTGTGTCGCAATGCCAAATTTCGACCATTGCATTTTCAATCGGTGTCACACAATCCTGACGAAATACTCTGCCCTTCAATTCGACTACCGTACCCTTCAAACCCTTAACTGTCAAGTCATTACGCACAGGGGCATCTACACGATAAAAGGGTCCTAAAATATCATTCGTCGTTTCACAATCGCCTGTAAAGTCATTGCCTGTGGCTTGGACTTTACCAAAAACCGAAACTGAAAATACCGTCAGAGAACCCGCCATTAAAAACTCTTTTCTATTCATTTTTCTCATTTTAGATTTGAGTATGGGCTATCCTTTTAACGCACAAAGTCAGTAATAGTCTCTTAATGAAATACTAAAAAATATTATTTTAATTGAATGTGTTGCAAATCAATGATATACGTAATGTGATAATGTGATTTTATTTTTATAAAAATAATTTTTCATACATAAAACTGCCTTGCCCATTGTCGGTATTTCCTTATCGGTCCATCTCCTTTTGCCAATGCCGGGTGGCTAATATGTGCTTTATTTTCCCATATTTCAAAGTCCTGACTTATATCATTGATATAGGTCTCAAGGGCTTTTTTTAAGATGATTTTTAATAATATATTTTTAGGTAATGCGAATAAAGCAGGATGTATTTTGCTAGGTTTTAATTTTGTATTGATGCTTATACCGATTTTCAGATTTATAGTATGCTCGTCTATCGGAGTAGGAAAAACATACTGCCTTGTTTGCATTTGCATTTCCGGCAAGTCCACTTCTACGAAGGAGTATCCCAAACCATGAACATGTATATTTATTTTGGCTTTTATGCCCTGTGTTCCTTTACCAATCAATCCTGCCGATGCTCTGTTGAATCCGTAAGAGGCATTCAAATACGCACCTTCAGTACTCAAATCTTTTAGGGTATGAATATTGGAATATTTGTGTACAATAGAAAAATGTCCAACATCTACGCTATTTTCCGTCGTTTCCTGCGGATGACTGTTCAATACAAAATCGGCGGTTTTTATGCTTGTCCAATCGGTATTATCTGTCGCTGGAATTTCCCATTGCGGTTGTTCTGCCTGCTCATGATGCCAATACAAAATAAAACCGTTTTTTTCCTGAATCGTGTGGGTTTTTAAAATGGCTTTTGGTGGTGCTTTTGTACCATAACCTGTTTTTACACAAGTTCCTTTAGTATCAAAACAAAAATGATGAAACGGACAAACAATATTTTCACCTTCGACGTGTCCGCCATGAGCAAAATGTCCGCCCAAATGAGGACAGTAAGCATCTGCAAGACAGGCAAGACCGGAAAGAGTACGAAACAAAACAAAATCTTTTCCGGCTATGCGTTTTGCTATTAATTGACCATGTTTGAGTTGGTCGGATTTTTCGATGACATACCAAGAATTAGGATAAGGAAATAACTTGGTCGGTGTAGGTAATTGCTCCATAAGATTATTCTTTTAAAAATGAAAAATACGACTACTGCGCTTTTCATTGGCAGGCAATTTTTCATATCATTATGCCGACAAACAAAAACGGATATAGTCGAATAATCTTAAAGTGCGGTGTGGTTTTTAGTGGTTTTTAAATATTCTTTTTTTGAATGGAATTAATTTTACTATTCAAAATCAGTACATATTCCAAGGCGTATAAGGTTTACCTTCGAGCATTTCTACATAATTGACTTCACCTAATCTTATCTTGATAGGAATTTTGAATTTTTTTTCGAGTTTCACTTCCAATTTACAGAATATAGCGAGGTCATCGTAGCAATATGCTTTTGGGATGGGTGCCATTGTTTGTTGTGTAAACGGATTTTCGGGGAGAATATTGTATGTCGTGGAATTACCGGAGATAGTTTTTTCGGCTTTGGTGAGCAGCGTGAAGCGTGGAGATTGGGCATACAACTGACCGCCAAAGATCAGGAATGTAAGGGTGAAAATGAAGGTTGTTATGTGAATGTGTTTATTCATCGTAGGGTAAATTTTCCGGGCGATTATTGACGATTGCAGTGTGCTTGGGGAAGTTTATAAGGTCTTTCCAAAGTGCTGTATCTTCTGTCAATATCGGTAGTTTGGGCATTGAGGGCGATGTCCATGACATCTATCATATAGGTTTTAAAGAAATCTTCAGGGGCATTGTGTATTTGTCCGTCGGTTGTAAATTTAAGGTCGTGGACGGTGGCTTTTTGACCGTCATTTTGAATATAATAAATCGCAATATCTTCTTCCTTCAATTCACCTTTGACGATTAAGGCGCGAAAGCGATTGAGCAAGTATTCGCTATGGGTTTCTATCAAATAATTTTTATTATTCTCATTAGCTTGTCGGGTAAAATAATTTGCCAGATTTGCTTGTATTTCGGGATGCAAATGTATTTCGGGTTGCTCCACGAGTAAGGTCGAATCTTTACCCATTTGCACATCTGCCACTGCGATAGGGAGGAATTGGCTGATGCCGAAACCTACGTCGTTCAGCGAGGCAGTAATGCCACCTTTTTTACTGTTAATGAGTAACTCATAACGCCCACCGGATAATTGATTGGATTGGACATTATTTACCAAACCAATACCTCGCAAATTATTTACAAGTTGTTGATATTCAAGCGATTTATTTGCTTCCCAAAGTAAAATTTGATTGGTGTGATGCTCACCGAATTTACCAATTTTTACAGTATAAGTTCCATTTTGAAGATAAGTTCTTTCGGGGTGTAAACGGTAGGCACTCACGTAATTTAAATTGATTAAATCGGAAAAAATAGAACGATAAATTCCATGATTTAGATCCTTTGTCGTCAACTCTGTTTCAAAATTATCTTCTCGAAAAATAGTTTTATAGAATTTTGCTTGATTTAATTTTTCATTAATTTCCCAACTTGTTACAAACTCGCCTTATTTATCCTGAGATTCAATTTCAAAGCCAATATCAATTATATTTTTTTTATTATTTAAATGTGAAACCGTCTCAAAATTACCAAGCTGCACATATTCCCCATTCAATGATAATTCATGCGGAAAAGTGGGCGATTGAGCAGCCACCAAAACCCCCTGCAAAACAGAACTCTTCCCGCTACTATTCGCTCCGGTAAGTAAAGTAATCTTAGGTGTTTTGATATGTAATTTTTCAAAACATTTAAAATTATTGAGTTCTATTGAATTGATACGCATTGAATTGTAAAGTAATATTTTTGTAATGTTTGTACAAATATAACGATTTATTTCCGCTTTTTAGGAATCCAGGCCCACAACATTTCACATTCGATAGGCGATTCACCGCTTTCATCCGTAATTTTTACAGGCACTAATACCTCGCCTTTATCTGTGGTCATGATGTGTTGAATTTGCTCTTCGGTCAACCATGCTTCTGCCCGCATCGCGCCTTTTGACCGCCGCACAAAGTTGGTTTTCAATGATTTTATCAAGGGGATTTTATCGTCAGGTACATTCATACCAACCATCATTCCCGTTGCCGTTTCTGCCAGTAAGACCATTGCCGCAGCGTGTATTTGCTTGATGTGATTGCGTACTTTTTTACGATTTTGTATGGAAACAATGACCCGTTCTTTTGTCATTTTCTCATAGCGCACACCCGATGTACCCGTAAACGGCACAGCCCGACCAATGGCAAAAGACATAATGACATTTGGGTATTTTGATAATTTGCTAACGGTTTTTTCTAAACGATTCATAGTTTCGTGATTCATTGATTTATAATTCGTTTTTTAAGATAATATTATGAAGTTATTTTATAAAATTATTTTTAAATAATAAATAGCCTATTAATGTGATTAACTAATCAACTCCATCAACTCTATCAACTTTATCAACTCCATCAACTCTATCAACTTTATCAACTCTATCAACTTTATCAACTCCATCAACTTTATCAACTCCATCAACTAATCACACTCCTTCAAATTTGCTTTCACTTCATCGTAAGATACATAACCATAACGATTTCCCCAAGCATTATTGATATAATTAATAACATTGGCGATTTCGATTTCGCTGAAGGTCGGGTTGGCGGGCATTTCGTGGTCATAGGGTAGGTTATTAACGATGATTTCGCCTTTCAAACCATGCCGTACAATGCAGGGAATATCGGTTTGATGTTGCCTGAGATAATCCGAATTTTTGAGTGGTGGAATGAGTCCAAGCAAGGCTTCACCGTTTTCCTGATGGCAGTTTTGGCAAAAATTTTCATATAATAATTTGCCTTGTTTATACGGATTTCTTTCGCAGGAAGTCGGGAGAATAATGACAGACAGTAAAACGAAAATACAAATCATCCCACGCAATTTTTTTTGAACCACTAAGTTCACAAAGGACACAAAAATCGAATAGATGAAAGAGAACACAAAAAGTGATTTTAGATTTTTATGCTTGTGTTCTTTATGTTTGTTCGATTTTTTCCCGATAGTTATCGAGATTAGTGTTTTTCGTGGTTCAAATTGAATATTAAAATTCCTCATCCAGTAGTGTATCTATGTCTTTTAATAGTTGTGTGACTTGCTCAGGTTGCGTTCCATCAGCATAAGTTCTTATGCGTTTTTGTTTGTCTATTAGTACAATCTTACCGCTGTGCGTGATACCACCGGGTGCGCTTGCATCTTCGCTGGCTGCAATAAGGTATTTCATAGCGATGTCATAAAGTTCCGTTTTATCGCCCGTTACAAAATGCCATTTATTGCCTTCAAGCTGGAGTTTTTGAGCGTATTTGTGTAGCTTTTCTACGGTATCTCGTTTGGGGTCGAGCGTATGAGAAAGCATCAGCAATCTATCATCGTCTTGGTATTTTTGATAGATGCGGTGCATTTGCGCTTTCACAGTCGGGCAGATAGTCGGACAACTCGTAAAGAAGAAATCCGACACATAAATTTTATTATTAAAAGTGCTTGGAGTGGTGGCTTTACCGTATTGATTAGTAAAATTAAAATCGGGAATAGTATGGTAAATGGTGTCCATGACGACCTTGCCATCAATGGTCTTTTCTACAATATCACGATTTCCGATAATATTTAACGGTTTGGTCGTTTTTTGAGGGTTTTCACAAGCCATTAGTAGTGTTATACCGACTACAAGGAATAGCAATTTTTTCATAAATATTTAGCAAATTAAATTTATCATTTAAACCCCAAAAGTAGCATTAAAGTTGATTTTTGATTAAAAAAAATAAGATAAAGATGGCATATTGCCAATCTGTGTCTTATTCGGTCATGTTTTTTAAATATTTATTTGTTAAATTATTTTTTTTTATTTATCTTTACAAAATAGTTGTTTAGAAATTCAAAAATAGCTCTTCGATATTCACAAATGTTGTTTTAATCTAAGTCCGTTTCAGTAGAGACGGACTTTTTTAATGGCTCAAAGTGATTTGGGTGGGGATTATTTAGCCCAAGCACAATGAATTTTAATCATCTGAATATAATGTTCAAATTTTTTATAATCTCTTGCGACCTGTTTCATAATTTGAACGTTGTTATTGAAAGCTTCTGAAATAGAATTATTCATTCCACTTTAAAACTGGACTTTGGACATTTTGGAAATTCGGTAACTGGGAAATTCGGAAATTCGGAAATTCGGTGCCGTCAGCCTGACGGCGTTACATTCCATTACTTGATTAAAACTTGGGGGCTACATATTCAGCTTGGGCAAAGTCTAATTCAGTAGAGTCTTAAATAAAAAAGCACGAAACGTAAGTTTCGTGCTAAAAGCCTAAAATTTAGGTGCAAATTAATTAACTATCAGTTTATTTATTTTATTGGACTTTGGACAAAATGGGAATTAGGAAATTGGGAAACTCGATTTACAATCATAACTCATTGATAATCAATTGAATGAATTTCATTAACAAAATAAAACATGTAATTAATTATTTTTTGTAAAAATCTAAAAAAGAGAGGTTTACCTAATTTCCTTTGTCCAAAGTCTAATATTTTATAATTGTCACTTTTTGTATAGCATTTCCTTTCTCTGTGGTCAAAGAAAGTAAATATACACCACCCGGAATTTGATATTGCTCTAAAGGTAGTCTGGCACTGTGTGGTCCACTGTTTTTAGTGCCACTTGCTTCTTCAAAAACAGTGACTTGACTACCTAATGTCGAATATAAAGCTACTTCAACTTTAGTAGTATTTTTCAAATCATATTCGAGTATTAAATAATCTTTAGTCGGATTAGGATAGACATTAAATGCCAGTTCGTCATTCAGCGTGGTGGTTGAGGTCAGTATAGGTTCAAAAACGGCAATCAGAGTATCTGCCGATGCGAGCGTAATGTTTGCTTTACGTGTATCTGCATTGGGAGAAATGACATTACCTGCCGTACTAATCCAGTGGCTAAATTCGTAATCAGCATCATAATTATCAAATACTTTTGCTTTAATCTTATTTGTCATGCCGCCAAAATAATCACCACTCCACGGGAAATTCTCAATATCAAGTGTATTCAAATCTATCTCTCCAATGCCTTCCGGTTCGGTCATTAGTGTAAGGTTATATGGACCGCTGAGTTCTTCATAACATTCTATCATACCATCATCCAACAGCATACAGCGTTGTTCGATAAAATCTTTGAGGTCTTGCACATTGTCTTGCCATTCGGTCATCGTACCGCCCCAACGCGCTATCTGCCCCGGCATTTCCGGTTCAATAACCGCCAACATTCTATCCAACGTTTCCATCATATTTTCACAGGAATATGTCGTATTCATCATATCCGCATAGCGCGAATAATACAACTGCTGAAAGGTCGGATTTTCTTCCAATAATTTGAGGAATATCTTTTCGTGTTTACCGACATTCCCCGCAATTTCGCCACTGCTATCAGCACCATTTGCAAATCCATTGTATATATTTTGACACGAATCATCCCAAATAACACCACAGCAAAAGCCGTCTTGTTGGATAGTTTGTATAAAAAATGAATCCGTAGCCGGATAAGGAGAAGAGCCGTTCAAGATAGTCGGACAATCCTCCGGTGGCGTATTGGTGCCACCGCCACCAAAGGTACTAAAAAACTCATCCATAGAATCAGAAATTTCTTCCAAATCACAAGGGTCAGCATTGGGGCTGATATTTGGTACATTGGTATAATTGATGTAATAATCAAAGGTGGCATCCAAATCCCAAAGAATATATCCCCACTTTTTGTGGTCGCCGTCGGGATTCAAGCCACGCCACCAGCCTGTATTATAATTGAGCCAATCGGAAGCTACTACATTAAGATTAACAATCATATAATCAATCAAACTCAACATATTTATACTGTCTTCTGCTACCATATAATTGTCCGTATCACTCATATCATTATCCAAAATAAAATCTCTGATACTCTCCCAATCTTGCAGGGCTTGCTCCCCACCATACTCAATTTCGGTAGTTCCCCAAGTGGATAAATACTGAATTTCATATTTTCCTTGGTCATAATATTCATCCGTATAATCATGGTCAACAGGACGCTCGCGCATACCATACACGCCCCAATATTGACCATTCAAAAACAAAATCACACGCTCTACTGCTCGCGTATCAAGCTTCATACCTGCCTCTCTTGCAAGTTCTTGTACATACTCGTCGCGTATATGTGTAGCACCTTCGTGAGCAGCATCGGGCAAGGCAGGATAGTTGTCATCTCCTGAATTTCTAAACATAAATTTCTGGTATTCATCCCTTTCAGAATACGAAAAAAGCGGTGCTTGTACGGCTTTAGAATAGCCCATTTCATCTCTCGAAATCCAGTCCAAACTTCTGTGCGGCAATGCCCACGAATCTTGTCCGTGACGATTGAGACTTCCGAATGAATTGGCTTCCAGTTCTTTATCTGTATTAAAATATTCCAGAGAACCGATAGGAATCAACTCACCTTGACCGCCCGCCAATTCAAGCACATCATCGGCAGCTACCGAGAATACTGCAAGCGAATAATCCGGCTCATCAATAAAAAAGGTTCTGAAATCCATCTTGCCGGGCAAAATCAGAGAGTCAGCATTGCTAAAAGATTGTGCCTTGACGACTTGCGTTGATGTGATGGTTAAGGTGTCGGTATATATCGGAGAATTTCGTGTAGGATTGGTACCATCAAGCGTATAACGAAGTGTGGAGTTAGGTTCATTATTATTTAAAATAACAAATTGTTCGCCCGAATAAAATCCCGCATCAAGACTCATACTTGGTGTTTGGGTATAAGTCATAAATTGAGGTGTGTCATCATTCGATGTTTCAAGGCTCGGCTGCGTACATACCATCCAAATATCACTTCCATCAGTTGCGCGACAGCGAGAATGTTCTACTAAAGTTAGTTCCAATGGAAACATGTCAATTATATCGGCATTAGCATCAGAAAGTAGGACGACTTCATTTGCTTTTGTTTGCGCCAGTTTAAAATTAGTGTGATACTGATTTTTCAAAAAACCATCTCTACCCGAACAGAAAAAGACCAAAAAGCCCTTTGCAGGAATCATCGTACCTGCCGGAATTTCCCATTTCTCCGGCTTAGTTTCTTTATCAGAAAGATGCCAACCGCTAATATCAACTGCTACATCGCTGTCATTATAAAGTTCTATCCAATCTTCTGTTCTTGCAAAATTATCAAGGAAGCTATTGAGGTTAGAAGCCGAATATTCATTGATATGAACCTGTGCCGAAAGGGTGCTGATGAACAATAAAATAAAAAGTAAACTTGTGTAGGTTTTCATGTCTGAAGTGTATTTATTGTGAATAAATAGTAAATGTTGATTATAGACTATATGCAAGTTTGTCATGTTTCGCTGCATCTGAAAAAATAATTTAAAAAAAAAGAAGGCAGTCTAAAATAACGAATGATTATATGTCCTAAAAATGTGATAACACGAACTGATATACACAAGGCACTATATCTACATGTTTCCCCCAAACTTAAATAACTTGCTTTTGTAAAATGTCTGCATATTGACATTCAGATTACGATAATATTGAACACAAAACATCTATACGCACAAAAAAAAGCACGAAACTTACGTTTCGTGCTTTATATTATTAAAACCTATAGACAAGTCGAAATTTTATGCCATTTCCAATACCGCTGCATGTTTCACTGTCTTGATAATTCTACCTGCTACCTTATACGGGTCAGCCGCAGAATTTGGACGACGATCTTCCAACCAACCTTTCCAGCCGCTCTCTACTGTTGCTATCGGAATACGAATCGAAGCACCTCTGTCCGATACGCCGTAGCTGAATTGGTCAATCGCTTGAGTTTCGTGCAATCCGGTGAGTCTCAGGTGATTATCCTCGCCATATACATCTATGTGTGCTTTGATAATTTCGGGCGAAGCCCCAAATGCTTCACAAATCATATCATAATCTTCCTTATTACCCGATGTACGCAAGAGCGTATTGGAGAAGTTGGCGTGCATACCCGAACCATTCCAATCACCCAAGACAGGCTTGCAGTGATAGTTAATGACGATGCCATATTTTTCCGCTGTTCTTTCCAACAAATAACGCGCTACCCAAGTGTGGTCGCCCGCTGCTTTTCCGCCTTTTGCAAAGGTCTGAAACTCCCATTGTCCTGCCGCCACTTCTGCATTGATACCCTCTACATTGATACCTGCTTCCAGACATATATCAAGATGTTCTTCTACGATTTCGCGCCCAAAAGCATTGGCAGCACCTACCGAACAGTAGTATTGCCCCTGCGGATTGGGATAGCCTTCTGCCGGAAAACCAAGCGGTTTATTAGTAGCCGGATCCCACAAAAAGTATTCTTGCTCAAAGCCAAACCAGAAATCATTATCATCATCATCTATCGTCGCACGTCCATTAGATTCGTGTGGTGTACCATCCGAATTTAAGACTTCATTCATCACCAAAAAAGCATTTTTACGGTCGGGGTCAGGAAAAATAGCGACAGGCTTCAACAAAAGATCCGAAGAGCCACCTTCTGCTTGTCGCGTCGAACTACCATCAAAAGACCACATCGGGCAGTCCTCTAATTTTCCGCTAAAATTATGTTTGATTTTTGTTTTACTACGTAAACTTTGTGTGGGCTTGTAACCATCAAGCCAGATGTATTCTAATTTAGTTGCTGCCATTTTTACTATAACTTTTATAAGTGAATGAAGATTTTTTAAACTTAAATTGATGAATTAATTATCAATTGATAATACAAAGATATTGAATAAAAATCGAAAAATCAGCTTATTTTTCAATTTTTGCATTAAAAATAGTAAAAAAAATAAAAAATAATGGCTTTTAAGTGTCATTTGATGTAAATTTGTGATTATTTTTTAAAAATAATTTTATATAATGTGTTTTTAAAAATAAAAATTACCTTTGCTGGAATTGATAATTTATTCGGTTTATAGTTACATTTACACGCAAATATTTTTTAGTGAAAAGAAAATCGTGTAATATATTTTGAAGGTAAATTAAGCGGAGATAGATAGGTTCATTAGCTATCATTCAAATGTGGAGAAAATCATAGCATGAGACTATAGAGACATAAAATTTTGATACAATCGAATTATTTTTCAATAAAACTGTGAAAAAAATAATTACATTCATATCAATTGCTTTGCTCACACTTCAAATTCGGGGGCAGAGCAGTAAAAATCTTATCCCTAATCCTAGTGATACAGATGCCTACTATATGTGTGTAACTGCCGAAGCATCAGAACATAGGCTTGAACGTCAGATGATTTTAAAAGTTACACATCCGCAATGGGTATTAGAAAAATTAGATACAGTTCCTGCACTTAATCTTCAAGAGGGAATGAGTGTGACGCAAACTGTAGAAATTAGACCCGCCACTATGAAATGGCGCATGGGAAGGATAAAATGTATCTCCGTAGATTTTACAAATTGTATAGGATTAAGATACATTTATGAAAGTGCAAAAAGTAAAACTATTCCTTTTTATAAAGGAAGTCAAGCTCATATTATAGAAATTGAAAAACAAAGCCGCCCTGCTTCCTTAGCACTTATAGTGGCAGATGCTGTGCGTTTTGAAAATATGCAAAAAGTAGAACTGGAAAAATCCCCGTTTACTTACTTTAAAGATACCATAGAACGGGTTGTGTATGTCGTTCCCGATTCCGGTCATTCTTTTTATTGGGATAAAGATAAACCTGATTGTGCAGACCCTTACAAAGCGCATACTGTAAGAGAAGTACAAAAAAAATTAAATGAAAAAGGATATGATTGTCCTGTGAATAATTTGATGGGGCAAAAGACGAAAGATGCGCTCGTACGATTTCAAAAAGATCATGGACTACCTATTATATATGGTAGCCCTTGGGAGATATTGAAAGCATTATTTCCGCCACCACCGCCAAGCGAAGATGATTTAAAATTAAAGCGTTTGAATGAATGGTAATCATTTCGGATAGTCCTGTATATCTAAGGCTGAAAGTCAGTGTACTTACCTTGCATTTTCAAAATCTATCAATACTCCATATCTTTGAGTACCCCGTTTGGTAAACGTAAGTAATACACTGATTTTTAGCTGATTACAAAAATTTATTCTCCGCTTACGTTTACCAAACTTGAAAAGTTTAGTAAACGGATTACTTATATTTTTCATTTTATTTAAAATATTATTAATGTATAAAATTCTATTTTTAAATAAAATAAAAATATATAAATATTTTTTGTTTTAAAAATATCGACATTTAAAAAGATATGAGGTATCAATAGATTTTCAAAATTCAAGGCAAGTCTGCCCAAAATTTTAATAAAAAAAATAAATATTCGTCCAAATACCGCGAAATACAGCGGACAGCGGACAGACAAACTGCGGACAACATAATATGAATCAAAGATTAAAAGCATTACAAACCATAGCGCAAGGCAAAAAGCGCAACATAGAACATAAGGACATAAAAATTTCCGAACTATTTGCGGAGAATGTATTTGGCGATGATGCCATGCGACAGTTTTTGTCGGAAGATGCCTTTTTGCAAGTCAAATCGGCGATACAGGCAGGTACGAAAATCAACAGGGAAGTAGCCGAGCAAGTTGCCTCTGCCATGAAATCGTGGGCAATGAGTAAAGGCGCGACACATTACACGCATTGGTTTCATCCTTTGACGGGCGTGACGGCTGAAAAACACGATGCTTTTTTCCGGCTCAAAAACGGCAAGGCGATAGAAGAATTTAAAGGTGGCGCACTCGTGCAGCAAGAACCCGATGCGGCAGGTTTTCCGACGGGCAGCTTGCGGAGTACCTTCGAGGCGCGAGGTTTGACGGCTTGGGATCCGTCCTCTCCGGCATTTATTATGGAGATTGGCAGTGGCAAAACTTTGTGTATCCCAACCATTTTTGTGGCTTATACCGGAGAGGCTTTGGACTATAAAGCACCCTTGCTCAAATCGCAACATTATCTGGAAGAATCTGCCCTTGCAGTCTGTCAATATTTTGATAGAAACATCACGAGTGTCACGCCGATGTTGGGTTGCGAACAGGAATATTTTGTGGTGGATGACGGCTTGTATAGCGCACGTCCTGACTTGGTGCTGATGAAGCGGACGCTCTTCGGGCGGGTCTCTCCGAAGGGGCAACAATTGGGCGATCACTACTTTGGTGCGATACCTGAACGCATCTATACTTTTATGCTCGACCTTGAACGCGAGGCACATAAAATCGGTATTCCCGTCCGCACGCGACACAACGAAACCGGACCTTCGCAGTTCGAGATAGTGCCTGATTATGAGGAACTTAACGTAGCCGTTGACCACAATCAACTCTTGATGGATTTGATGGGGCGTGTCGCCAAGCGGCATGGTTTGAGTGTGCTGTTACATGAAAAACCCTTTGCGGGAATCAATGGTTCGGCGAAGCATAATAACTGGTCATTGCAAACCAATACCGGACGAAACTTGCTCGCGCCGGCAGAGACACCACGTAAAAATATCCGCTTTTTGACCTTCCTCGTATGTACGCTCAATGCAGTGCGCGAACATGGCGATTTGCTCTATGCGAGTGTCGCCTCGGCAGGCAATGAACGCCGACTTGGAGCAGAGGGCGCACCTCCGCCGATGATGGGTGTATATATAGGTGAGCGGCTCGAAGCGGTGTTTGAGGAGATAGAAAAACGTAGTGAAGATTGGTTGAAGGACGAGGATATGAAACAGGAATTGAAGTTGGATATTCATAATAAAATTCCTGATTTGTTATTAAATAATACGGACAAAAATCGTACTGCTCCGGTGGCTTTTACGGGTAAAAAAGTTGAACTGCGTTTGGTCGGTGCTTCGCAAAATGCTGCGCCTTCGATGATAGTGTTGAATACGATAGTGGGGCAGCAATTGCGTCGATTTGCAAATGCTGTGGAGGGTATGGTGAAGCAAGATAAATTGAAAAAAGACGAGGCGATTTTGCGTGTATTAAGGCAGGAAGTGAAGGCGTGTAAGTCGGTGATTATTCGTAGCGAATCGGGTGAAAATTGGGAAAAAGAACTTCAAGAAAAAAATAAAATTGCTCAAAATGTGCCGGATGCAGTGGACGCAATTATAAGTGAACCGACGAAAAAATTATTCGCGGAAGCGGCTGTGTTTACCGAGATTGAATTGAAGGCGCGTCGTGAAATCAGACTGGAACGCTATCATTCGGAGCTATTGATTGAAGCGCGATTGATGGCGAATGTGTCTGTCAATCACGTCATTCCGGTAGCGATAAAATACCAGAATGAATTGATTATCAATGTAAAAGGTATGAAAGATTTGAATATGAGTAAACAGCACTACGGCATGACGGTCAATTTGATTAGTACCATTTCAGAACATATTAATGGTTTGGATAAAGTCGTTCAAAGCCTAAGCTCCACCATCGAAGATATCGAAAAAGAAACCGACAACACCAAAAAAGCCAAAGCCTGTCACGACAAACTCAAACCGAAATTTGCGAAGATAAGACAGCATGTAGATGAATTGGAATTTTATGTGGATAATGCTTTGTGGACTTTGCCTAAGTATCGGGAGTTGTTGTTTTTGCGGTAATACATATCGTAGAGAAAATTCATGAATTTTCTCTACGACAATAGATTATTTTTTGTCTTTGAGTTGCTTTTTCAGTTCCTCAATGAGTTTATCTTTCTGCATAATAATTTCCTCTTTTTCAGCAACTTTTTCAGCCAATCCTTGTAACTCACGCTTGAAAATTCTATCCCACTCATCCTCCAAATCCATTTTTGTACGCAAGGCTTTATCTCCGGCTGCCCTGCCAAGTCGTCGTATGATTTTTTGTGCAACGGGGTCGTCAGATTGCTCCGTAATATCCAATTGTTGTTTATTGTCAGTGACAAATTCTTGCGAAAAAACCATGAGGACATTCTCTAATTGTGTCTGCATTTCATTTTTGAGGTAAGGAATTTGTATGGTGTAACTTTCGTGATTGAGCAAATGTATAAACGATTCATCACCAATATCTTCTACACGTTCATTCCGAATGACATCGTAATAACAGTTTTGTACTTTCAATACCGGAACGGTGACATTATCCAATTTATAACCCAAAAAATAAATCGTAATAATAGGCAGAGGTTTGATTTCCTGAACGCCTTGCTCGTTGATGACTTCGTCTTCTTTTCCGTAATTCGTTGCCAAATAATTACGAAAACGCATGACATCCGTTGTCTTTTTAGATTTTTGCAATTCAATCAGCACTTTTTCGGTCTTCCCCGATTTGTCTTTTATAATTGCCTTAAAATCAAGCCGATATATCTTCAAAATACGTCCGGCACTTTCCGATTCGGTAGAAGTTTCTTGTGGCTTTAATGTCAATTCTATAATTTCTTTTCCTATAATTATACCCAATAAATCACGTGCTATCTCAATATCTTCCATGAGATATTTGAATACTACGTCGTATATTGGATTGGCAATAATCATATTTTATATTTTTTAAATAATACCTAATTCACGGCTATGCGCCTAAGTTTGCCTAACATTAATTTAAAGATTGTAATTCAATTAATTGTAAAACTATGAACTATGAACTGGCAACTATGAACTAATAGCCTAATTCACGCTTAAATTCTTCGGTATCAATAACATGTACTTTAGGAAAATCAATATTTTTTAAAATATTAAAATCCTTATCATGGCTGACAATGAAATGGGCATTAGCTGCTATGGCACAATCTACGAATTTGTCGTCGTCTTCGTCGCGCAGGAGACGGAAGTTGAAGAAGGTATTAATACGAATGAGCGTCTTTCGATTAATAATCGCTTGCAATACTTCATCACTTGTCTTGGCTCCCATGTACCGCTCAATGATTTCAGCATATTCATTTAGTATTTCGGTGGTCACACATAAATAGAATTTGTTTGCTATCAACTGCTCAAAAATCCAATGAACTTTCGACCTTTCTGATATACAAACCAGTAAAACATTGGTATCTAAAACGACTCTTTTCACGATACTTTTTTAGAACTACGCATTTTTGTATTCAACATTCTATCCACGTCTTCGTCTGTCCAGCCTTCTGCATCCCATACTTCGTTTGCACTTTTAACAGCGCGTTGGGCAAAGTAATTCGCTAACATATTTTTGAACTCAATTAACTCATTTTCATCTAAATTTATATCAAATGTTTTTATTATTTCTAATTGAACATTCGTAAACGGTTGATTTATCATAATTGTATTTTATATTTTTTACAAAAATAAACAATTTTTACACAAAATGAAATACTCATCATCGTCGTGCTTGTAGAGAAAATTCGGCATGTTTAGATTTACCATAAAAGGATTAAACCGTAACTGCGAGTTCGGGAAATTGCTTTTTGCTTTCTTCGACAATGTATTGCAAAATACCGAGTAGTTCCGGCAATTGCCCGATGTGATAATACTTTTTATCTACAATAACTTGATTATCATGATACTTTAAAAAACGCCATTCTCGTCCTGTTGTTGAGCAACCATATAAAATATCAATAGGGTTATTCTCCATTTCATTCATCATTTTTGCTCCGATTAATTGGGCAGTAGCTTGGACGATACCTTTTTCCAAGTCCAGTTTTTTTGCCTCTGTAATACAGAAAACAGGTGACTTTACAATATCTTGAAATTGACTGAATGAAAAAATAAAATCACATTCTCCACGTAGTCCTTGTTCTTCGCTTACATCCATATTTGCACCGGAGTAAATAGAAAAGCTGTGGTGATTGCGATGGCTCAATTCAAATAAAACAGGCGTAACTAAGCGTTCTGAGCGTGATTTTTCTGTTGAAATACCCATGCCTTGCGCTATTTCCAGAGAAGTTATGAGCCAATCGGTAGGTTCAACAGCTTGTACATCTGCAAATAGATTGCCCCCTTGAAATTCTATATTAAATTTCTGTTCCAAATCCTTTGCCGTAAAATCTGCATAAGCCATATTGAAATACTCTTTTCAAAGATACATAAAAATTACCATAAAAATGACAGTCATTCAAACCCGCATTTCGCACACTTGCAAAACTCCTCCTCATTGCGTACCTTAGTTGTATGTTAGACTTACCAAAACGTCTTTTTTGGGATACCAATATGGAAAATTTGGATTGGGATACTCATGCACGATTTGTGATTGAGCGAGTGGCGCAGTATGGGTATATCTCGGATTGGATAGCGATAAAGCGGTATTACGGATTGGAAAAAATCAAGACCGAGTTGTTGCAGTCTCGTTATTTAGATAAAAAGACGCTTAATTTTTTCAGCTTATATTTCGATATTCCTAAAACCAAATTCCGATGTTACAATACACATCCGTCAGTGAAAGCACTTTGGGATTATTGAAATCTCTGATGCTACCGCCTTTTCCCGATGATTTTTATTTGGTTGGCGGTACATCGCTTGCTTTACAAATCGGACATAGAGAATCCATTGATTTAGACTTGTTTACGTCTGCCGACTTAGACACTGATTTGCTTATCAGACACGCAGAAGAACTCGGTGAGGTCGAAGTTGTCAAGCGAACAAAAGCAATTATGACCATTTTCCTTAATGGTGTAAAAGTTGATTTTGTTAATCTTCGATACCCTTTGATTGATGAACTTTTGATTGAGGACGGTATCAGATTCGCAACACCCAAAGACATTGCAGCAATGAAAATCGCAGCTATCACAGGACGTGGTGCAAAAAAGGATTTTATCGACCTTTACTTCTTGCTCAAACAGTTTTCATTGGAGGAAATCATTGATTTTTACCAGCAAAAATATGACGACCACACGCTGTTTCTGACCTATAAAAGTCTCAATTATTTTGTGGATGCAGATGCACAAGAAATGCCTGTCATGTTCCAACCCGTAGAATGGGAAACTATCAAAAGTACCATTAACGAGGAAGTAAAGCGCATACTTCCTTGATTCGCTCTGTACTCGCACTCAATTTTCATGGTATAATTTTCTCTTGCAAAACTCCCCCTCATTGCGTACCTTAGCTGTATGTTAGACTTACCAAAACGTCTTTTCATATGAAACACTTACCCGATATTTACCCGACATTATTAGCAAGCATCAAAACAGCGATTCAGGCAGAACGTAGTCGTGCGATACAGCAATTGACGCGCAGTTTGATTATCGTGTATTGGGATATTGGCAAGCTGATAGTGCAGAGTTTGGAGAACAGCGAGTGGGGAAAAGGTGTCGTTGAGCAACTGTCCAAAGACTTGCAAAAAGAGTTTCCGGGAAAGACAGGATTTCCCGAGAGAAACCTTCGGTATATGCGTCAATTTTATGAAACATATAAAGACAATACAAATGTGAAACAGCTTGTTTCGGAAATTCAATAGAAGGCACATGAGTGCATTTGCATCTTTACCGATATTTCAGTAATTTTATGTTTGAAAAAATACATCTTCAAGCAAATACAAGATTATGGTAGATTATTCCAATATAGAAACAAGTACCAATCCATCCGGTAAAAAAGTTGTGGTAATCCCATTGGAAGAATGGGAGAACATTCAACAAGAACTGAAAGAATTGAGAGCGTATAAGGAGATAAAGTCCGGTTTAAAGACGGCACTATTAGAAGTGGAAGCCATTAAAAACGGTAAATTACCGCGTAAAACATTAAAAGAATTTTTAGATGAGTGTTGAAATTATTATCACGCCGTACTTTGAGCGTGATGCCAAAAAACTCATCAAAAAGTACCGTTCTCTCAAAGATGAATTACAACAACTCATTGAAGAACTTGAAGCCAATCCACATACGGGAACGCAGATAAAAGAGCATGTTTACAAAATTCGATTAGCCGTAAAAAGCAAGGGCAAAGGTAAAAGTGGTGGCATGCGAGTCATCACCTATATTGATATAACATTCGTAGAAATTGAGGGAACTACGGATGTCCATTTGCTTTCCATCTATGACAAATCCGACCGAGATAATATCTCCAACGCCTACCTTTCTGACCTATTAGGAGAAATACAAATCGAAACAGAAAAAATGAAATGGGCTTTGGGCATAAGCGATGAGGAAGAATAGGACTTTCTAATTCAACCGACAGCTATGCCCCATCTTCACCAAAGTCTCCACGACACGAATGTAGGGACAGGGCATGCCCTGTCCCTACATTCGTGTCGTGGAGACTTTGAGTGAGAATATGTCTTTGTATATCAGTCAATTTTTATTAATTTTATATTTTTAAAATACATTACAAACCAAACGTATCTGCACTATGTCCACACCAAAAACACCTCCTCGCCGTCGCCGTACCTCTCGCGCTCAATGGTGGAATTACGGTTGGGATGCCACTTATTTCATCACCATTTGTACGTATAATCGTCAACATCATTTTGGTGAAATTACAGACGGTATCATGCACCTTTCGCCACAGGGTCATTTTGCCAATGATTTTTGGTATGAAATCACCGACCATGCCCAGCACGTCATATTAGATGAATTTGTCGTTATGCCTAACCATATTCATGGCATTATTATTTTACAAGGTAATGAAAATAATGTCCGCGAAAATGATGAGGAAACCCGTCGGAAATTTTTACATGCACAACGCGAATATTCGGATGATTTTGATATAAATGAATCGCCGGAAACAACGTCTAACGAGCCTGATTCTTCAAATCCCCGACAGGACGTAGGGACAGGGCATGCCCTGTCCCTACGTCCTGTCGGGGATTTGAAGAATCAGGATGAAATGCCACCAACCAATCATAAAATACCACCCGCCGACCTCCGCACCATCGGACAACAACGTTTCCAAAACATCGGCAAAAACACCATATCATCCATCATCGGCGGGTACAAATCTGCGGTCACGAAACATGCCCGTCGCGGAGGACATGAAATGGCATGGCAGGTACGTTTCCACGACCATATCATACGTGACGAAAAGGAATTTCATTACATCGCCGAATATATCCGAAATAATGTGGCGAATTGGAAGGATGATAGATTTTATAAAGAATGAATGGCGAAAAACGCAGGAAAAAACGCACCAAAATTAAATTTGCGAACCAACCATTTGTAGGGACAGGGCATGCCCTGTCCCTACAAATGGTTGGTTCGCAAATTTAATTTTAATTCAACCGACACCTAACCCCCATCTCACTCAAAGCCCCCACAAGTTCATTAGCATTCACCTTACGTGCTTTAGCGCGTAGGGCAATGCGGACACGTTCTTCCGGGTCTTCCACCACCATTTGGATTTTGTGTTTGCCTTTATGTTGCGTACAGAGTGTATCAATCTTTTCGATGAAGTCTTTGGTTACGTCATTGATGTGGAAGGTCAGGGTGATACCTTGCGTGCTATCTTTGGCGACATCTTCCAATAGTTGGACTTCCTTCACTTTAAATTCGTACTCATCGTCATTATTCCAACGGGTTTTATAGCTGCCTTTCAGGAATAGGATGGCACCGGGTTCAAAGAAATTTTTAAACTTCATATAATCGCCGCTAAACATCCGCATTTCGAGTGCGCCGTTGAAATCCTGAATCGCAAAATCGCCCCAACCCGTACCCTTTTTGCTGATGCGATGCACAGCGCGGGTCACGATACCTGCGAGCTTCAATTCTCTACCGCTTTTCTGATTATTTTCGGCTTCTTCGAGCGTACAATTCGTAAAACTTTCTATCTCAAAACGGTAATTATCCAGCGGATGCCCCGACACATAAATGCCCGTCACTTCTTTTTCTTTTTCGAGTTTTGTAATCAAATTCCACTCCTCGCTTTGGGGCATTTTTGGTTCGGGAATCATGCCCTCGTCTGTACCGCCAAATAGAGAATTTTGTTGATTTGCTTGTTGGGCTTGGTGGGCTGCGCCGTATTTTAAGGCGTGTTCGAGTACGGTAGGATATTTCTCTGATTCTACAAAATATTGCGCTCTGTGATTATCTGTAAAACAATCAAAACCACCGCCATAGGCAAGACTTTCCATCGCTTTTTTATTGACCGAGCGCAGGGGCAAACGTCGCGTCATATCAAAAATACTCACATAAGCACCGCCCTTTTCGCGTTCTTCCAAAATCGCCTCTACCGGACCTTCGCCCACACCTTTCAATGCCGACATGCCGAAGCGAATTTGCCCTTTTTTATTGACATTAAAATTCATGCCGCTTTCGTTCACATCCGGTCCGAGAACGTCCAAGCCCATGCGTTTACATTCGCGCAAAAAGAAGGTCACTTTTGAAATATCGCTCTTATTATGCGTCAGTACCGAAGCCATAAATTCTGCCGGATAATTCGCCTTCAAATACGCCGTTTGGAACGCCACGAGTGCATAGCAAGTCGAGTGCGATTTGTTGAAGGCATAAGACGCAAATGCCTCCCAATCCTTCCAAATTTTATCCACTTTTTCTTTCGGATGACCATTCGCCGCACAGCCTTCTACGAATTTCGGGTACATCGCATCTACGACCTTTTTCTTCTTTTTACCCATCCCTTTTCGCAGCACATCCGCCTCACCTTTCGAGAAGCCGGCGAGCTTTTGCGAGAGCAACATCACTTGCTCCTGATAGACCGTAATCCCGTAAGTTTCGGATAAATATTCCTCCATTGCGGGGAGGTCGTAAGTCACTTTTTGGCGACCATGTTTACGGGCAATAAAGTCGGGAATATACGCCAGCGGACCGGGACGATACAAGGCATTCATCGCAATCAAATCCTCAAATTTATTGGGTTTGAGGTCGCGCATGTGCTTCTGCATACCGCCCGACTCATATTGGAAAATACCAACGGTTTCGCCGCGTTGGAAAAGCTGATAAGTCGCTTCGTCGTCCAGTGGAATTTCGTCGGGGTCAATGTCAATTCCGTTGGTTTGTTTGACCAAACGAATGGCATCGCGGATAATCGTCAGGGTCTTTAATCCCAAGAAATCCATCTTGAGCAAACCCGCATCTTCGGCAACGCTATTATCGAATTGTGACACCAATAATTCGGAATCTTTCGCCACCGAAACCGGTACATAATTCGTAATATCATCCGGTGTAATGATGACTCCGCAAGCGTGAATTCCTGTATTTCTTATCGAGCCTTCGAGTTTTTTCGCCAAGCGAATCATCTTACCCGAAACGCTGTCTTCGGCTGCCAATTCGCGGAAAACTCGCGCCTTTTCGACATCTTCGGAGTTCATCGCGTCTTTTAATTTGGGGTCCATTTCTTTGTCGGCTAAGACTTTTCTAAGCGTAGCCCCCAAATTATCGGGAAAAGATTTGGTCACTTTTACGACTTCATCCAAAGGCACATCCATGACCCGCCCCACGTCTTTTATCGACGAACGCGCCGCCATCGAACCATAAGTAATGATTTGTGCGACTTGATTTTTACCATATTTATCAATCACATAATCAATGATTTTTGAGCGACCTTCATCATCAAAATCAATATCAATATCGGGCATCGACACCCTTTCCGGATTCAAAAAACGCTCAAAAAGTAGGTCGTATTTTATCGGGTCAACATTCGTGATACCCACACAATACGCCACCGCCGAACCTGCCGCCGAACCCCGTCCGGGACCTACGGCAACGCCCATTCTTCGCGCCTCTGTCGTAAAATCTTGTACAATCAAAAAGTAACCCGGATAACCCGATGCCTTGATGACATTCAACTCAAAATCAAGCCTTTCGCGCACGATTTCTGTGATTTCGCCATAGCGTTTTTTCGCGCCCTCGTAGGTGAGATGGCGCAAAAATTCATCTTGCGTTTGGAAGCCGGGCGGTAGTGGATAAGCGGGCAGCAAAACGTCTCGCGCGAGTTCGAGATGGTCGATTTTGCTGTAAATTTCCATCGTATTGTCAATCGCTTGCGGCACATCGCTAAACAACTGCGTCATCTGCGCTTGGGTCTTAAAATAAAAATCAGAACTCGGAAATTTGAAGCGATTTGCCTCCTCCATTTTCTGCCCCGTATTGACGCACAACAAAATATCGTGCGGCATCCAATCCTCTTCTTCTACGTAGTGCGAATCATTCGTCGCAATGACTTTTATGTTATATTTATTGGCAAATTTTAATAAAACCTGATTAATATCTTCTTGCGAAATCCCTAAGCCGTCGATGTTCTCCAAGCCCTGATGTCGCTGCAATTCGATGTAAAAATCGTCGCCAAACAGGTCGTACCACCACTTCAAAAGTTCCTCTGCGCGTTCTTCACCATGATGCAAAATTGCCTGCGGAATCTCCGCCCCGATACAACAACTCGTCGCAATCAATCCCTCGTGATATTGCAGCAATAATTCCTTATCAATTCGCGGAAATTTGGAGTACAAACCCTCCATAAATCCCAAAGAACACAGCTTACACAAATTCTGATACCCCGTCTGATTTTTCGCCAATAAGAGCTGATGATAGCGTTTGTCTTTCTGCCCTTTTGCTTTCGAAAATGATTTTACATGACGGTCTTTTACCATATAAAACTCACAGCCTATCATGGCTTTAAGGTCACGTTTCTTGGCTTCCGCCACAAATTTAAACGCCCCAAACATATTCCCATGGTCGGTCAGTGCCACGCCTTTTTGTCCGTCGCGGACGGCTTTGTCCATCATCGCGCCTATCTCAGAGGCACCATCAAGCAAAGAATATTGGGTGTGGCAGTGTAAATGGCAGAAATCCATATTATTTAATGGTTAATGATTAATGGTGAACGGTTAATTTTTTCGTCTGGTGACAATTTTATATACCGCAAAAATACGGAGAAATTTGGTGAGATTTTTTGGAAGTTACTAACAGGGTGTTGGGGGAAATTTTGGAATAGTTAAGACAACAAGTTAAGGTCAATTCCTCAACTTGCTGCCTTTTATTATTTACCAAAAGTCACCTAAACGTTGTTTGAATTGTTGCCAATAATTTAAGCGTTGTTTTTCCCATTTTTCTATATCTATATCATCAATTTCTAACTCTTTTATTAATTCAAGTATTGAAAGTACAACCTTATTGCATGTAACATCATAAATATCATAATTACAAGTTCTAGTATAGTAGCTTTCAAAATCTTTTTGAACTCTATAGTTTCTACATGACAGTAATGCAGCATCAATTTTCTGATGAGAATTTTCTTTTATTATAATATTTAATTCTCTTAATGCCTGATTAATTTTATGATATTCTATAAGTTCAACATAGTATAGCTGAATTTCACGTATTTTATCATTTTCACTTAAATAAGTTGTAAAATTTGTTATATTATCAATTTCTTTTTGTATCAGTTTGTCATATTCTTTGTTAGGGTCACAATCATGTTTATCTTCATATTGGCATGAGAAGTTTTTAGGAGTGGATGCAACACCCATTCCTACAATCGGGCCAGTTACAGTTTGAGGTAAAAAATACAATCCGATAGATAAGGCACACAGCATTCCGATTAATACAGATCGTTTTTTTCTTTTCTTACGAGGATTTGAAGTTTCACCCGCTTGATGTGCGTCCAAATCAAGCTCATCCATGTCATCAAGAATATCCAGAAATTTGGATTGCCATTGACCAGTAAGAGTGAGACTTGATTTTCGTGCATTTAGGTAGTCAGATTCCAGAGTTTGGAATTGGTAATACAAAGGGTCGTCAATGTTGTTTGTAAAGTGTTTGCTCAATATTTGATACACATACTCAACATTGCCTGCAATTAAGCGTTTTTTTAAATCAAAAATATTCATAAACTTAAAATTTTGTTATGAAAAATAAAAACATGTTTCAATCTGACGGGAGCGATTGATTTTTGGTATTCTCAAGATGCTATTTTCTTGAAATTAAAATATTATGTGAAGTTATGGTATAAATGCAAAATTAATGGAAGGAAATTGTAGTTTTAAGAAAATTATAACTTTTATTGAAATATTATTTTTAACTCAAGTATTTTATCAGGTTAATCATAAAAGTTCCGATTGAGGAAACCTTAGAACTCTTCTCTAATATTTTGTTTATCAATCCTTTATCTACTTCGCCTTTGGGTAATTCTTTTTCGAGTTCAATGAATAAACCAAAAACATCACTTTGAAATTTACTGTCAATTTCTTTGTCTGCCAAAATCTCTTGTTTGATACTTTCAATTGATTTCCATATTGCCTCATTATTTTCGGGTTTGATTTTTATTTTATTTTCAATCTCAACGGTATTCTCTTGAATTGCTTGACTGTTACTACTTGCCTGGATGAAAATTGGTTTCACATTTTGTTTTTCAGCTAAGAGTAATTTCTGCATAAAGTTGACTGATTCTATTAGTGTTTTATTTTCTACAGCTTTAAGTTCAAGGGAACCCTGCAAAGTTCTAACTTGGTTTCTCAACTCAACCATAAAAATATCTTTTTTATTTTCTTCTATTTCCCGTTCTATTGTAGGATTTATTTCCTCTATTTTCTCTTTTACCAATCCAAAATATTCTTCTAATAGTTCACCAACTTTTATCTCGTCTTGATTTGCAGGTATTTCAATTTCTAATCCGTTCTCACTATTTCTCACTTCTAAATTAACTTCCATTCCTCTTGTAATTCGAGCATAATCGTTGAAATAAATCAGATATTGCTTTATCGCTGTCTTTATTTGATTAGGAATTGGTATCTCAAATTTTTGTTCAGATTTGGCTCTGTCTGAAATTTCATCAAAACCTTCTTTCCTGTTTTTTTGCAAAATAGGCTCTTCACCTTTGAAAATATAGTCAGCATTTATGTCAAATTTGGTTATTAACAAAAATATTTGAGATGCAGTTAAATTCCTTTTTCCCTTCAGAATAGCATTTACTACATGACTGTACGTATTTAATTGTTTAGCTAAATCACTTTTCCCTTTAATTACTTCTTCGAGTTTCAAGTATTCGTATATCTCATTGAATCTTATATTTAGTTTGTCATACGAAAAGGGATTATCAGTGTCATCTTGAGCTTGAAGAATAGCTCTCATTTCGTTTAACTCACTTTCGAGACTCTGGATATGAGTACGTTTTTGTTCTTTAACTTTGAGTAATTCTCGCTGATTTTCAATTATATACGGATATACACTTATTCCAAATGCAATATAATCGACATTGATGACAATTTTGTCAAGTTTTTGATTGAAATCAAAATTGAGGGTGAGATTGGGGTCGCCGCTATCAAAAATCGCCAAATCACTGTGCCGCTCCAAAGCATTATCCTCATACCCCACTTCAAAATTATCCCCATCTATAGAGATAATTTCTATTTTATTTATATATAATGCTACGATGCTATTGGAGGGGTCGAAGCGCAAGGCGCGAATATTTTTGTAATCTTCCAGTTCAAATATTAAAAAGTATTCACCTATATCGATGTCTTTCGTGATAGATTCTTTTTCACTGAATCCTGCCCCAGTGTCTATAAATAATTGAGCGAAATAATTGTCCATAATGATTATTATGATTCCATCAAGATAAGCTTGTTCTATTTTTTACAGAAAAATTACGACACCTACTCTCAATTCAAATACTCTACAAAAAAAATTAAAAAAGTTCGAAGTCAACCTCTCTGAAGCTATCAACATCACAAATATACAAAAAATCGAAAAGCCCACCCGTTTTCAGCACTAAAAAAACTAAAAACCCCAAAAAGCAATCGTCTTGCTATATCGGTTCAGCCGATACAGCAAGACGCTCTGATTTAAGGTGTATTATAAGGAGCTTCCATTTAAAATATTGCTAAAAGTCAAACAGATGCTCTCGGCTCAGTCGAGACAGTATGACGCTTAGGTTTGGGTGTTATTTGTGCTACGCTTCTCGCCTGACATTTTAAAAATGTCCGCCGAGTAAGCTCCCCGACAAGCCACCTCTGCCCGACCGCAAGCCACACGCACACAACGCGGACTGGAAGCACCACGCTACGGTTTTCCACCCAAAAGCCACCGTCATTCCGCGCTCGACGCGGAATCTGCCTAGTCTTGGCAAGCTGTCAAACAGTCGCTTCCATTTAAAATATTGCTAAAAGTCAAACAGATGCTTTCCGCTCAGTCGAGACGGTATGACGCTTAGGTTTGGATGTTTTTTGTGCTACGCTTCTCGCCTGACATTTTAAAAATGTCCGCCGAGTAAGCTCCCCGACAAGCCACCTCTGCCCGACCGCAAGCCATCCACCACACGCACTATGTGGGCTGGATGCCGTCATTCGTAACAGGGTGTTGAGGGAACTTTTAATCCAATATTGACTTTGGCATTTTCAAAACGATTTTATTTCTTACATAATCCATCGAGGGTATTACTGAAGCCTGAAGCAATTTATTGAAGTCAGTATCATCAGTAATTTTAGGAATTTCTCCTGCGTAAAGATTATCCAAACCGAGTTTTAGGCATCCGTTTTCATCAGGAGTATCTGTGTATTTCAGACTTACAATATTGATTTCTTTGGCAACTTCGGAAATTAATTTCTGCAAATTCAAATCAGTACTTCTGGAGATATATTTTACCAAAGAATCTTGAAGAATCCACAAGGTCTTGCTTTTCCAATAAGCACCAATCTGCGATTTCACGATTAGTTGACTGACCATTCTTGCCCAAACTTGCCGATAATTTATACCTGGTGATTCGTGATTTTCTCCTTTTATAGCGTTGATAAAACTTTGCTGAATCGTTGTTCCCTTGTTTTTGTTTCCACCGGATGTACTTGATGTCATTACTTCAATGAGATTTAGTTTACCAACCGGATAATGTTCCATGTAATACTCTCCATCTCGCAACGAAAGTACATGACCTTTCTTTTCAAGAGAATTTTGAAGTTTTTTTTGAGTAATCCCAAGTTCATCAGCTATTGATACCAATTTTTTAGGAGCCACCGAAGCAACCACATAATCAAAAGTATAATCAAATGATTTCGCTTCTTCGTCTCCGTCCTTCTCAATATATCTTATTTTTGCCTCTGACCATATACCAATCTTCTCATTCTCAATTAGACTACAATATTGCTTTATTAACCCAGACACAAAATCAGAGTGATAATTTCTTGTATTATTTTCTGAAAATGAGAACACTCTTCTTGGGCATACTATCCACTTTACATCTTTGACAATGAGCGAACAAACACCGGGCGGAATTAGCTCAATATCAGCATCAAAGTAAGTTTCCAAATCGTTATTTTCCAATACACGTTTGTTCAGAAATGTTTGGTATCTATTGCCTCCTCCGTCACAAAGGCCTCCATAAAAAGGGCATTTACAGGCTTTCCTATTTGCTTCCGCTTTATCGCTTTTATCGGTAAGTAAATGACCATAAAGTTCATAGATTTGGTTTTTCATAATGCTTTTTTTACTTCTTTGGCAAGTAATTCTGCAAGTATCGGAGGAACTGAATTTGCCACCTGACGATGCTGATCTAAATTTCTCACACTTCCTGAACGTCCTCTTACAGGTCCTTTTAATTTATAATTATCTGGAAATGTGTGAATTCTTAGATATTCTCTTGGAGTAAGATATCTATCCTCAATCGGATGAAAAAATATTTCTCCTCCTCTGAGTGTAAGTGAAGGCTCACTTAGCGAAGTTCTCCTAAATTTGGTGGTATCTTTTTTGGTTAGCTTCATAATGATGTCTTTGGGAGCATTTACTTGTCCCGCTAAATGACCTCCCTCCGGCACATAAGATATTCTTTCTCTGTCTCTATTTGGCGTAACATCAATGTGATTGGGAATTTTTTCTTTTTCCCCTTTTGGCGTAGGTTCGGGCAAATCACTAATGACATCACCTACTGTCGAGTATGGATCAAGAGGAAAAAAGGTTAGGTCTTCCTGTTTTGCAGAATGGGTAGGGGTAGGAAAGTTGAATCCGTTTTTACCAAGTGTAGCAACGACAAATAGTCTTTCTCTTTTTTGAGGAATTCCATGATTAGCGGCGTTTATAACTTGCCACTTTGTAATATATCCAAGTTTATCTAATTCCCTTAGAAAGAGTTGAAATACACCTCCTTTGTTACCTTTTTTGTCTACAGCACTCAATAATCCCTTAACTTGCTCAACCAAAATTGATTTTGGTTTTATTATTTCAGCAAATCTAATAACTTCAAATAGTAATTGTCCTCTTGGGTCATCCAAAGAGTTTCTCTTTCCAATTAAGGAGAATGCTTGGCATGGCGGACCACCATGTAATAATTGAATGTTTTTTTCTTTAAAAGTATTTGGATCAATTTCTTTTATATCATTTTGGTAAACAATGGTTTCATGTTCATTCTGTTTATGCCAGTTTTTTAGAGATTCCGCAGCATTAATATCCAGTTCAATTGAAGCGATATTATTGAAGCCAGCTTTCTGTACGCCTATATCAAGACCTCCACATCCACTAAAAATTGATAATGCATTCATTTTTTTATTTTTAAGCTAATAGGTAGCTATGCCCTCTGAAGCTATAAACATCACAAATATACAAAAAATCGAAAATTCCACTTGTTTTCAGCACTAAAAAAACTAAAAACCCCAAAAAGCAATCGTCTTGCTATATCGGTTCAGCCGATACAGCAAGACGCTCTGATTTAAGGAGTATTATAAGGAGCTTCCATTTAAAATATTGCTAAAAGTCAAACAGATGTTCTCGGCTCAGCCAAGACGGTATGACACTTAGGTTTGAATATTTTTTGTGCTACGCTTCTCGCCTGACATTTCAAAAATGTCCGCCGAGTAAGCTCCCCCACAAGCCACCTCTGCCCGACCGCAAGCCACCCGCCACACGCACGCGACGCGGGCTGGAAGCACCACGCTACGAAGGCGGATGTACCCCAAAGACTCTTAAAACACCCCGCAAGTTGACCGCTTCTTGCCGGTTCATTTTCAGACAGTTTATCGTTGCCCGTCCGATAGCGGAGACACCTACGACAATCGTTTGATTTTCATTCCATATAAAATGCGCCGACCAGTCATCTTTTCGCGGATTGAATAAGGGAACTTCCACTTTACTCAAAGGGTCAACACACCGTAAACGATTGTATTTGTGATTGTTGCAATGCGAACATGCCCAAGCGAGATTATCCAAATCATCAGTACCGCCTTTGGAAATCGCAATAATATGGTCAATCGTAAAAGTAGAATAAGCAAACCGCCCCAGTGCCAAGCAATATTCGCAACAATACCCGGCTCGCTGCCGAACTTGTATTTGGATGCCATCACTGATTTTCGCCATATTTATGCAGCTTGAATGTCGAGTTGTTCGGCGAGTTCGAGGAGAGGAATGTCTTTGAGTTGTGCCAATCGACCTAAGATATTGACCCGTTCCAAGCGCAGTTGTTCTTCTTTTTTAATCAAATCAAACAAGCGTGTGCGTTCGTCTTCAGGCAATTCGCCGAATTGTCTTTTTTCGGTTAATTCGAGTAGGTCGTGGAGTTCTTCGTCGGGAAAAGTACAGGCATTGAGAGCTTGCAACAACTCTACTTCGGAAGATTCGTTCTGCATCAAATTTTCAATTTGCAGAATAATCGCCTCATCTTGTAGCTTAGTCAATTGCTCAATGATATGAATTTTACGTGTATTTAAATTGGCCGACATAATTTTACTTTCTCCAAAGATAGTGTTTTTTTGTGATTTTTGTTGGGAAATTTTACCCATTTTCCCAAGTCTAAATCGTAGCTTCTCGCTTGACCTTTCAAAAATGTCCGCCGAGTAAGCTCCCCGACAAGCCACCTCTGCCCGACCGCACCGCGAACCAGATGTTGTCATTCGTCGGCACAAGCGCACCACGCTACGTTTATCGCGTTACGATTTAGTTGAATAACGAAGTATCAATTTCCAAATGTGTAAATTTACTCACCATCAGATTTCCCTGATGATTGGATAGATGTGCTTCAAAATCGAAGGGAATATTTTCGTCAGTAGTGAAAGCGGTTTGATTGTCGGATACCAAGTCTAATTTGACGGCGATGATTCCGCTGCCTTCCACAAGAATAGCGTTGTTGGAGACCACAAGTTTGTTCAGAAAAATATCGGTGATTTTATCAAGTGTTTGTTTGGATAATCCATTGAGTTCGGCGGGTACATTTTTTGAGAGATAATCAAATAAGACATGTTCTAAATTGTCTATTTTTAACTCTTTGTCTTTCGGTAGTTTAGCGATAGCTACTTTGAATTGGTAATTGCCCAACTCATTCACATAGTCTGCCAATTCGGTTATTTTTTTCTTTCTTTCCGGCGTTAATTTCCCGGTTTTTACTTCTACGACGATGTTTTGATTTTCTTTTGTCGCCACCAAATCGGCATGGTAAGTTCCCAAAGGCACTTCCTTATTGACGGTATAACCTTTCTCTCTGTAATCTTCTGCAATTTGGTCAATTGCAATGTCGTGAAGATATTTGGCGTAATGTCCTTTTCGTATTTCCATTTTTATTCAATATTAAATCTAAACATCGTGTCATTATATTTCCCCATCTCAATATACACAATATGGTCTTCATTGTCAAATGCGTCCAACAAATCAGTCACCACGCTGCCCGATAATCCTGTGAAATTGAGTAGGTCAATGTCTTGCTGTGTGAGGTCAAAACTTCCTGCAGTTCTGATTTTGATTTGCTCGTCGTCGTTGTATGCCAAGCCGTTGAGGTGGTCCCAGATTGGCTTACTCAGATTGTCAGTATCAATTTTTATGTATTCGTTATAGAAATAATATATCAGTGCGTACAGGTTGTTGTTGAGTTTGATTGCTGCCGGATTTTGAGTGGAAAAAGCACTCCGCAAATCATTTCCGTATTGAGTCTTGGCACTGCCTTTTGAATTGTTGAAAGATAAGGGTCTTCTTTTGAGTATGAAATTATACATGAGAATGTTTGAGTAAAAAATCCGAGCTATCTACCAATGTCTTCGCCAAATTGATAATTGAGAATGTAGAATTGATAATTAATTTAAAATAATAATTTGTATTTTATTTATTTTTAATAATTTATAAAAATTAAAAACAATAAATCATCCTCTACGAATTTGCAATTATTCATTTGGCGAACATATTGATCTACATCACAAATATACAAAAAATCACCATTCACACCCGTTTTCCCCAAAAAATAAGTCATCATCAGTTCGTGTAGGTGCGTGTGCAGTATCGCATCTGCGCTTCTCGCCTGACATTTTAAAAATGTCCGCCGAGTAAGCTCCCCGACAAGCCACCTCTGCCCGACCGCAAGCCACTCGCGATACGCATACAACGCGGACTGGAAGCACCACGCTACGGTTACAATATCGCTTTAAATTTATCCTCAAATTCTTGCGAGGTCAATATTTCGATTGGCGGAAATTCGATGTCTTTCAAAACATTGAATCCCTTGTCTTCGGTAATAATAAAATCGGCATTTCCCGAAATAGCGCAGTCGAAAAATTAATTATCATCTTCATCTTTGAGAAAATTCCATTTGTAATGTGGTGAGATTTGATAGACATTCGGCAACAATAGTAAGAAATCTAAAGTGCTATCAGTTTTGTCCATGCCATATCTCTGCGAGACGATTTCTTGGTATTCATTGAGTATTTCGGTGCTTACACACAACTCAAATCTGTCTTCGATGAGGTATTCAAAAATCCAGTGCAGTCTGAAAGTCGGAGCTGAGATGACCAGAAACACATTGGTATCAATGACGAGTCTAACTTTTCTCATTCAACCAATTTTCTAAGTCGTCATTTGTGATATTATTTTCGTCCATTGCCTTTTGGACATTGTTTGTCAGTTTGTTAGCGAAGTATTTTGCCAACATTGTCTTGATATTCACCAAGTCCTCGTTTGACGGATTAAACGAATAGACTTTCAATAGTTCTAATTGTAGTTCACTCAATTTTTTCGCGCCCATATTCTTTTATCGTTGTTTGATTTTTTGCAATACCTCATCAGTGGTATAAGTCCTTCCGGCTTCCACATCCTTCAAGCCTTCAATGACGTTTTCCACCAAACTAATCTGATACATCATTTCTTCGGCAGAAGCTGTGTCGGGCAATTGCCTGATAGCCTCGACTGCCATATCTTTTAGTGAAATTGTTGCTGGCATAATTTTCTTTTTTCAAAGATAGTGTTTTTTGCCGATGAAACAAAGTATAATATGAGCGTTTTCACACCAATTCTTCCCCATTCCAATCGTCCTTATCCGGTTGCGGGTCTTCGTAAAATCTCGCTTTTTGGGTCAACTGTTTTATTTTGTAACTGACTTCGGCGGGGAGTTGTTCACCTCGTTTGACGGTATGTTCAAACACAATATCTGCATGAAAAGGATTGACGACAGGCTCAGTCAAGGGCGAATAAACAACTTCCAGTTCATCGGTTCTGATGTCAAGGGCATCCAATATCGCAAAACCAAAATACACCCTGCGATGCTCCGGATTTTGAAACCGTTTAGCGAGTGTTTTCAGAAAACCGACATCCGTAAAATCAAAGCGGTTGACTGAAACCTCATTGGAATCGGCAGGTGGTCGGTAAAAGTTGTTGTTGAGTCCTTGTTTATTTTTATGAAGATTGATTGGTGAGTATATTACTCTGATAATCTTTTCATTATCCGCAATGATTTTCGGTAATTTAATATCTTCCATCGGAGGGTATCAGATAGTTTGGATATGTTTGGAGAGTTGTTGTGTATGTGTCGGTTCAAGTGGTAGATTATTGTAAAATTGGGTTTCGGTTTTTGCCATATCAATGAAATAGGTAAAGGTCTCGTTACCGACTTCTACGGAGAGGATTTCGTGTTGGTCATTTTCCCACTCGAAGGTAATCGTACCGTTGGGATTGGGGTAGTAATTGGTGACATTACAAAATACTTCTTCGCCGATGTAGTCCATCAGTTTTATAGCATTAGTAGCACTTTTTACTTCCACCGGAATCGCCCCAAAGCCATCCCAATTCTTACTCAACGATTTGAAGGACAAAATATCCATGATGACTTCGTATCGTTTGTGTGTAGCTTGTGCAACTCCAATCATAATTTTAATTTTAGACAAAAATAAGTGATTGTGTATAATTATGCTTGAATTTTCAGGTTTTATTTTGAAAAACCCACAGCCAAGACAATGAGCTTTTATAAAAAAAGTAACTTATTTGTGTATTTTATTTCTAATTTATTTCAAAATGTAAATAATTTGATTTAATTTTGTTTCAATTTTATAATCAAAATAAGAATAAAATGGGACAATACTTAACTACTGCAATCGCCACATCTTTTAGAGTGAGCAACAAAACACTTCAACAAATATCAGAAAACGAAACTGAAGCCAAGCAAAAATTACTCAATGCTTTTGTCGGTACGAATGATGATATTTTTATTCATACAAAAAATGAAGATGCACACACATTCGCAGTGAAAGAGGAGATACTCAAAAAAGAATGGTTGCCTTTTCTCACACAATTTTACCAAGATTTTTACGGCGAATCTCACCAAGAATCACAGACCGTTTTAAAGGCTTTAAGCGGACTTGATACGGCTCAACAATTCATAGAATTGGCAGAGGAAGATGAATATTACTGTTATCAACAAGACCGTTATGCAGAGGGGGCTTTACGCATTGATAATCACAGAATTCATGTAGCTTACGAACCTATTACGCTGGCTTCGGAAGGCAAAA
>CALIZI010000330.1 GCA_938028705.1 uncultured Saprospiraceae bacterium | reverse complement strand
GCTGTCAAGTATATTTTTAATATAATATTTTATCAACTTAAAAACAATTTTTTATGAAATATTACCACCCACTTGACAGCTAAAGCAGTCATTACGGAGTCTCTTGCCAATCTTAGCTTTTTTTGATTTTATATTATGATTTCACTTATGTGTGTCACACTCTAATCAATTATTTAGAGTGAATTTTATTTTATTAAAATATTTATTATAAATTAAAATTATTTATTTTAATTGTATTTAAAAAAAATAATTATGAATATTTAAAATAAATAATTAAAAATATTTTTAATTTTAATTAAACTAATTAATTATTTTGATAATAAATAAGATTTTGATAATCAAGTTTTTTAAAGCCGTATAGAGCGTCAGCATGAAAAGTGGTAAATCTATCTTGGTAATTAATTGATAATCAGCTTATTGTAATTTTAATTTACCACTTTTTTACCCGATGCTCTATACAAGTCTAATAAAATAAAACATGTCATTAATTATTTTTTTGTAAAAATATAAAAAAGAGGGGTTTACCTAATTTCCCAATTTCCTTTATCCAAAGTCCAAAATAGTAGCTTACTACCCGATGTTTCTCATTTTTCTTTCTCTCATAAATAGAAAAAACGGACAAGTAAAGGCAAAAGCTATTAGGAATGTAAAGACAAAATAAAACCAGAGGTGTTTCATTTTTAGTCGTTTGCCTTCTACCATCATCCATATCAGTACGGGGGTGCTACCGATGAAAAAATCGGTGGTGATAGATGAGGATAAAGGTGTAGCCATGCCATCTGCAAGAAATCTGCGGATAGTAAACGGCTCATCACCATGCAACATAAATTGTAAATTGAAATACCACGGAACAATGATGCCCGCTATGGCAAAGGTAAGGTATAGCCACATTAGAAGTGTCCGGTTTTTCATAATGTTGATGAGTTTTGGATAAGGGATTCAATTGCAATCGACCTCCTGTGAAAGGCTTGCTCTCCATGCACCTTCAAAATCAATGTCTTGACCGGGTTTGAGGAGAACAAAATCAGAGAAGCCTTGTGCAATCTGCCCATAGGTGGTCACTTCCCATTTGGCGGAATGGTAGGGTGTCATGCTTTGGTCAAGCATTTTGCCGGAAACGCCTTTGTGGATGAGGGGCCACCAGAGGCTCTCGGTGTTTCTGTCCCAAAGGATAAAACCGTCTTTGCCTTCTTGTACATCGCATTGATAATAGGTATAACCCGATACGCCAAAAGTTAGCACTGCACCGCAATATTCACGATGATACACCGCAAAAAAATCAGCCAAAGGACAATACATGACCACGATAGGTTCGCCATTGATTTCATCATTAATCACCTCATGGGCTTCCAGCATATCTATGGTATAGACCTTCGTTTCACTCAATCCGCCATACACCACAAGTACCTTTTCGTCAGGCTGAATGGTATGGGGATAGGCTTCTTTTGAAATAAATTTTGGCTCTGTCAGTGCCTTGAAAGTTTCTCTGCCCAATCCGTACTTGATATAGCCTTCTTCAAGCGTCCAGTTCGTGATATTAAAATCTTCTTCTTCGGCATTGCCACCAATGAGCCACCGTTCGCCATTGTCATAATAGACGAAATTTCTGTCTCCTTGTTCGGGAACATAGCAGATATTGGGATGCTCGTCAGTTTCATTTACAGGTGAGTTTATAGCAATATCTTCTTTTTGGCAAGTAAAAAACAATAAGGATATGAATATGATTAGAATATTTCTCATTAGTATTTTATTTTACATATAAATGTACATAAAAAATAAACGTTATGAAAGGTCTAACGAAAGGATAGTTCTGAAATGTCTGTCAAACGACGGGAGAAAGCCGTTTCCATAAAAAAAGTCACGCTGAATCTGTTATCAGCGTGACTTTCATATCATTTGAGATGATGAATACGGCGTGAAAATTTCATCGTCAATTTATCGTTCACAATTGAACTTGACGCTTGAACTTCTTAATCCATATCCCACCATAATCTTGTACTCAAATCGTTCGGGTTACTCGTTACATTGTTCAATGAACTTCCGTTACGTGTCTGTTCCGAAATCGGGTAAGGTAAGCGCACGGGAATTACATCATTTACAGCCGCCGCAGGAATTGTGAGTTGTGGCTCACCCAAACGTCTCCATTCAGCCCATGCTTGCGGACCATTGGTATAATATGCCAACCATTTTTGCATACCAAGTACCGATTTCCAGTTGCCTGAATCGTAAGCATTGGCAGCGAGGTAGTCGGTGATAGCACCGGCATCGTCGTTGAAACCCCAGTATTCCATAGAAGCTGTAACACCTGCATCATAAGCAGCCGCAGCATCACCGGAAAGCATACCACGCTCGTAAGCCTCTGCCAACAAGAATTGTACTTCGGCATAATCCATAAATATAGCAGGTTCTGTTGCTAAACGTACTCTTTCAGCCGGACGCGAGGTGGTCGGCTTGAGTGCAAAGGCTTCTCCGTCGGTCAATCCCGGAGGCATACCTACATAAGTGCCTACATTGGTCTGTGCAGCATAAGCTCCCAAACGTGGGTCATTTCTATCTTCAAGTGCTTTAATCAGCACATCAGATACACAGAAA
Source organism: uncultured Saprospiraceae bacterium (assembly GCA_938028705.1). Classification (GTDB taxonomy): domain Bacteria; phylum Bacteroidota; class Bacteroidia; order Chitinophagales; family Saprospiraceae; genus JAHDEO01. The sequence goes on along the minus strand of CALIZI010000330.1, from coordinate 27,645 downwards.
TCATCACGATTATTGATGACATTATCGACGTAAAGAGGATTGGCAATCTCAGGATTTTCATCGAATTGGAACAAAGCATTTTGATAATTGCCGCCGATGAAGTCACCTGAAATACCACTGATGACAGAAGTAGCCGTTGCTTGGTCAACATTGGACATACGCATAGCAAGACGCAACAACAGAGAATTACCAAAGGCTTTCCATGAAGTAGCATCACCACCATAGATGATATCACCTGCACCAAATCCAGCCGAGCCCGTATCTATAGAGCCTACTGCACTTTTGAGTTTGTCTATCAAAGCGGTGTAGATACTTGACTGACTATCGTAACCCGGATTGGGATACTCATCTGTATTCAAGGCTTGTGAGTACGGAACATCACCATAGCTATCTACCAAAAGATGATACGTACAAACTTCAAGAATGTCAATCATAGCCAGTTGGTTGGCTCTGACTCCCGAAGGAAGCCCCTCATTTCTACTCACCAATTCTCCGGCAGTTTTGAGTTCCTGTAGTGTATTGGCATAAAAATCTTCCCATGCAAGATCAAAACTATTGCCATCTACATTATAGCGGGATTCTTCTGCATATTCATTTTGCGACCAGTGCTGCACTACCAACATCGCCCATTCAGCATTGTAGTTGCGTCCCCACATGCGCTCGGCAAGTTCGTACTGGGCTTCCGTGACCAGATTTTCCGCCGGAACATCCGTTGGGCTATTAGGGTTATCATTAAGATCGGTAATGTCCTGACAGCCATTGAATGCCAACAGGCAGATACCGATACAAAATATTATAATATATTTTATATTTTTCATGTTATATTTAGTTGGTGATTGATGATTAACTTAACAGAGAGATTGTATTATAATAATTTTTAATAAATAATATTTTTATAAAAATAATAAAATATTATATTTTTTTAAAACAACTCCAAATTTTCTTAATCACTAATCACTAATATTAGAATTTAAAACGAAGATTTACACCATAGCTGCGTGTAGATGGTACTTGAGCGTTCTCAAGCCCTTGGTCGTTTCCTGCACCTGTAATGATTTGCGGATCGAGGTAGGGCAATGCAGAACTAAGTATTGCAAGGTTACGACCATACAAGCTCAGGCTTACGTCACGAATGCCATCACCCAATAAACCTGCGGGCAAGGTATATCCTAAACGAACTTCTCTCAATTTCAAGAAACTTCCATCATATACGTTAGGTGCAGCAATTCTCCAGTAGGTCTGATAGTAGGTTTGCGGGTCAACGGCTACGGTATTTTCCCCACCATTGGCAGTTACACCATCGAGTACCATACCGTTTTCACGAATGCCGGTCTGACCATTGTAATTTACCGTTTCGGGGTGCATACCTGAGTATTTCGCCCATTGTAAAGAAGTAGAGTGAACAACACCTCCTTTCTGGAAATCAAATAAAGCACCTGCGGTCAAGCCTTTAAAGTTGAATGCAGTGCTAAAGCCACCTGTCCAGTCGGCGATAGCTGAACCCAAGAATACACGCTGTGGCGTGAATACATAATATCCATCCTCATCTACGGTTGGACTACCCTCGTTGCGTATGATATTGCCGTCGGCATCTTCTTCATAATTTTCTCTGACAAAATCTTGCCCGAATATTGACATATAAGGTAAACCTTCTGCAATACGCAAATCGGCTGCCCATGTACTACCACGTGCAATACTTTCTACACCTTCAGTCAAAGATACCACCTCATTGTTTTGGCGGAAGGCATTGACACCAATATCCCATGTAAAAGCATCGGTTTTTATAGGTGTAGCGGTCAACTGCATTTCCCAACCCCAGTTACGCATTTCACCTGCGTTGAGGATACGGGATGTGAAACCTGTAGCTGCGGAAGAAGGTACATTGAAGAGTTGCTCGGTTGTAGAGCGGTCAAAATAAGCTACATCGAAGCCAAGACGACCATTGAAGAAGCGTAAATCAATACCTGCTTCGTACTCTGATGTCAACTCATTTACGAGTCCGGGATTGTTACGGGAATTGGGTACTTCGTAGCGTGGCGCACTTCCGAAATTCGGCTGAACGGCATCGTAAACATCATACAATCTGTAAGGGTCTGTATCATTACCGGCGGTAGCATAACTCAGGCGTACTTTGGCAAAAGAAAGCGGACCGAGATTGCCTAATCCGGGAATATCCGTCAGTACGGCACTCAAAGATGCAGATGGGTAAAAATAAGAGTTGTCATCTGCCGGTAAGGTGGATGACCAGTCATTTCTACCGGAAAGGTCAAGGTAGATAAAGCTTTTGTAACCGAAAGATGCCGTAGCAAACACAGAGTTGATACCACGAACCTCAACATCAGGAGTGAATAGGGAGCCACTGGCACCATTGTTCAGATTGTAGTAGCCTTCCAAACTCAAACCGCCGATAGTTTCGCCAATAAGTTCTTTTTTATTTTGGCGCATAATGTTACCACCAACGGCACCTGTAATTGAAAAGTCTCCGAATCCTTTGTTGAAATTCAGACGACCTTCCAAGTTGGTTTCCTGAAAATCTTGTCTCGTTTCTCTGTAAGAGGCAGTCTCCACAGATGCTTTAGGAATACCGGAACGATAAAAGAATTGATAAAAATCAGTACCGGCACGACCGGAAATGTTCAACCAATCAGTAAGTTTAAATGTAGCGTGTGCATTACCAAAGATACGATTACGGGTATCTTCCTGTAAGTAATTTTCACGTACCCAGTAGGGATTGTCAAAGAAATAAGGCGCAGGGTCAAAATACAGCAAATTACCGTCTGCATCTGTTTGAGGACCGGTTGAGTTCCAAGTATATTGTCCACCGTCTGTCAAGTAAGTGTTATCGCGTAAGCGGTCTAAGTCCAGTTGTGTCTGCCACCATTGAGTGAAGGCTTGCATCGGATTACCGTTATTATAACCTGTAATGTTACGATTTTCGGCATCTGTACGTACATAATTTCCGGTTAATCCCACCGTCAGGCGATCGTTCGCCTTAAGTTGAGAATTAAAAGTCAAGGTATTTCGATTGAGTTTTGCATTAGGAATGGTTCCCAACTGGTCTAAGTGGGTATAACCCAAACGGAAAGATCCATTGTCGGTAGCACCGGAAACGGCAATAGAGTTTTGAAGTGTTCGTCCTGTCTCAAAGAACTCTTCATATCCTGCATCGGGAGCTACCCAAGGGCGGGTTTGTCCGTAGCTGGATGACTGAGGATCCCAAGAATCCCAGTGACGCACCAACCTGCCGGCATCGTATTTCGGTCCCCAAGCACCATCTTTTGAATAGGCTGGATAAAGGAAAGTTGTACCGTTTTCTACTACCTCGAAGAAGCCATGATCGGTGTTCATATTGATAGAACCGCCGCCATATTCTTGTTGGTGTGGAAGCAAATTCGCTACTTGTTCAAAACCTACGGATGAGTTGACCTCTACACCAAAACCTTTCTGTCCCGAACCATCCTTTGTAGTGATAATGATAACACCATTTGCACCGCGCGAACCGTAAAGTGCTGTAGCTGCTGCACCTTTCAGTACAGACATAGACTCAATACTTTCCGGATCTATATCCTGCGCCATGTTACCATAGTCGTAGGCTTCCGAACCACCAAAACCACGCTGCTGTGAACTGGATGCGAAGTTTGAATTGTCAATAGGTACACCATCTACTACGAAGAGCGGCTGGTTTTCACCCAAAAATGAATTTGAACCACGAATCGTGATACGCGAAGAACCTCCAATAGTAGAAGGGCTACCTTGAATCTGGACACCCGCTACTTTGCCTTGAAGGGCATTAATCACGTTAGGCTCACGGGCATTGGAGAGGTCTTCACCATCTACTTCCTGTATGGCATAACCCAATGATTTTTCCTCACGGCTGATACCGAGTGCCGTTACAACTACATTCTCCAATGTCACCCCTTCTGAAACAGCAAAGTTGAGTGTATTGGAATCTGTAACATCAAGGCTCATGTCAGCATAACCTGTGTAAGAAACTTTAAGCGTCGTTGCTCCTTCAGGGACTTTGAGCGTGTAGTTACCGTCAATATCTGTTGTCGTACCTACGGTTGTGCCTTCTACAAATACATTAGCAAAAGGTAGTGGTGCGCCGGTATCGTCGGTCACTGTTCCCGAAATGGTGCGCTGTGCCATGACCGTAGCCACGCCCATTAGCATCATTGCGAAGATGAATAAAAAATGTTTCATACGTTATTAAATTGATTCTTTAAATTAAGAAAATAGTTTGGGTTTGGGTTTTTACAAGCGTAAAAATAATATTTTTTTTATCATTTGCTTAACAATCATTTAACTTTTATAATGTTTAACAACTGGACTTTGGATATTTGGGAATTAGGAAATTGGGAAATTCGGTTTTAAACCGTAAATAATTGATTATCAGTTGTTTTATTTTTATTAAAATTAAAAAATATTTAATTAATTGTATTTTATAATTATTTAATAAAAATCCCGATAACTATCGGGATACCTAATACTAAATTTCCTAATTCCCAAATATCCAAAGTCCAGTTAACAAGTGTTAAAAAAATAAATTTGAGGAGTGATTTTATTTTGTAAAATCAAAGTTATAATAGTCTGTCCGATTTTTTTGTGAAGATTTTTTGTATAAATTTTACAAAATACTTACTAATGATATATTTAAATTGCTGTTTATAAGTTAATTAATGCAAAAAATCTTGTTTAACAGGGTGCGATTCGTTTTTGTACCCATGCTCATTTTAAATTTTTATTCAATAATGGACGGCATTGGGCTTCAATTTGGGCTAAAACTCGTCTGACATTTAAACTTTGTCGGAAAATATGAGTTCATCGGTAGATTTTGAAAATGTCTGACGAGTTTTAGCCCAAATTCGGAAAAAATATTCCATCCTAAACACAAATATATTATTATTTTTTAAAATATAATATTATTAGATTAATTTAAAATTCGTAAAATAATGATAATCAATAATATTGGTATGTGCAAAAACGAATCGCACCCGAATAAATGGGGCGCAGTTTTAAATCGTTCTCAAATATAAACATAGCTCCAAATCAGAAGCTCACTATCGAAAAACAGACCAATCGCCAACAATCATAGACCAATACAGCAACCGACCCGCTATAATGACGTTTTATAAGAAAAGCCGATGTAGCGAGATACATTTTCAGCTATTTTGGTTTATTTTTTTGTACCTTTGCGCCGTTTTTTTGAAGGTGCGGACAGATTCGGACAAACAAGTGAACCGGACAAACGACAATTAAACAAATAACGAAATAAAATAATGGATAATAAAAATACGGTTATTGGTTTTACACTCATTTTCATTTTATTGATGGCAATGAGTTATTTCAATCGTCCTTCGGAGGCAGTGATAGAGCGTCAAAAGTTTGTGCGGGACTCACTACGCATGGAGCAGCAACGTGTGGACAGCTTGAAGCAACTCGGTATCACGCCTGCGGAAGAAGCGGAGAAGACGAAGGAAGCACAAATCAAACAATTGCCGGATTCGTTGCGCCAAGTGGCAATGTCGGGTAAATATGGTGTATTCGCTGCCGCAGGTACGGGTACGGAGGAAGATGTGGTGGTGGAAAATGATAAGATGAAGATTACTTTTTCCACAAAAGGGGCGCGTATCAAAAATGTAGATTTGAAAGGCTACCAAAAGTGGGTGCGCGATAAACTCGACGATTACCACAAAGAACAATTGAATATTTTGGCAGACCCGAAAAATAAATTTGAATACCGACTGCCCGTCAATTCGGCAGAGAGTAAGGTGGTTTATACGAGCGATTTGTATTTTGTGCCAAGTGTATCGGGCAATACGGTGAATTTTAAAGCCGATGCAGGCAACGGACGCTATATAGAACAGACTTTCAAACTGACCGACGGTAGCTATATGGTGGATTATGACCTCAATTTGGTGGGCTTGAATGACGTGATTGACCGCGACGCGGAGAGCATTGAATTGAATTGGGTGAACTATCTCAACAAACTCGAAAAAGACGCTTCGGCGTATAGTGAAAAAAATCTTTCGACGGTATATTATAAGGAAGTAGATGAAGACCCGAATTACTGTTCGTGTAGCGGAGACGATGAGGAGGAATCAGAAAAATCAGTGAAATGGGTGTCGCATTCGCAGCAGTTTTTTAATTCTACACTCATTGCAAAAGATAAATTCAACAAAGCTGAAGTCACCACAGTGATGTCGGATTCGGATACGGAGATTAAAAAAATTACCAGTAAAATTGCGATTCCTTATGCCCGTAATGACAAGGAGACCATTGCCATGCAAATGTTTCTTGGTCCGAATGATTATAAACTTCTTAAAAGCTATGATATTGATTTTGAGCAGATTATACCCTTTGGTTGGAGTATTTTCGGTTGGATAAATCGCCACCTTTTCCGCCCGCTGTTTTCCTTTCTGTCGGGTTTTATTCCGAATTATGGATTGGTGATTTTAGCATTGACTTTTATCGTCAAAATGCTGCTTTTCCCGCTCACCTACAAAATGCTTTACTCCCAAGCCAAGATGGGGGCACTCAAACCTCAACTCGCCAAACTCAAAGAAAAACATGGCGACGATGCCCAAAAAATGCAAATGGCACAGATGAGTCTTTACCGCGAAACGGGCGTAAGTCCGCTCGGTGGCTGTATGCCGATGCTACTCCAAATGCCAATTTGGTTTGCCCTCTATCGCTTCTTTCCTGCCTCTATTGAGTTCCGGCAAAAGAGCTTCCTTTGGGCAGATGACCTCTCCTCTTGGGATTCGATTCTCAACCTGCCATTCAGCCTCCCGATGTATGGCGCGCACATCAGTTTGTTTACCCTTTTGTGGGCAGTGACAACGGTGATATATGCCTACTACAATTCCAAACACATGGATTTCAGCGCACAACCCATGATGAAATATATGCAATATGTCATGCCACTATTTTTCATCGTTTTCTTCAATAGTTTTGCTTCGGGCTTGTGTTGTTATCTATTTTTTAGTAATATGATAAACATTACACAAACTGTCGTCACTAAAGAATTTGTCATTGATAAAGAAAAAATATTAGCCGAAATAGAAACCAATAAAAAGAAACCGAAAAAGAAAAAAGGAACGTTCCAACAAAGCCTTGAAAAAGCATTGAAAGAGCAACAAGCAAAAACAGAAGCTGCACAGAAAAAAACGAAAGCAAAAGCAAAGAAAAAATGAGGAACGCAGATTTGACGGATAATGCGGATGGCACAGATTTTTTTTATAATATTTTAAATAAAAAAACAAAAATATCCGCATAATCTGTTTAATCCGCTAAATCCGTGTTCTATTCTTATTATGAAAAATGAGTTGCGCTGGAAAATCGCCCAAGCTGCCGAAATTCGTTGGTGGCAACGTTATCTGAATAAAAAGCCTAAGACGGATTATCTCAAGTGGAAGGAACAATATTGGCAGGATTTATTGTCGCGTATAGATGTGCATCCTCAAGCAGGTGAGCGGGTTTTGGATGTGGGATGCGGACCGGCGGGTGTGTTCATGTCATTGCCCGATAATGAGGTGGATGCGGTGGATCCTCTGCTCAACAGCTATGCCGACAAACTCGCACATTTCGACCAAGCGGATTACCCGAATACCACTTTTCATGCCCTGCCTTTTGAAGCCTATCATACTGATAATCAATACGATACCGTTTTTTGTCTGAATGCGATTAATCATGTTGCCGACCTTTCGCTTTGCTTTGACAAACTCGTACATCTGACCAAGCCCGGCGGTACACTCGTTGTTTCGATAGATGCTCACAACCACAATTTTTTCAAAAAAATATTCCGCTTATTACCCGGCGATATTCTTCATCCTCACCAATACGACCTGTCCGAATATCAAGCTATGCTCACCTCCCGAAATTGTACCCTCAACGATTCGATACTTTTCAATGAGCATTTCTTTTTTAATTATTATGTTTTGGTGGCTAGACCGGAGTAAGAAAAGGATTTAAGAGATTTTTCTGACAGACGATTGGGCTTTCTTACCAAAACGCTCTGCGCTTGCTTTGAGATTTTTGAGTGCTTCCTCAACGTTTTCATTCTGAAGGAGTTGAAAGATTTCTTGTTGCATTTTGAGTTTGGTAATGGTTTTCATAATGGCAACCCTTTGTTTTTTTTCTGTAATCAGGTCAGAGTACAAAATCTTATGCCATGTATCAAGATATAATCCAAGTACCTCAATTTTTACATCTAATGATTCGCGGATAGTTTCATCTATCTGGAGCAGCTGATGCAATTGCTCTGATGTTTGTTGAATCTCTGATTTCGAGAAACTATTGCCTTGTTGAATTAGATTATGTATACTCATTTTATTTAAATTTCTTCTAAAAATATTGGCATGTTTAGAAATGTGGTTGACACTTTAAATAAACAAAAATGATGTACTCCGTTTACTAAACTTTTCGAGTTTAGTAAACGTAAGCATATCACTGAATTTTTAATTAACTGAAAATCAGTGCTTTACTTACGTTTACCAAACTCTTTGAAGTTTAGTAAACGGATTTTTGAATATTGTTTTTCATTTTAAAATACCCAACTTTTATATTGTAATTATTTAAATATTATTAATATTTTTATTTTAAAATAATTTATAAATTAATGTTTATAAATAATATAAAATTAAAATGCAAAATTTGAGATAAAAATACTAATTTTCAAGCAGATTCAAGAAAATTAATACAGATGAAAAAATTATTAATCTTAGCAGGCATATCAGGTACAATGGCGGTCATATTGGGAGCCTTTGGCGCACATGCTTTGGCAGAGCATTTGAGTGATAGCCAATTAAATACTTATAATACTGCTTCCAAATATCACTTTTATCATACCTTAGCAATATTGGCAGTAATTTTGCTGCAAAAAAACAGCACAACAAATCAACACCTCATCAAAGCAGGCTACGCATTTTTTATAGGAATTATTCTATTCTCCGGTTCACTCTATTTACTGGCTTGTAAAGATATGTTGACATTAGGCAGTTGGTCAAAAATCATTGGTCCTGTTACGCCTATTGGCGGACTGGCTTTTATATTAGGTTGGATTATGTTAGCTTTGCATGGCAGGTCTGAATGAATGACGAGTGTGCCTGTGAATTAATCACAAAAGTTGAAACATTGTATAATAAAAAAACGTAAAAGTTAATACAAAAGCACAAACACCTGATACCTTCAAATGAAAAATACGAATAATGCTTATAATTTGTACGTACAGAAAATGCGTAAAATCGCTGATGTACGTCACTCCATTTCAGTGTTGAATTGGGATAAGGAAGTCAACCTCCCTACCAAAGGTAGTCAGGCACGTTCACGCCAAGTAGCTACTCTGGCGGGTATTGCCCATGAAATGTCGATTGACAAAGAACTGGGCGGTCTGTTGGATACGCTATACAAAGGCAATCATCTGGACGAGCGACAACGCCGAAATATCGAACTCTCGCACGAGGACTATCAAAAATCCACAAAATATTCTACCAATTTTGTCATACGACTCTCGGAAACCACCTCCGAAGCCTATCACGCATGGCTCAAAGCCCGGCAGGAAAATGACTTTGCTTTTTTCAAAGAACCCCTCTCTGCACTGGTGGATATTAAAAAGGAAGAAGCACAACTCTTGGGCTACAAAAATCACCCTTACGATGCACTGATGGATATATTTGAGCCGGGAGCCAACACTGCCGATACCGATATATTATTCAAAGATGTACGCGAACAATTGGTGGATTTTGTGCGTCGTATCCGCGAAAAACCGCAGGTGGACGATGGTTTTATGCGAAAATTTTATCCCAAAGACCAACAATGGAAACTCGGTGTGGACATGCTCAAAAAAATGGGCTACGATTTTGAAGCCGGACGACAAGATATATCCGAACACCCCTTTACGACCAATTTCGCTTCCTCCGATGTGCGGGTCACCACGCGCATTGACGAAAACGATTTTGGCAATATGCTCTGGAGTTGTATTCACGAAGGCGGTCATGCCCTCTACGAACAAGGCTTGCCCGAAGAACAATACGGTTTGCCGCTTGGCAACTTCCTTTCATTGGGCATCCACGAATCGCAATCGCGGCTTTGGGAAAATAATGTCGGACGCTCGCTGCCTTACTGGAAAGCCAATTATCAGCAACTTCAATCCATTTTTCCCGACAACCTTAATGCGGTGAGTTTGATGGATTTTTATAAGGCAATGAATCGGGTCAATCCAAGTTTTATCCGCACCGAAAGCGACGAATTGCACTACCATTTTCACATCCTTATTCGTTACGAAATCGAAAAAGGACTGATAGAAGGTAGCCTTCAATCCGATGATTTGCGCGATATTTGGAATGAAAAATATAAAGAATATCTAAATATTGATGTGCCTGATGATAAGCGTGGTATCTTACAGGATATTCATTGGTCACATGGTAGTTTTGGTTACTTTCCTACCTATTCAATGGGCAGTTTTTATGCCGCTCAATTGCACAAACAAGCGCAGAAAGACATCCCCGACCTCATCCGACAAACCGAACAAGGCAACCACACTGACCTTCTGGCATGGTTGCGCGAAAACATTCACCAATATGGACGTTTTTACACTGCCGATGAACTCTGCAAACGCATCACAGGAGAGAAACTTAATTTCCGCTATTTCATGGAATATGCAGAGGAGAAATACTCCGGGATTTATGGGCTTTAAACGGGGGTGAAATGTAAAATGTAAAATGTAAAATAATAAATGTAAAATTTAAAAGTGTATAACGTATATTATTGAATAATAATTTAATTTTCAATAATGTTATAAATATAATTACCTTAATATAAATAAGTTTCACTTCCTATCGACACTTTTACATTTTACATTTATTATTTTACATTTTACATTTCAAAAATCTACACCGTCATAATATCTTTCTCTTTAGTCTCAAGCGTCTCATCTACCTTTTTGCCGTAAGAATCGGTCAATTTTTGTGTTTTATCTTCCTCTCGTTTGCCGGCATCTTCGGGATAGCCGTCTTTCACAGCTTTTTTCAAAAATTCCATCATATCTCTACGGGCATTGCGAATGGTGACTTTGGCATCTTCGCCATATTTTTTAACTTGTTTCACCAAGTCGCGGCGACGCTCTTCGGTCAGCATCGGCATAACCACACGTATGATTTGACCATCATTTTGAGGTGTTACGCCTAAGTTGGCGGCAAAAATAGAACGTTCTATAGGTTCGAGCATGGATTTTTCCCAGGGTTGTATGGTCAAAGTTCGGGCATCCAAAGTACCGATACTGGCAACTTGTTTGAGCGGAGTAGGTGAGCCGTAGTAGTCCACCAACAAACTATCAAACATGGCAGGCGAAGCCTTGCCCGTTCTTACTTTCGACAATTCGCGCTGCAAATGCGACATTGCTTTTTCCATGTTTTCTTTTGCATCTTCGTAATATAAGTCTATTTCTTCTTGCATGATTTTTTGTTTAAAATGTGTTGTCGTGTTGCTCTTAGTGTTGTCGTTCCTTTAGTTTTACAGAGAGGTGAAGCTACCATGTAGAACCAAGAACCCCAACACAACAACACTTCAGCACAACAATACTAAAAGGTACAATTATAGTAAAAATAAGGTAAACCTTCACTAATCCTAGCATTTTTATTCATTAGTACAGTCACAAAATTCAAAAAAATGTGTTGAAAATATTATTTTTTTTATTTCCAATAATTCACAATAAGTCCTTTGTTTGATACTAAATGATAAATCATAATGATAAAACAATTTTATTGGTATAATCGTTTCATATTAATTTTATTTTATTTTAAAAATATGTTTTAAGTTATTGATAATCAGATTTTTATAAATGTTTTGATAATAAAAAAATATTGTTTTGTGCTATGTATTATTCGCAATAATTTTTATTTTAGATTATCTTATAACGACTTCATGTACTATAATTTTTACTTATATTTTGAATGATTTTTTTATTTCAATAAAAAAATCATTTGCAACCTTTTTCTGTTCTTCTCTATCATTAATAATGTCTCATCCATACAAAAAACTGCAATTGCAAACTCTGACTAATATCCTTGCATACACACAAACAAAAAGCATATTTATTAGATTTTTTATAATTACTTAATGTCTTATCTCACAGATTATTAGATTGACGAGGGTGATATTTAAGTATATGAAATTATTTTTAAAATACAACTACTTTTTAATTAAAATAAAACAAACATCATCACCATGAAAAAAATTTTCCTAACCATAGTCACTATGAGTATAGCCTTCTGGAGTTTTGCGGAAGGAACACTACAACTGATTACCTGCGCTACTTGCGAGGCAGGGATGTCCATTAATGATAAGGCACAATTTGCTTATCCCGGACTTACACAAGATAGAAGACTACACATTCGTGTAGGTGATTTCAATACAGAGACCATCTATGTAGCACTTGGCACCACTAATGGCAACGCTTGGTATTCAAGACTGGTCAGTCCGGGCGGCACACAGTATGTATTTGACGGAACGGGTTATACAGTTGGCGGAACGCCCGCAACTTTACCCACAGCTATAACAAGCCGTACTGAAAACAGTGCCGGACCAAACGGATTGACACAAGCCGGAGCGGGTGCGCCAACTTCGGGCAGTTATAATTCTACGGCATTTACACCCACTGAAAACGGAGACTGGTATATCGAATTTACGGACGATGCCGGTTTTGGCATACCAACGGTTAGTGCGCGTGTCGATTTTTGGGATATTACTGTGGCAGATAGCGGCAATAATGTCATCAACGGACGTATCTGGTCGGAGCAGTGGGGCTTGCGTTCAGGACCCGGTTCATCAAGTGACCCGGGCGATTTTTTAGCTTCTACATTTTACGTTTACACTGAGCCGGAGCAGGTCGTTACCGCTATTGAAGTAGGTGATAAAAATGATCCGGGCTGGGGGGGCGACTGGCTGATAGCTTGTAACCGCTACGGTATTGACGGTCCTGCCTTTTTTTCGGGCGATGCCGTCGCTGCACGTCAATCTTATGATGGCGATGCAGATGCAGATTTCGGACCATTGAGCGAATATAAAATATTTGTGAATGACCCTGATATTATTGAATTTCCAAGTGGTGTACAAGAAATAGAAGTGACCACCATTTCACTTGACTTATGCGACGACGGTAGTTCGTTCATTACTTTTACAACCAATGTACAAGCCGTAGGCGATATTGTGCTGGATTTTCCACCTTATAATAATAACGGTACGGAAGATATTACTTTCGTAGCAGAAGTTATCAATGCGGGTGCTAATACCATTGATTGGGACGGACTGGACAACAACGGTAATATTGTACCTGTGGGTACGAGTTTCTTTGTCCGTTTATTTGCCGGAGCAAGTGTCGTTCATTTTCCGATGTTTGATATTGAAGGCGTGACGGGACTGAAAGCACGTTTGGTGCGTCCGGGTACGCCCGGTTATATTGGTTTGTTTTGGGATAATACCCAAGTACCTCTCGGCAATGCGGGCAATCCTATCACAGAGACTATAGACCCCGGATGTGTATCTTCTCCTTCTACAGCTTGTAATATCTATGGCAATTCCAACGAAATTACCTTAAATATATGGTGGAATGGTTTGAGTACCAATATCGAAGATGAAGTCCTCGTACCTACACCTGCCGAAGCGAGTGTAGCCATAGATAATGCAGATGCAATATGCGACGTTAGCAATGATATGATTATTGTTCCTATTACCGGCACATCTATTGGTATCAACGTCATACAATGGACTTCAGACGGTACAGGTACATTTGATAATCCGAATAGCCCAAGTGCTATTTATATGCCATCGGAAGCTGATATTGCTACGGGATCGGTCTTATTGACCATCAGCGGCTTCGCTTGCCCCGACGACGCTTCGGAAGCTGTACTTGTCGAAATTAACGAACAATTGTGTACCTTACCTATCAGTCTGTCAGCCTTCTATGGCACTATGGTCAATTCAGAAAATGATTGTGAGGGTGCCGAAATTATCTGGACAACACAGGTAGAAGAAAACGTAGATTATTATGTGGTGGAACGTAGTTCGGACGGTATCAATTTTATGGAGATAGGCAGAGTCACTGCTGAAGGCAATACGCTTATATCCACTAATTACTCTTTGATAGATGAAAACATTACATCTGTCAATTATTACCGCCTGACATCTTACGATACAGATGGTACGTTCAAAACATACCTCATGGATAATACCATACAGACAGATTGCTTCAAAGGAGTAAAACCCAATAGCATTTCTGATGTATTCCCGAACCCGGTATATGGTAATGACGAAGTAGCTATGAAAATCAATGTGGATACTGCGACTGAAGCGCAAATCAATATCACTGATATACATGGCAGAGTGGTACAAACAACACCAAATTATCTTAATACAGGTGAAAGTATTATTAATTTTAATTTGGGAAGTCTCGATGCAGGCATTTACTTCGTTAGTGTAAGTAGCAATGGCTGGTCAACAGGTTTTGCAAAGGTGATGAAAATACAATAAAACGACAGAATAGACGACAAATTCCACACACTGATTATTAAACGAAAATGGGTAGTCCTCCACCTACCTAATCTATGAAGTAACTAAAAGGTTACTCTAACCGTATTCTAAAGTTCCTGTCATTTTTTTGACAGGAACTTTTTTTATGAAAAAAAGCCTTCTATTTTATTTTAAAATAGAAGGCTTTAATTTTTTTTCGAATATCGAACAAGGAATGTCGAATGATGAAGTGTATAATTCTTTTTTGAAATATCGAATATCGAACAAGGAATGTCGAATGATGAAGTGTATAATTTAGTTTTAAATGACTAATAGACTAATAGACTTGTATAGCTTTAAAAACCTTGATTATCAAAATTTTATTTATTATAAAAATAATTAATTAATTTAATTAAAATTAAAAATATTTTAAATTATTTATTTTAAATATTTGTAATAATTGTTTTTTTACTTGACAATGTTAATACAATTTTAATGTATAATAAACATTTTAATAAAATTCACTCTAAATAATTGATTATCAAAGTTGTACAAGTTTAATTTACAGTGTTTTACACGAAGTAAATACCTCATCATTCGTTATTCCTTGTTCGATATTCAAAAATTCAATGATCATTCACCAAAAGAACTGTGACTATGATGTTCCTCATGGTGATGATGTTCATGTTCTTTTGGGTGCATGGAGAGTTCTAAGGCAATTTTATACTCCCATTCTGTTTGTTGTGGGCGATGATTACTATATCCTGTTTCGAGGTCATAATGATGCTGTTCGGTTTGCCATTGGCTCAAAAAATCATCTACAAAACGATTAAATCGCTCCTCTTCACCGCAGTAAAAAGTTTCATTAGCCAAGGCAGCCTTTAGGCGGCGGGTATATAGCTCGGTGATGTCAAAATGAAGCTGCTCGTGTTTGAGGTGATACGGAGTACGGGCTTCGAGTTTGACCCACGATTCGTCTTTATCAAAGTAGGCATCAATTTCATATTTGAGTAAATACTCGTCGCATTCGGTGTAGAGCAACAGTCCCGAATAAGTCATTGCAATGCTATACGGGTCAGTATAATCGGGCTGACCTTTGAAATCGGCTAAGGTTAATTGCGTACCGGTATTCCAGTACATAATCTCGTTGGGGCCTTCGCTGGAATTGCTAAACAATGCCATAGAAAACAACGCCACCATAATGGAAAAAAATCGTGCTTTCATGTCTCTTGTCTTTGTTATTCGGCAGACATACAAAATGTACCTAACCGAATTAGATTAAGGAAAATAATGCAGATACCAGATAGTGATTCGCTTTTAGTGCCGGTGAGCCATTCGGTGTGTTGGATTTATTATATAAACGACTGTTTATCGGAATTAGTTGCATGAAGTCCGTTTATAGTTTTGTTAAAATTTTATTATGTAAAAACTTACAACAAATAAGAAAGCTAATGCCAATTATTTATCTATACAACAAATGTTTTGCCAAATTTTATTTTTGGGAATAGTTTATAGAGTTGATAGAGTTTATAGAGTTTATAGAGTTTATAAAGTGATTAGTGAAACGAACTCTATCAACTATTCACTCTATAAACTCTATAAACTAAGACCTCACTGCCAGTCATCAGGAGTCCAAAGTACGGATTTAAAGTTTTGTATTCGATTATCCTTGACAATGATACCTTCACTTTCGAGTAGTTCCTGCATCAAGGTGGGCGTGGAAAAATGAACACGACCACTCAATTCTCCTTTACGATTGACGACACGATGTGCAGGCACAGGAGGTTCTGCACCAAAACATTGGTTCAATGCCCAACCTACCATTCGAGCCGAGCCAAGTGCCAAGGCATTGGCAACCGTGCCATAAGTGGTCACGCGACCATACGGCACTTCGCGAACCAAGTCATAGACCAAATCGTAGTAGTTTTCTTTATTTTTAGACATGGAGCAAAGAATGAATTGAGTGTGTAAAATATTAGGGGCAATCTAATATGAATGCAAATCGCTTAATCTTGTATATTTCATGCGGAGTACGCGGAGTACGCAGAGAAAAGCTATAAATCTCTGCGACCTCTGCATACTCTGCGTGAGATTTAATCTCAAGGGTTTAGAGTACCAATACATTTAATTGCCTCTAATATTTTACACACTCGAATGAATTTTAAATGTTGATTGACCTTTGAGACAAAGATATTAAACTCTTTGATTGAATCGATAAAGATGGAAGAGTTTAAGCCCACAATCGTCCACTCGCAATCTCCGCCCCATCTGCCATCGCCTTCAATTTGGCATACACAATATCCTCGTCCACTGCACCAAATCCGGCAAAAGTCGAAAACCCGCAATCCGAACCTGCAATGACCCGTTCTTTGCCGACGATATTAGCAAAACGCTCGATACGTTGCGCCACCAATTCAGGATGTTCGATGAAGTTGGTCGTAGAATCCAATACGCCCGGAATCAGGATTTTATCATCGGGAATATCGGCATCCCGAAACACCACCCATTCGTGGGCATGACGCGGATTGGAAGTTTCAAAAAGTAGGGCTTGTGGCTTGGCTTTCAGTGCAATAGGCAAGACCAAACTCATCGGCGCATCATGGTGGTGCGGACCTTCGTAATTACCAAAACAAACGTGCATCCGTACTCTGTCGGCGGGTATATTTCGCAAGGCATGATTCAACATTTCAATGTGTTGATTTGCCAATTTTACATAATTTTCTTCCGTTTCATGCTTAAACATCATGTGCCTACCCAAGCCAATATCCGGCGAATCCAATTGCAAGACAAATCCTGCCGCTACAATCGCCTCATATTCAGGGCGCATCGCTTCTGCCAATGCCTCCAAATACGCATCTTGCGAAGCATAATGTTTGTTCGGCAAAAACAGCGCAATCACACCCGGCGAAGCGGCATTCATAAAGGTATCGTGCGGCTGATGTTGTGTGGCGGCTGCCTTAAAATGCTCAATATCTTTCTCCAAAGGCAACGTACTTTTCACCTCAATCGCCGACACGCAGCAAGGGCGTGAGTAGGTCGGCGTACCACCACCTTTTGCGGCTCTTTGCAGAAAACCCGGAAACTCCTCCAAGTCCTTCGGCGCATTACGCGGACTATCGCCCGCAAAGCCGGTGATGCGGTCTTTGATATAGGTGGCGTAGCTGATTTTGCTCATTTCGCCATCGCTTACGATGTCCACGCCCGACTCTATTTGTCGCGCGACTACGCTACTGACTGCCGCTTTTATCGTCGCGTCAAATTGTGCCTCATCCACCGTTTTACCTTGTTCTTTGGAAAATACCAAATCCGTCACCGCCTTTGAACGCGGAAGACTGCCTACGTGGGTTGTTAAAATTCTGTCTGTGCTTGTTTTCATAACATTTTTGATTCAACTGCAACTTCAACCTAAACCTCAACCTCAAATTCAAGCGCAATTTTAAAAATACAAATTAAATAAATACTTATTTCAACTTCGTTGAAATTCATTTTTGTTTTTACGTTTTAATTTGAGGTTGCACTTGCGGTTGAGGTTGAAGTTGAGAAAGCAAATCAATTCCAAACTGCCGAAACAAGTGAATCATATCTACAAATACCCAATTTTCGACATACTGTTCGCCTTCTCTTTTCCACCAATCCAAGCCATTAAAATCAATCGAATTTCCGGTTGCCGGACAATCCAAATATTGCCCCGTATGTGTTGCCTTCACGCCCGCCCAACCCGGACCGCCCGAATAATTTCCCTCTGCAATCAAGGCATCTAAATCCTGCACTTGTCGGTCAGGATAAGCCACCAGCCACGGCTTTTGATGAAAATCTTCAAACTCCTTAAAACTCAAACACGCCCCTATGCCACCCGGTCCGTACCATTTTACATCAGTGTGAAAATAGTCTGCCATACCCATACTTTTCAGGTCGGATTCATCGTAAGCATTTAATCCATCATAGATAAATTGGCGAATATGTGTCAAGCTATAATCCGATGTTTTTTCATCTTGTGCTTCCAGCAAAATACCATCATTCGCTTTGGGTGGCGGGTAAATATGGTCTTTCCCTTTACTCGGCGGTAATACCTGAATATCAACCTGTTGCATCAAATCAATCAAGTCCAACAAGAAAAAAACCTCTACAATTTTTCCATTTTCTATTCTGGAAAAATCGCCCCAGCGAATCTTTACCTTTTCTCCATTTGCAGGAATGCCCAAATAATCATTAGCAAAAGTAGCATGGAAATATCCCGTTCCACTGACCCACATTTTACCGTCTTTTGAAATGTCACCATCTACGCGACCATTCGATTTTCCGCCCATGAAAATATGGGTTTGTCTGGTTAGGTCAGGAAAAGAATGTAGCAAAGGTTTCCAAAAATCATGGTAAAAAGATGTCCTTCCTTTTAGCTGATGATAAGGCGCGAAACCATGCCATACGACATGTTCATCCATTGCATATTCAATGACAGATTCCATTTTACCGGATTCAGATTTTTCTAAATTTTCCCAAAAATCCCAGACGAGTTTTTTATTATTTTGATTAATGTTATTACCCATTTTTATGTGTTGTTGCCTTACTTTTCGCTGCCCCCGTACCGACGACTTTAGCCGTCGCGGGTAACAAATCATCTGACGGCTAAAGTCGTCAGTACAGGCTGTAAATTCATGTCCGATTAATCTGTCTCATGCGCTCCAATACATCCAATCCTTGCTCATAAAAATAATGCAACAAATCAATATATACCCAATTCTCCGCTAATTTATCGCCTTCTCTCCGATAAATATCGACCACACGCATAGGCGCATTTACCTCGCTTGCAGGTAAGCCCAAAAAGCCGCCTTTATTTTTATTATTGAGGTTGGGCCAACCAAAAAATCCGCAATAATTGCCTTCCGCAAAGCGAGCAATATGACCATTGAATACCTTATCGTACAGATTATCGCGGAAAGGATATTGGTGTTGATGTTGGTATCTTTCGATGGTGTAAGACGCACCGATGCCAAAAGGACCGTACCAAATCATGTCCTTATTCCACGTTTTTGCCAGTAATTCGGGCGGACATTTTTCGGCATCATTCGTATTTAAGGTATCCAAATCTGCAATCATCTGATTGAGGACTTCCATCGTTTTTTCGGCTTCTTCGGAAGCCTTTTCATCATACAATAAACCATCATGTGTACGCGGTCCGGGATACAG
Organism: uncultured Saprospiraceae bacterium; assembly: GCA_938028705.1. GTDB lineage: Bacteria > Bacteroidota > Bacteroidia > Chitinophagales > Saprospiraceae > JAHDEO01. Next base: position 7,956 of record CALIZI010000330.1, on the reverse strand, counting down.
AAAAGCTGCGCCCGTCATCGGTGGCAAAGGATAATGCCCCGCTTGGTGCATCACACTAATGACATCACAAAAGAGGGCAGTTTCCGCAATTTTACCCGCCTGATTGACACGATGAAATTCGGCATATCGCAAAAAAGCCATCTTCCCCGTAGCCGGAATGCCCAACCAATTATGGTCAAAAAGCCCCAGAAAATTTCCGACATTCACGACCCAAGTAGTTTTGCCTTCGTCACAGTCATTTGCCCCCGCAAAAAAAATATCTACCCGCCTTTGAATAGGCGAAAACGCTTTTCGGAAAGGTTGCCAGAAAGTATCAATGACTTCTTTTGCATCATATTTTTCGTAGAAAGGGTGCATACCTCGCCAGTGGTAATCTTTGGTCGTATATTTTTCCAATACGCCAGACAAATCTCCATCAGAAGCCTTGTCGAAGTCCTCAATATAGTTTCTGACGATATTTTTTTCTTTTTGAAAATTCATAATTTTTATTTCACGCAGAGGTCGCAGAGTACGCAGAGATTATATTGAAATACCTCTGCGTACTCTGCGTACTCAGCGTGAAAATCTACAAATTGTTCACAATTCGATGAAAACCATCTTTCAATAAATCCACATTGAAATTGATTAAAAGAGCCAATTTCTTTTTAGATAATTTCAGGTAATTTGTCGTTATTTTGTAATGTATCCGATGCAATTCTTCAACTGATTTTAGCTCAACAATAACTTTATCATTGACAAGCAAATCCAATCTGAATCCTATCTCCATTTTTACATCTTCATAAAAAACAGGTAAAGGTTTTTGTTGCTCTACTATCAATCCTCTTTTTCTAAGTTCGTAAGCCAAGACGTTTTCATAAACGCTTTCCAATAAGCCGGGACCGAGCGTTCTATGAATCTTAATCGAAGCATCCAAAATGATAGCTGATATTTCGTTTTCATGCATTTGTTTGTGATTTATTCACGCAGAGTTCGCGAAGAACGCAGAGGTGTTATTTCTCTCTGCGACCTCTGCGCTCTCTGCGTGAAACAGGTTTATCATTGGATATTTCACGCAAAGTTCGCGGAGAACGCAGAGGCATTTTTTCTCTGCGACCTCTGCGCTCTCTGCGTGAAATAATGTAGTTCTTTACATCAAAGGTCGTCCTCCATCAACAGGAAAAATACAGCCCGTTGAAAAGGTGAAATTTTCTACAATAGACAGCAATGCTTTTGCCACATCTTCTGCCTCCGCAATTCGTGCTAAGGGTGTTTTATCTTTTTGTTGTTGGATGTATTCCGGTGGAGATTTTCGGGCATATTCGCCCATCACCCATCCCGGAGATAAAGACACCACCCTGATGTCGGGAGCTAATGCCCTGCCTAGAGAACGGGTCATCGAATCCATCGCCGCTTTGGAGGCACAATAGGCGACATTGCTGCCTACGCCCGTCCGTGCAGCAATCGAAGAAATATTGATGACAATCGTATTTTCTCCTTTGTGCAACAACGATTTACACGCCCGAATACACGCGAAACTTCCCCGAAAATTGACTTGCATAATGCGGTCAATCCACTCATCTTCCAAGCCTTCCATATCATCATGCGGAACGGGTTTGGTAATGCCCGAATTATTGACCAAGACATCTAATCGACCATATTTTTTGTTTATAAAATTTGCCAATTGTGATAGTTCGCCGCTATCGGTTACAGAGGCTTTGAAGAGGCTGTGTCCGTCATTTTCTAAACTCGCTAAAGTTGTCTTTGCCTTCTCCAAATTACTATTATAATTCACAATGACCGCATAACCCGCAGCCGCTAAATGTCTGCAAATTTCTGAACCAATACCACCGCTTCCGCCTGTTACGAGTGCTGTTTTTTTATTTTTTGACATATTTTAAATTATAATTTATAAAAGCAATTTATAAAAATTTATAACTTGAATAATATGTCAATTTTATAGGCGCATAGCGACGACACTATTTGTAACGACGATTTTCTTAAACCGAAAAAGGCGCATAGTTCCGATAATTATCGGAAGCACTCTTAAATTTGTATTCGAGAGTGCCGCAGCTACGCAGCTAAGGAAGCGGTGAGTTAGTAGTCGGTTACAAATAGGGTCGGAGCTAATGCTCCTGTAAAACTAACATGAAGTAAATTTATTACACATTTTATTTTTATTAAAATATAATTTAAAATTAAAAAAATACTTATTTCAACTTCGTTGAAATTCTTTTGTTTTTATTTTTTATTTGTGGTTGAATTTGCTACACCATAACTTGAAATGCCACTAAAAATACCACAGTCAATACAAAAAATGCTAATAAATAATAGCTGACTTTATCTAATTTGCCGGGTACAACATACCAACCGTTTTCTTTTTCGGGCAAACCTTCGGCTTTAAATTTTGCCTTTTGTCCCGGCACAGAATACATCGACCATTCCGCCTGACGACCATCCAATAACAGGCTGGCGATAATGGACGCTACAATATTCACCACCGCACCGACGACTGCATACCAGGGCCAGGCAACATCCGTATATTGAGACACCAAAGCCAATGAAATAAATCCGACCGCCACGCCGACCAATAATCCTCTTTCGCTGGTATGTTTGGAGTAAAAACCCAAGCCGTACATCGCTAATTTCGCGCCTACGAAATAGGAGCCGATTTTGGTCAATAATTTGAGTACACTTTCCGTATCATCCGAGAAAATAAAAGCCGGAATGATAATTAAGATTGCCCAAAAAATGGTGGATATTCTCGCCACTTTTAAGTAGTGTTCCGGCGATTCGTTGGGTCTGAAATATTTTTGATAAAAACCTTCGGTAGAGATAGTTGAAAAGGAATTGAGGGCAGAAGATAAACTGGACATACTCGCCGCCAATACCGCCGCCGCTATCAATCCAATAAAACCCGGAAAGGCTTTTTCTTGGGCAAATTCGAGCATGATATTATTATTATTGTCAAATGTTTTTCCACCATAATAATGAAAAAACAATACGCCAATAAAGATAAACATAAAATATATGAAAAATGCCGCAAAGCCCATTAAGGCGAGTGATTTTTTGGCTTCACCCATGTTTTTCGCGCCGAGTGTGCGTTGCATCATCATTTGATTCGCGCCATAAACGGTCACATGATAGACCGTCATCGCAATAATTCCTGCCCATACTGTGGTGTCTTTTGTCCAGTTAATACTCGTATCAATTGGGTTGATTTTTCCTTTCGTTTTCAAGGAGGATAAAACTTCACTCAGCGGTTCGGGAATTTCAATCAGCAAGGCAAAAAGTACGATAACCCCACCGATTAAAAAGATAGCGGATTGCAAAACATCTGTCCAAATCACCGCCGTAATTCCTCCAAGAGAAGTGTAAATTAAGGTAATAATCGAGACGATAACAATACTGGTCAAAACTTCAACTCCGGTGATATAAGAAATGACAAAAGCCGAAGCCACCAACACCGCCGCAGAAGAGAGTAATTGGGTCAATAAAAATATTATCGAAATGACCGCCCTTGATAATTTACCAAAGCGTTTTTCTTGATATTCGTAAATAGAGACAACGCCCGTTTGCATAAAAAACGGCACAAACATCGCCATAACAATAATGATTACGAGGGGATAATTCAAGTGAATCGCAATCACAGAAAGCCCCGAACCATAAGACCAAGCGGGCGCACCCAAAAAGGTCATCGCACTCACGTAAGTCGCCAAGACCGATATGCCAATTGCCCACCACGGCGTGGTTTTTCTACCGAGATAAAAGTCTTCGGCAGTCTTTACCTTTTTTGATAAAACAAAACCCAAAAGTAGATTTATCAAGAGGTAAATGATGATGATTGACCAGTTTAGTGTGCCTATTTGTTCCATTTTTGAACTTCAATTATAGTTGGTTTCACGCAGAGTTCGCAGAGAACGCAGAGGAAATAATAATTAAATCTCTGCGTTCTCTGCGTCCTCTGCGTGATTTAAAATTTTGATTGATTTTAATTTCCAGTTGAGGTTGAGGTTGAAACCGCATTTCCATACCTCTTTACCCGCAAATCCGCCTGTGCTTTATGCGCCATAAAACCCTCAATTTCACACAAGCGCGAACAATAACCGCCCACCAAAGCACTCGCCTCATCAGTCAGCACTTTTTGGTAGGTGCAGGTCTTGATAAATTTACCAACCCATAAGCCGCCCGTATAACGCGCCGCTTTTTTCGTAGGCAAAGTATGGTTCGTACCAATCGCTTTATCGCCATAGGCAACATTGGTGCGATTGCCCAAAAACAGTGCGCCGTAATTGCTCATATTCTCCAGAAAATAGTCGGGATTTTTGGTATTGATTTGGACGTGTTCGCTGGCAATGTCGTCGGCTACTTGTACCATTTCTTCCACTGTATCTACCAAGATGACTTGTCCGTAATTTTCCCATGCTGCGCCTGCCATATCTGCCGTTGAGAGAGTGGCTAATTGGCGTTTGACTTCCGCTTCGATTGCCATGGCGAGAGGCGGGTGGTTGGTCAGCAAAACGGCGGGAGAATTGGGTCCGTGTTCCGCTTGTCCGAGTAGGTCGGTGACTGCCATTTCTGCGTCCATCGTCTCATCTGCCACGACCAAAACCTCCGTTGGTCCGGCTAATAAATCAATGCCCACCTGACCAAATAATTGTCGCTTCGCTTCGGCAACATATTGATTGCCGGGACCAACAATCATATCGACCTGCCCCATGCCCACACAGCCGTAAGCCATCGCAGCCATCGCCTGAACACCGCCTAAAATATAGATTTCATCCGCACCGCCGAAGTGCATGGCAGCTACGGTTTCGGCGGGTGGCATACCGGTTTTTGGGTCGGGCGGCGTACAGGCGATGACTTTTTTGACCCCCGCTACTTTTGCCGTCAATACACTCATGTGCGCCGATGCGACCATCGGATAACGTCCACCCGGAACGTAGCATCCAACGCTATTGACCGGCAGATTTTTATGTCCCAAAACCACGCCCGGAATGGTCTCAATTTCGACATCCCGCAAAGCTGATTTTTGAATTTGTGCAAATCGCCGGACTTGCGCCTGCGCCCATTTGATGTCCTCCTGCGTACTCTTTGGAACGCTGGCGATAATGTCCTGAATTTGCTCATCCGAGAGGCGGAAAGACTCCGGATTCCATTTGTCAAATTTGTTGGACAACTCCCGTATAGCCTCGTCTTTTCGCGTAGCAACATCATTCAAAATGCCTTCTACTATTTTTCGGGTCTTTGCCTGATTCGCAGAAGAATCAGCTTCGGTAATTCCTTTTTTTATGTATTGTATTGCCATGATATTTGTGTTATCGTGTTAGTGTGTTATCGTGTTGATGTGTTGTCGTTTCAACTTCAAACGCAACCTCAACTTCAACCTCAAATGAAATTCAATTACAATAAACAAATTACAAATTTATTTATTTGAATTTATGTATTATTTAAAATTATTTTTAATGAAAAATATTTACATTCAAATTATTTGTAATATTTTTTACTAATAAAAATAATTTAATTTGAAGCAACCTGTACTGACGACTTTAGCCGTCAAGTGTATTTTATTTTAATTTTTAAGTAATTGAAATTTAATTCATTATAAATTTATTTTCCACTCCTACGACGGCTAAAGTCGTCGGTACAGGGTATTTCGCTCTAATTGTTATTTTTTATTTGAGGTTGAGTTTGCACTTGAGAAAAAAGCAACATCTCGCTCAACAGCTTTTATTCTATTTTCTCCTTTAAATAAATGATTTTCACTATCGTAACTATAAAATTCAAATTCCTTTTTGTGTGCGAATAATTTTGCAGCCAAACTTTCCGACCAACGATAGGGAACGGATGTCTCCTTAGTCGCATGATGCAAAATAATTGGCATCGAAAGGTCTTGTATAAAATGAATCGGGTCGCCGGAATCAATGTCGTAGTCAAAGCCTAAATTTTGGATGACGCTATCTGTACGCGCCATATATTTTTTCATAGAATTTTGTGTAATGCTCGTCCAATTATCGTCCTCCCATTTTCCGTAATAAATCGCCTGTTCCCACATTGAGGCAGAGACACCCGCCCAAATACTCGCCGCCTTTATTTTATTGGTCGCCAAAAGCATTTTCAGCCCTACATCGCCACCCATCGAATGTCCCATATAAAAGATGTTTTTCAAATCTACATTTTCCAAATCCGGGAGCGCGTCAATCAAATGCAATACATCAATCGTATAATAAGTGCTTGCCAGATATGCGGTTTTTGTAAATTCAAATCCATCCGAAATATTATGTCCGCGATAATCGGGCGTGATGACCAAAAAGCCTTTTTCAGCGTAGGCTTCTGGAATGCCGCGATAGTAATCTCCGGGTCGCCAATCCTTTCCTGTTTGATTGCTGACTCCGTATTTTTTGGGTTCGGGATGAAAACCATGTCCGAAAATTAGCACAGGAAAACCCGCTTTTGGTATTTCCGTTTTTGGCGTATTGACCAGTGCGTATATCTTCAAACTATCTGACTGATAAGACATTAGCGCAGAATCGTAAGCATCAGTTCCGTTTAATTTCTTTTCAAAAACGAGATTGGATGGATAGCTTCTTTGCCGAAGTCCTTCTATGGAAATTGGCGCAATCGCATCTGCAACAGGCATCGCTTTTTCCCGACAGGCAAGTAATGACAAACTTAATATTACCAACGAAAAACAAGCGATTTTTTTCATTTAAATAAAAATAAAATATGTAATTAGTGAGTTTCACGTTGATTTTGCAGATGTATAGCACCACCCCGATTCGTAGGAACAAGTAGGGACAAGGCATGCCTTGTCCCTACTTGTTCCTACGAATGGGCAATTGGCGCATCAGGATAATCACCACCCACCACCAAATATGCAAAGCCTTTTCCAAGCGGCGCAATGCTTCTCACCGCACCTTTTGGGAAGGAAATAATATCGCCGTCTTGGAGGGTAGCGGTGAGTGTTTCGCCTTCGTGTTCGCAGAAAATTTCAAACTCGCCACGATGTACGAGCATGACTTCTACAGCTTCTCGGCTGTATTTTCCGGTATGTCCCGACGCGGTGGATTCGATGCCATAGACGTTGAATTGGTCGCCGTTTTTGTCGCCGGGTTTTACTTGAAAATTATGTCCTTCGCTATCCAATGGTCCGATGATGTCGTAGTAGGTCAGCGTGTCGGGCGTTTGGTTGGGGAAGCCCTTGTACGCGGAAGGCGTGTAGGTGCCTGCCCTGCCTACGTGGACTGCCATTTGTTCGGGCGTATATTGGTCGAAAGTCGCCATTTGTGTCGCTGTGAGTGGGGGCATTGGTCGCTTGCCTTCGGGAATGGTTTCACCAATGGTCGTATCGACCAATTTGCCGTCTTCCAACAAAATCAAACCATGTCCTTTGGCTTCTTCAATCACGCGAGGCGCCCACACGACTCCGCCCCCCGCATCGTCGTGACCCAATATCGAAAAGCACATCCCATGCACATCGCCCACGTTCTCAAAACCACGAAACATATTGGTCGGTAAGGAAATAATATCGCCCGGATGCAGTACGGTTTCCTGTTTTTCGTCATTATTCCAATAAAACCGCCAACTACCTTTATATACCATAAATACCTCCGCCGTAAAATGTGAATGTGGCGAGTTTTTTATCTTGGGCGGTTGCCCCGCCGCACCGATGCAAAAGCCATGTTTGAGGGTCAAATTGACCTTTTGATGCTTGCTTTCAGAAACGCCACCGCCGATGATACTGTAATTATCTTTGAGGTGACTGCCGGGCGTTTTAGCGTCGATAAATGCCGCTTTGCAGGGCATTAATTGGTTGTATTTTATAAGTCTTTTTTGTAATGACATAATTTTTCAACTTCAATCGCAACCTCAACCTCAACCGCAAATTTAAATTCAAAAACAAAATAACAAATTAAAAAAGTATTAATTTTAACTTCGTTAAAATTCACTTTTTATTTGAATTTGAATTTGAGGTTGAGG
>CALIZI010000329.1 GCA_938028705.1 uncultured Saprospiraceae bacterium | reverse complement strand
TGCCACAGGCTGTGATCTATGCGACGGAGCAGGCGGGATAACTGACAACCCCGAAGTTGGCGAAGCCTGTGACGATGGCAACGCTGCTACTGTTAATGACACTGTACAGGGAGATTGTTCTTGTCTTGGTACTGCACCGACTTGTCCGACTACCGCAAAAATCAACGAATTTCACTATGATAATGCAGGTACTGATGTCAATGAATTTATAGAAATTGCACTTCCTGTGGGTAGCGACCCATCGGGTGTAGTCGTCACTTTATACAACGGAAATGGCGGAGTGGAGTACGGAACTTACATCCTAACCGCTGCTGACTTGGTTAGCTCCGATGGTACAAACGATTACTACGTATGGAATGTATCTATGCAAAATGGTGATGATGGCATTGCTGTAAGCTGTGGCGGAACAGTATTCCAATTCATCACTTACGAAGGTGCATTTGATGCAACAGACGGACCAGCCGCAGGAATGACAGGTGTGGATGTAGGTGTTGATGAAGCCACTGATGCCGCTGAAACTTCTTCTATCATGTGTGATGGTGCAGGTACTTACCTCACCAACTGTACACAAGATCCCGGTATGGTCAACGACCTTACCTCATGTATGTCAAGTGAAGTATTGGGCTGTACGAATGTAGATGCCTCTAATTACGACCCGAATGCCAATACTGACGATGGTAGCTGTTTATACTTATGTGATGATCCTAATTCATTAGATGTCTCTACAAACGGCGGCTTCGACGGCGGTACAGGACTCTCTTACGGTCTGCCGGGCGGCATGGGCTTACTTGCAGGCGCCAATGACGACTTCGGTGGTTTCGTTTGGAATACCAATACAACAGGTTTATCCGCTAATGAAATTTGTATATCTATTGATTTTGAAGTCACAGGCGATGCCGCCGGTTTCCCTGTTACTTTAGAATTCAGAATTGAAAATAACGACTGCGGCTTCTTCCCTTGTCCGTGGAATGACTTTAATATGGTCATCAACGGTCCCGGAACATATACCTTCGGAGGTGTTGCCTCAGCAGGTAATGTTGGGATGAGCGGTCCATTCGACCCCGCAGGTGCGAATCCTGCAGTAGTCGCGGCGATCACCAACTTTAGCGGCACACCGCTTGGTGCTGACATCGATGTCGTATTCAGCAACCTCTGTATCACCAATTGCGTAGCGGGCTGTACAGATGCCAACGCTTGTAACTACGATGCTACGGCTACCTTAGACGATGGTTCTTGTTACTCAGTAAACGATACTTGTGATGATGGAGATGCAGGTACTGAAAATGATATATGGGTGGATTGTAATACTTGTCAAGGTACAGTCATAGGCGTTGCAGGTTGTACAGATGCCAATGCAACCAACTACAATTCAAGTGCTGACATTGAGGACGGAAGCTGCTTATACTTATGCGATGATACCGGTCTCTTAGATGTCTCCACAGGTACAGGTTTCGATGGCGGTACAGGACTTTCTTACGGTTCGCCAAGCGGTATGGGCTTGTTTGCAGGTGCCAATAATGACTTCGGTGGTTTCTTGTGGAACGTCAACACAACAGGCTTAACCAATGATGACTTCTGTATTAATATTGATATGGAAGTAACAGGCGGCACTGCGGCAGACTTCCCGATGACACTCGACTTCAGAATCGAAAACAACTGTCCTACTTTTCCATGTCCTTGGTTAGATTTTAACTTGACCATTACAGGTCCGGGAACCTACACATTGGGCGGTCTTGTATCATCAGGTGCAGTAGGTGCATCAGGTCCATTTGACCCCGCAGGTATGAATCCGGCTATCGTAGCGGCTATCGCCAACTTTAGCGGTACACCGATTAGTGCTGATGTCAATGTTGTTTTCAGCAACCTTTGTGTCTCAACAGATTGTGTTGCGGGTGTATCCGGCTGTACAGACAATACAGCCTGCAACTTCAATCCGGATGCTACTTCCGATGACGGTTCATGTATATATGCCACAGGCTGCGATGTATGTGACGGCATGGGTGGTGTAACCGACAATCCTGACGCAGGCGAACCTTGTGATGATGGCAATGCCGAAACGGTCAACGATGTCATTCAGGCAGATTGCTCATGTGCAGGTGTGATATTGCCACCGGATTGCGAGCCAAGCATCATTCAATTCCCCGCAAATCCTGATGGAAATTAATGATTTTCTAAGTATTTAAAATACATGGTTTCATTGACATACTGTTACATAGTTACATTGCTTCACTGTTACATTGTTTTTTAAATTAATTTTAAATTAAATTATTTATAAAATAATACATTAATAATAAAGCAATACAACAATAAAACAGTGAAACAATAAAACAGTGAAACAATAAAACCATGTATCCATTAAACATTTTTTAAAAATCTTAGAAAAAAAATTAATATGAAAAATAAATTTAAAATAATATATACAGCTTTGTTTGCGCTGCTAATGTCTATCTTTAGCATCCATGCAAATGCCCAATCTTGTCCTGATGGCAGCTATCAATGGAGTGATATGCAGGCATTATTTGCTGCTAATAACTGTTCAAATGCAGGCTGTCATGGTACTGGTGCAGGTGGACTCAACCTGACCTCTTATGCCGGTTTTTCCGCAGGAGGTAATAAATGTGGTAGTGATATTAGCACAGGAACTACGCTAACTGACATCATCAATGTAGGTGGTGTATCTTGCGGGGGCGGTACGGTAAATACTCCAATGAATGTCTTTGCAAGTGGTGCAATAGATGCCACAGAAACGGCTGCCATACAAGCGTGGATAGATGCGGGTGCGCCCGAATCTTGTCCGGCTGCGGTTTGTACGGATATTGTCGTATCGGCACAGCCTGTTTGCAATGGTACATCCGGTACTTTTGATATTCAAATCAACTCCATCACAGGCGGTGACGGACTTGGCGACCCCACCGGAACTTATACCGTTTCGGACGGTGCGACCACCATTACTTACCCGACCGCGACTGCCATTACAGGCTTGACTTATACAGGTCACAATAATAAAGTCACGCTCACCATTACGGATGATGATGACAACACTTGTACGGTCTCTTACGATGTCCTCCAATTGGAATGTCTCGACCAAACAGCTTGTGATTGTACAGCCACTGACCCGTTTTCAATTAATGCACAAGCCAGCGGAAACGGTGACGGATACACTATGATCTATGTCCTGACCGATGCTTCGGGTACAGCAATTTCTCTTAATTCAACGGGTAGTTTCGGACCCCTGCCGGATGATGGTGCCACGTATAATGTGTACGCATATAATATCGCTGATACCGATCTTACGGATATGCAAACTCAATTAGTTGTACTATTAGGTCAACCCATTTTTCCTTCTCTTACGGCTACACAGGCTCCGCCTTTCGATGCCTATTGTTATGTGGATATGGTGGCTTCTTTTACAGAAGATTGTAATTGCTGCCCGACAGATGTAGAGATTGTCATTGACGACCAAACGATATGTATAGAAAATTCCACAAGCTACGATTTGACAAGTTTAGAACCCGCCGGATTTGAAGGTGGTGTTTGGACAGATGCAGGTGGCAATACGGTAAGTACAGTGGATATTGCTGATGGCGATACATTTACTTACACATACACTGATATGAATGACTGTACATACAGCGATATGGTCGCATTTGTGTTAAATGTAGGAACATCTTTAGTAATAGATGGTATTAATGTATGTGCCGAAGATGCAACAGGATATGATTTGACGCAGCAGGAACCTCCGGCAACGACAGGTACATGGGCAGGTGTTGCCGACCCAACTAATGTAGATATCGTAACAGGCTTGTATGTCTATACTTATGCAGATGAAAATGGATGTACGAGTACAGTGGATGCTAATTTTATTGTATTGGATGCAATTACATTCACCTTAGATGATGTTTCGGTTTGTGAAGGTCAGTCGGCTACGCTGAGTCCAAGTGGGCTCGGTGTCGGTCCATATACATATGCTTGGAGTGACGGTAGTGCCGGAGATACCTTTACTGTTGGTGTGTCAGGTACTTATGCTTTGACCGTAACGGATGGAAATAATTGTACGGGTACGGGAGAATCTATAGTAACAGTCAATGCAAATCCTGTCGTTACTATCAATGACCAACAAATCTGCCCCGCAGCAGCTACCGGATATGACCTGACAACATTAGAACCCGCAGGACAAACGGGCGGTACATGGTCAACAGCTACACCTACAAGCGTGGATATCAACGATGGTGATTCTTTTTCTTACACTTACACTGATGAAAATAATTGTACAGGAATTGATACCATAATGTTCACCATTAATGATAATCCGACCATTGATATTGATGACCAAAGTATTTGTTCATTCGAAGCAACAGGATATGACCTGACGTTATTAGAACCCGCAGGGCAAACGGGCGGTTTTTGGTCAGTAGCCACACCCACTAATGTGGACATCAACGACGGTGATAGCTTTACTTACTCTTATATTGATGCCAATGGTTGTGAGGGAAATGTCACATTTCTCTTTATGGTAGATGCTCAAGCTGCTCCGGGATTTACATTAACAGATTCTTATTGTGAAAATGTCACCCCCGAAGCATTGCCAACTACTTCCGACAACGGCATTAGCGGTACATGGTCACCGAGTGTGATTAGTACAACGAGTTCGGGTACTTACATTTTTACGCCTAACGCTGATGAATGTGCGATGACTTTTACTTTAGCCGTAACGATAGAGCCTGAAACTACTCCGGAATTTACATTAACAGATACTTATTGTGAAAATGATACACCGGAAATATTACCAGCCACTTCTGACAACGGCATTAGCGGTACATGGTTTCCCGATGTGATTAGTACGGCGAGTGCGGGTACTTACACTTTCACACCTGATGATGAATGTGCAACGGATTTTTCTATATTAATTACTATTAATAATAACCCGATTATTGATATAGCTGACCAACAAATCTGCCCCGCAGCAGCTACCGGATATGACTTGACGGCATTAGAACCCGCAGGGCAAACAGGCGGCACATGGTCGGCAGCTACACCTGCTAATGTGGACATCAATGACGGTGATACATTCACTTATACTTACACTGATGCTAATGGTTGTACAGGAAGTGTAACGATTACATTTACCATTAGTGATAATCCGACTATTGATATAGCTGACCAAAGTATTTGTACAGACGAAGCAACGGGATATGACCTGACAGGATTAGAACCCGCTGCACAATCAGGCGGCACATGGTCGGCTGCTACACCTGCTAATGTGGACATCAATGACGGTGATATGTTTACCTACACTTATACCGATGCCAATGGCTGTACGGGAAGTGTAACGATTACATTTACTGTGAATGCGGGTACAATTCTCATTATAGATGGTTTTGCATGTCCTTCAGATACACCTGTATTCATTGATTTGACTGAAAGTGAACCTGCCGGAACAACAGGTACGTGGGATGTTGCCGACCCGACCAATGTGGATATTAGTCAAGGTGGCTCATTCACCTACACCTATACGGATGATAATGGTTGTACGAGCGAACTCGTTTTAGGTTTTGCACTACTCAATGGCGTTACATTTACACTAAATGATGCTTCAATTTGCGAGGGAGAAACAGCTACACTCTCCCCTACCGGACTTGACCCCGCAGGTACATACACCTATCTGTGGAGTGATGGTAGTAACAATGCCGACCTTACGGTAAGTACCGCAGGAGATTACTCACTGACTGTAACGGATGGTTCCGACTGTTCCGGTACTGCAACAGCTACGGTAACAGTTAGTACAGGTCTTGATGTCAGCATCAATGACCAAAGCATCTGCCCCGCAGCAGCTACAGGCTATGACTTGACGACATTAGAACCCGCAGGGCAAACAGGCGGTACATGGTCGGTTGCCACACCTGCTAATGTGGATATCAACGACGGTGATACATTTACTTATACTTATACGGATGCTAATGGTTGTACAGGAAGTGCCACCCTTGCATTTACGATTAGTGATAATCCGACTATTGATATTGCCGACCAAAATATATGCTTTGATGCAGTCACAGGAGTTGACCTGACAGCATTGGAACCCGCAGGACAAATGGGCGGTACTTGGTCAACGCCTACACCTACGAATGTAGATATTAGCCTTGATGGTGAACAATTCACCTACACCTATACTGATGCCAATGGTTGTACCGGAACTGTCAATGTATTTTTTGAAGTGATTGGTTTGGAAGTCGGACTGCCCATAATAGCTCCGGTATGTGCAAATGAAGCCGAAGGCTTTGATTTAACCATATTCAATCAAGGAGTTGATAATGTTTGGACTGACCAAAACGGAATGGTAGTTGACGACCCGACTAATGTAAACATCACATCAGATATTACAACTTTCACATCCAATTATACTTCTTTGGAAACCGGATGCCCGGGTACACAAGACCTCACTTTGGGTCTGGCAGATGAAGTCCAAATCACCGCCACACCAACATGTAGCGATGCTGCCGAAGGTCAATTTTTTATAGACATTAGCGAAATCACAGGCGGTCAAGACCCGGGTGCGCCGATAGCTAATTATACCATAGAAGCAGCGGGCTTATCTGTCAATTATACAGGTACAGCCATTAGCATCGGACCATTTACTTATACCGACCACAATACGCCTGTTACCTTAGCCGTAACATCATCTATCGGCTGTACTGCAACTTACGATGTATTACAATTAAATTGTTTGCAACAAGAAGTTTGTGATTGTACACAAGACCCGAACTCTTACACTATCAATGCCCAAGCTGCTGCCAATGGTAACGGCTATTCAATGGTCTATGTATTGGTCAATAATGATAACAGCGATATGGTCATGGTGGTCAATGGTGACGGTACATTCTCCGGTTTGGCGGATAATGTCAACTACACTGTTCACGCCTTTAATGTGGAAAATGCTGATGTAGCAGCCTTTACTGCTGCGGTGAATGCTTTGGCTACAATCAGCACAGGCGATGCCGTACTGACCGGAGTCGCGCCTTTTGATGCCTATTGTTATGTATCTGCATCGCAATCATATATCGAAGATTGTATGTGCGAAGACCCATGTGCCGGATTTATGGTGGCGGATATTCCTGATCAAATCATCTGTATTTTAGATGGGAATGATTATGATTTGACGACCTTAGAACCCGATGGACAAACAGGTGGTGTATGGACAGATGCAAATGGAAATGTTGTTTCGATTGTTAATATTGGGATTAATAATGATACTTTTACTTACACCTATACCGAAAACGGCTGTACGGATAGTGATGTGGTGACTATAGATACCATTTTTGACACAGTGATTATTTTGGAGAATTTGACGATTTGCGCTGATAACGCTATGGGCTATAATCTCACAAACCTTCAAACTATCGAAGGCGGTACATGGACAGACGCAGATAATAATATAGTAACCGATCCAACCAACGTAGATATTATAACAGGTGCCTCTTTTACTTACGGAATTTCTGAAAATGATTGTTTGTTAAGTGCTATGATATTTACATTCACCGTTAGTTCGAATGACATCGAAGTAGTAGCCGTACCAACCTGTTCAGGTACAGCAAATGACGGCGAATTTTATATTGACATTCAAAGTATTACAGGTGGTGGAACAGATTACACCGTAAGTGCAAACGGACTGTCCGTTACTTATCCGGCTTCTGCGTCTATCGGTCCGTTTACTTATACCAATCAGAATGATAAAATTACTTTAACGATAACAGACGGCGGATGTACTGTCACTTACGATGTATTACAATTAAATTGTGTAGAGCAAGAAATGTGTGATTGTACGACTGCCTCACCTACTTACACTATCAATGCACAAGCTGCCGGAAACGGCGATGGTGCATCTATGGTTTATGCTTTGGTAAATAATGATAATGGCAATGCAGTTATGCTTGTCAATGATAACGGTACATTCTCCGGCTTGGCAGATAATACCAACTATACTGTTTATGCCTTCAATGTGGACGATGTAGATTTGGCGGCTTTCACTGCCGCTTTAAATGCACTGACTACAATTTCCGAAAGTGATGATGTACTTACTAATTTGGGTACTTTCCTTGACTATTGTTACACCGTTGCTTCTGCTCCTTTCTTTGAAGATTGCGACTGTCCGGCGGATTGCAGCAATTTCATGGTCACGCTAAGTGTGTTGGATGCTTCTTGTAGCGGCGGCGGTTTTATCAGTGCCGTTCCCAACGGTACACCACCTTACGATTTTGACTGGAGTAATGGTGCCAACAGTCAGGACATTGGCGGACTGGCAGCAGGTACATACAGTGTTATGGTAACAGATGCAGACGGTTGTACGGCTAGTGCCGAAGCTACCGTAGAGGATATTCCCGATGGAATTTGTGATTTCCAAATTACCAATAGCTTCTTTGCCAACGACCCCTGTAAGTGTAATAATGACCAAACCGCCAATGGTGCAGGTGACGGTACATTTGAAGAAACTGTAACGATACTCGCACCCGCAGGACTTATCATTCGGGCTACGGTACTCTCTACGGGTATTCTTCCTCCGGTGAACTTATCTGATGTCGTCACACTACCTGTCGAATTTTTCGAGAGCTTCCCGGGTCGTTATATCTTGACATTCAACCACTTGGATAGAGAAGGTTATGTTTTATATATTGAATATTCGGATGATGGTGGCGCAACATTCACGCCTGCACCCGATGGCATCGGCGGTCAGTTGACATACAGTAATGTCTGTGCTTATCCTGTCTTGGTATTCAATCCGCCACTCGAAGATGCCTATTGTGAAGGCGATGGTGTGATTACGATAGGTGTAGAAGAAACTTCTGATAATGTCAACTTTGTTCCGGTGGAGGGCTTCCCTGCCGTACAACTCAATAATGGCGTTGCAGAACCTTCACCGATTATGTTTGACCCCGCTGCGGTAGGTACAGCCACTTATACTTTCTCCGGTTTTTATGATTACGAGTCAGGACCGGGTACAGGTGGTACGGTGGATATGCCTGCGGTATCGCTCAATCCTTGTGCGACACTCATCAGGGTCAATATTCCTGTAAATCCTGTGCCTGTCAGCCAAGCTACCTGTGCATCACTGCCCAACGAACCAGATCTTTTCAGAATCGACATCACAACGATAGAAGAGTACGAAACACCGGAAAACCTGATGTACAGTATCAACAACGGACCTTTCCAAAGCAGTAGCCTGTTTGTGGTGGATGAGCCGGGAGATTATGATTTGGCGGTCATGGATGCGGTCAGTGCTTGTAACTTCCAGCTTGAAGTCGGCTGTTTGAAACTCTTGCCGATAGAGTTGGCTTCTTTTGAAGGCAATTGTCAGGATGGCGAATATACGCTGATTTGGACGACAGCATCAGAGTCCAACGTATCGCACTTCTTGGTGGAGCGTTCTATTGACGGTGCTAACTATACGTCGGTAGGCGAAGTAGCCGCCACAGGTAATTCTACGACTACACAAACTTATGGTTTCAAAGATGCCACAGGTATCAGCCGTCAATATTACTACCGTATCAGGGCAATAGAATTTTCGGGTACGGAAACGGTATCAAGAGTTGAAGTAGTAGCTTGTTTGTCTGGTGGTTTTGGTGTGCTTGATGTATATCCGAACCCGACGCAAGACGAAGTGGCGATTACCTACGAAGTCAATGACAGAGACCGCGTACAACTCAAACTCGTTGATGTACTCGGACGTACCATGTCGGAAGAAACATTGACCCCCGACATTGGTTTGAACAGAACGGTCATCAATATGTCGAACCTTGCATCTGCCGTTTACTTTATTGTACTCGATGACGGTACGCAGCAATCTATTGAGAAAGTCGTGAAGAAGTAAGGATTAGTCCATAGTTGATGGTCAATAGTCCATAGCTTGAAGGGGTCTATAATTCAGACTTTACATTTCACGAAATTATACGAGCCTCGCTCCTTTTGGAGCGGGGCTTTTTTGTGGTAAAGTTTGGCATGTTTAGAAAAGCGGTTGACACTTTTATTTTCAAATTAAAATAATCCCGTCATTCGTCGGGACAAGTTGTAAAATGTAAAATAATAAACTGTCATTTCTGTTAAATTTTTTCGAGTTATTAAATGTTCCGAATGAGGTCATTTTTCTTATTGAAATTCAAAATTTTCATAACCTAATTCAAAATATAATTTGGTTTTTAAAATTTTTTTAATAAAATATTAATTTTAAACTATTTATTATTAATTGAAAATCAATAAAAATTTGAACTCGAAAAAATTTAACAGAAATGTGAGTTTTACATTTTACATTTCAATTCATTCGTCTATTTGTTTTTCATCTACCGTAAAATTACAATTTTGAACGTATTTCGACATATATTTCTTGTACTAACTGTTGCGTTTTTTTTCGCAGGTTCTGTTTCTGCCCTACATATT
>CALIZI010000328.1 GCA_938028705.1 uncultured Saprospiraceae bacterium | reverse complement strand
AAAATTTATAATTATCTAAAAATCAGTACTTTACTTCTCCGATAGCTATCGGAGACCAAACTTTTTGAAGTTTAGCAAACGGAGTATTTAAATTTTGTTTTGATTTTTAAAATCAGATTCCAAAAGTGTCAAAACTTTTATGATTTAGATGAACTTGTCCAAAAAAATTAACAGAAACGACAGTCATTATGAATAAGTAGTTGGACAAAAATATCTTACCACTAAGCGCACTAAGAACACGAATGTCGAATTAACGAAATAAGAAAACTAAGTTTATGTAAAAAATTCATTATTAAATACTTAGAAATAGTTTGTGTCCTCTGCGTCCATTCGATTTTAGTGTTTTTAGCGTGCTTAGTGGTTCAAATATTGTTAGTTTATTTTTGTCTCATTACTTAGTACGGTAAAATTTATATTCAAAGAGTAATTTAGAATTTGTTGTTGAGCATTTGAGTATCAAAAAGCATAAAACATAAAAGTAAACTATATGTTTAGCATGTCACACTTATGTCAAAAATAATTTTTTATTATGATATTTTAATGGAATAATTTTTTTATTTATACAAAAACAATAGATTTGCAAACTGTATCCCTTTCCTAAATGAGAACCACGCTCTGATATCCCGTTTAAGTATGACAAGATTTCCTCTCATCCAGTGGAGTCATTCTTGATTATTTATTCCTTAACTTAAATTATACTGTACCATGTTCAAATCACAACTTGGGGTAGCATTGCTATGCCTATTTACAACCACGATATCACTCACTCTTTCACAAGAGCTTTTTGCTCAAACCATTACCCCGCGTACCATAGCTGAATTATCCATAATAATGCGCGAATCATCAGGCATTGTTACCACAGGCAAAGAAGGGTTTTGGACAATTAATGATGGTACAAATGGCGCAAGACTTCACGCTGCCGATACCAGTGGTAATGTGTATCGAACTATCAATTTGACCAATGCTTCCAATTATGATTGGGAAGATATGACGACTGACCCCGACGGCAATATGTACATTGCAGATACGGGAGACAAAAATGCAGCTTATTCTCCAAGTCAGGCTTATGATGATTTGTCTATTTATAAAATACCAAATCCCGATTATCATTGTGATAATAATGTGACTGCGGAGATTATTCACCTTCGCTTTCCAGACAACTCCGGTGTTGATAATGCGGAGTCTATTTTTTATCACGAAAATTATCTTTATATCGTCACTAAAAGTGATGATACTTCGGGTCCGAATGCGGGAAAAGCTGAACTGTATCGCGTTTCGGCAAACCCGAATACATTACAACAGCAGTATGTAGCAGAGTATATTACAGAAATGGATATTAGTCCGCCGGGAGTAGCTTTAGACTATTATCAGGTGAGTGCGGCGGAGTTAAGTCCTGATGGCAAATTGCTGGTCATGGTCGGTGAAACCCGGCTTTGGATTATTCAGAATTTTACGGAAGGGGTCTTTTTTGACGGTCAGGTCAGTACCTTTGATTTCTCCAAACGGCTCCAGCGGGAGTCGGTAGATTTTGTGGGAAATCGTGAGATTTACATTACAGACGAAGATGAACAAGTGGCAAGTGCAGAGGACGGTACGCTGGCTTATTTGAATTTATGCCCTTATGTGAATGAAGCCAATGGCTGTTCACAAAATTTTGGTGTGGCTCGCTCACAGGCAAATGTCTATTATAACAGTGCGGTGGAATCTTCTACCGGACAGGTCACTACACAAGGTAGTACCATTGCCATGGGCAGTAGCAGAAAAACGGCGCTCCGATTTGATGATATTAATGTTCCACAAGGCGCGAAGATCACCAATGCATATATTCAATT
Organism: uncultured Saprospiraceae bacterium; assembly: GCA_938028705.1. Lineage (GTDB taxonomy): Bacteria > Bacteroidota > Bacteroidia > Chitinophagales > Saprospiraceae > JAHDEO01. The sequence goes on along the minus strand of CALIZI010000328.1, from coordinate 15,626 downwards.
TAAAGCCTCTTCCACTTCAAGTGTTGCTAATAGCATGACGCTTTATGGCGAAGCCTCCGGAAATGCTGCGACTTTTAATACAGGTTATCAAAATATTTCTAACAGAGAAAAAACACACCAGTCGGTCAGTTGGTCTTTTGGTACATGGATTAGCAATCAGACTAAAAAGGTACAACGCACGCCCGACATCAGTAAAGTGATACAAGAGATTGTCAGTCAGGATAATTGGAATAATTATAATGCGCTTGCCCTCATCATGGAAGGTACAGGCACACGCATTGCGTATAGCGAAAACAACTGTAATCGTGCTGCTCCCGAATTGATTGTGGAATACTACGAACCGCTCAAACTTGATATTAAGGCATGGATAGAAGGGGCGTATGACAAAGAAACGAATAGCATGAAAACAAATATGAATAACCTTAGAGTATTGCCCGGACAGATCAATACAGTATCCGGACAACCTTATAGTACTCCCGCATGGAATTATGACGGTGAAGAAGGTAAGTATTATGAAGCTGGAGATTACGCTGCCAATGTAGTGGAGTGGGTCTTGGTTTCTTTGCGTAGTACGCCTGCTTCATCTTCCACTGTGGCACGTACAGCTGCACTGCTCAATTCTAATGGAACGGTCAAGCAAGTCATTCCGTATGAGCTTTCGACAAATACGACGGGGAATTTTTATATTGTCGTTCAACATCGAAATCATCTTCCTGCCATGTCTCATATACCTGTAAGTGTCAATAATGGCGTGTTGAGCTATAACTTTACTACTCAAAACAGCTACACTGTTCCCACCAAATCAGGGCAAAAATTCTTGGAACCCGGCGCATGGGCTTTGTATGCCGGTGATGGAGATAAGCTCTCGGATAATTTAGGCTACGATATTAATGGTGCCGATAAAATTCCTTTTCAACAGAATAATGGATTCAATTATATCTACCTTCAAGCCGATTATAATTTGGATGGAGATGTGACCGGAGCGGATAAAGCCAACTGGACCTTCAATAATGGGGTATCCTCCGCAGTGCCTAAGTAGAAGCACCAAATATCAAGCACCAAATATCAAATATCAAGCACCAAATATCAAATACCAAGCACCAAATTCCAAATACCAAAGAATGAAAACCTTGATATTTGGAATTTGGTGCTTAAAGTTTGTTTTTTAAAATTCTCCAATTACACGCTCTATCTGTCTGCGGTGGCGATTAAAATGATGCTTGTGAAAACCGAGCATTTGCCCTATCGTTAGTCGTCCGGCGAGTGGGTGTTTGTAGGTGGCTTTATTGAGGTCGCCTTCCCCAAAACGCGATAACATCTCAAGGATGTCTTGTCGCACTTTATCCCATTCATTGCGTGTAGCTGCCAATGTGCTACGCTCCGGCACATTAGCCACCATAGGAGGCGCAGGTGCGGGAATATCTCCGTCCAAATAGTCCTGCATTTGTTTATACATATCTGCATTTTCAAGTCCTACATCAGGTATCTCTGCCAAACCACTTGACGTTTTTTTCTGCACGTACATCAATGAAGTTTGCTCCACCAATATCAAATGTTGTATCACCTGCAATACCGACCAACCACCCGATTTTGGCAATTGATTCAGTTGGTCTTCTGTATAATTTTCAAGGTCTTTGAACAATTGATTGCGACTTTGTTGTATCGCATCAAAATCATGTTGTAGTGTTTCTGTCATTGTGTTGATTTTTTATTTGGGCTAAGATATTTATTTTTTTATAAAAAAATGACAAGTTCATCCATGTAGTTTATACTTTATACGATATTAATTTCACACAAAATATAAGTAAGCCGTTTGGTAAACTTTTCAAGTTTGCTAAACGTGGGCAGGGTGCTGAAATTTATAATTAACTAAAAATCAGCATATTACTTACGTTTACCAAACGAAGTATTTGTATTTTGTTTTCATTTTTAAAATCAGATTCCAAAAGTATCAAAACTTTTATGATTTAGATGAACTTGTCCTTTTTTCTTAACTCGCCAAATTTACATTCAAAAACCCATACTACGACCAATAATCTCTTTCATAATTTCATTCGTTCCGCCATAGATGCGTTGCACCCTTGCGTCGCGCCATGCTTTGGCAATGGCATACTCATTCATATAACCATAGCCTCCGTGTAATTGCAGACATTCATCCATCACTTTGCATTGCAAATCGGACAACCAGTATTTTGCCATTGCTGCTTTTTCCGGTGTCAATTGATTCTCTTTCAACTCCATGATACATTGGTCCACGAAGGTTCGGGCGATAGTGATTTCGGTTTTCATTTCGGCTAATTTGAACCGTGTATTTTGGAATTTTCCGATAGGTTTGCCGAAGGCTTGGCGGTCTTGGCAATATTGTACCGTCCATTCCAATGCGCCTTCCATAGCACCGATGGCGGATATAGCAATGGACAATCTTTCTTGCGGCAGATTGTGCATCATATAATAAAAACCGCGTCCGTCTTCGCCCAAGAGGTTGTCGAAAGGTACTTTTACATTATCGAAAAATAACTCGCCCGTATCTTGTGCTTTTAGTCCGATTTTATCCAGATTCGTGCCTTTCGTGAAGCCGTCGAATGTGCTTTCCATCAGCAACATCGCAAAGCCTTTTGACCCCAAATCGGGGTTGGTTTTTACGGCTGTGACGGCGACATCGCACATGATGCCATTGGTGATAAAGGTCTTGGAACCGTTGACGAGATAATGGTCATCTTTTTTGATAGCTGTGGTGCGGATTCCTTTCAAATCACTTCCGGCGGCGGGTTCTGACATTGCCAAAGAACCGATACATTCTCCCGCAGCCATTTTGGGTAAAAATTTGGCTTTTTGCTCTGCCGAACCATAATGATTGAGGTAAGGCACCACGATTTCATTCTGCGCCGTAAAGCCGGGACCGGAGATATTTGCCCTCGCCAATTCACTCATAACGATAGCATTGTACCGATAATCATTCAAGCCCAAACCGCCATATTCTTCGGGAATGTCAATGCCCAAAATACCCAACTCACCCGCCTGTTGCCAGACTTCTCTCGATACCTGTCCGTCTTTTTCCCATTGATGCTCGTGCGGCGCAACGTCTTTTTTGATAAATTCCCGAACGGTTTCCTGAAACATGAGGTGTTCTTCTTCTAAATATTGCTTTTGCATAATTGGTTTATTTTTAGTTCATGGTTGATAGTTCATAGTTTTAACGTGAAACGGGTCTCGCGTTAGAACTATCAACTATTACTTCAAAAATCATTTCTTTTTTATCGTTGTAAGATACGCTTATTTTTTCTTCTTGAATGAGTAAATCCGTATAACCGAAAATCATCATAGCTCCTGCGAATTGCAGCATAAAATTTGGACTTTCATACATTTTCTGACATATCTCGAAAACGGTTTTTTGTCCGTTTTTTATCCAATCCAGACATTCTTCTTTTCGTTGGTGGATTCTGTGTACTTGTCGGTCAATGAGTGGATTTATTTCAGTGATTTCATCGCCATGTCCGGGATAGATTTTATTAACATTCAGAGCTTTTAATCGTTCAAGTGATTTCATAAAATCCGGTAAACCACTATATCTTTTTCCCGCAATATCCGGGTCTTCGCGGACGGTGGGAAAGGGTGCTTTTTGCAACAACAAATCACCACCAAAAAACACTTGAGATGCCTCGTCGAGAAAACCATAATGCGTCACGCAATGTCCGGGTGTGTGCAGTACTTCCAAATTAAAATCTCCGATGGATAAGGTGTCTCCGGTATCAAAACAGCGCAACCTTGAATCAGGAACTTGGATGTTGAGGCTTCTTTGGATGGCTCCTTGTGCGATAAGTTCGAGTATAAGTTTTGGTAGTCCGGCAGCTTCCAAATGAATGTCAAAAAACGCAAAGGTCTTTTTTTCCTGACTTCGATAATCCTGTAACCATGGAGCTAATGCCTTGTGACACCAGACGCTAGCATCGCTTTCTTCCAAAATTTGAGGCAACAATCCTACATGGTCGGGGTGTTCGTGGGTGATGAGTACTTTTTTTATATCGGAAATGGCATAACCGTTTTCCGCCAAGCCTTTTTTTAATAAGTCAAAACTTTCCGGCAATCTATATCCGGCATCAATCAATACAGGTTCATCTCCCGGTATCAACCAGATATTGACACTCGGAAAGGTTGTCCCCAAAGGTAGTTCTATTTGTATCGGCTTGGTCATAATGCAGGTGATGAAAGCTGTAATGACTGTTTTAACTGTCAAGATAACGGTTACCCGTTTAAGTTTGCTTGCGGGATAGTACTCGTCTGACGAAGGTTTTTGTGAAATGTCGTGATTTGTCTCATAAAATATTCGCATTGAATAAAGGGATTCGTCTGACGAGTATTCATTTAGGCAAAGTTAAATGGGTAGCTAAGTAGTCATTACGGGGCTAGGCTTAATCCGCTTTCCAATAAGTGCCTGTTAAGTCTTCGATGCTATTTTTATCCCAAAATAAGACGTGTTGTTTGGCATTACAAGCCATAATGCTGTATCAAATAATCCGTAATTTCTTTGTGCCGATTTTCTATAAATTGCTCATCTATATCCATTATGTTGCCTAACTCGGTGGTAATTGACAATTTCATATTTTTATATATGTTTTTCTTTTTTGAAAAATCATAATTTTTTGCTTTGGAATTCATTTTTTGAGTTAGGAGTGTCATATTTCCTAATTTGTACGTATATTTTTTTCTAAAATTTGAAGAAAAATCACTTTTCCAATTGGTATTATTATCAGGATTTTGTGGGATAATGTGTTCTAATGTAGCTTCTCTGTATTTTAATTCTAAGTCAATAACATCATCGTCATTGTTCATGTCTTTTGCCCATACATATCCGGCTAATAATAGTTTTGCCCAAGCATTATCCGTAATATCACTTTGAACAAGGGATTTCAACTCATTTTTTTCTGTTTGGCTCAATGCTACTTTTTTTACTGCATTGTCAATATCATTTGAATTGAGCAATTGGATTGCACTAAAAATACGTTTTGTCTGAAATCGCTTTTTGGGACTCAATAATAAATAAAGGATAAAAATTTCAAGTTCAGATAGGAATTGGACGATTTTATTTTCATCATCTACATTTTTGAAAAGAGCTAAAAGAAGATTAATCACCTTTCCCGAATTACCGCATTGCTGGAGAAAAAGTACGCGATTTTTAATTTCTTTATTCTCAAAATCAGCTCGTTTTATATTCGTATAATTTTTGAGATTTATTTTTATATCGTCCTGAAAAATCTGTGATTTTTTCTTATTTATTGTTTTTTGAAATGAACGTTTATAAATTTCCTGAATATCATTAAAGGCAGAATATCTTTGTTTGGCGGCATTTTTACTTTCTACATACCTACTGATAAATTCGGGTGTAAAATCATAATCACTATTATCCAATTCTTTCCATTTTTCTTCTGCATCAGCGATGCTATCTTTGTGCATTTCACTGATAATAAAATTACGAAAAAGGTCTTTATTAGAAAGTGGTAAACCGCGATTATTTAGTATTTCAAAAATCTGATAAGCAATTTCAAAGTTTTTGGAAATAATGCGAACAATGGTCACTTTATTTTTCAAAAATGCTATAAAATTATTCAGTTGTTCAGCCTTTGCAAATGTGAATGTACCCTTATCCAAAAAACTATCTTTAAGTTTACTGATAAAATAATCTCTATTGTCAAAATACCTTTTAGATATTTTTTCCTGTTCAGTTGAAATGCTATTGGTCGGTAGTTGTTTATATGTTCCACATTCCAATGCTGTTTTGAATACTTTGTCATAATCAAAACCCGAAAGGCTCTGAATTTTCACTTTTTTTTCCAATTCCTGTACGCCAAACAATTTGCGATTGAAAAGAATGGTGTTGATATTATCTAAGGCATTTTTTATAAATTCCTTCAAATTATCAGCATGTTTGCTTTCAATTTCTTCGTCTTTAATTTCGCCAAGCATACATTTTATAGCAACAAACAACAGTGCCAACGTAGTCAATCTTTGCTGCCCGTCCACTACCTCAAACTCCCGTTTATCTACTTCACCTATCAAGACCATTGACCCCAAAAAATATATATTCGATGAGTCACTTTTAAAGTGATTCATCAAATCCTGCCACATCGTATTTACTTGGTTGTCATTATCACTTTTGCCGCGTGCCGACCACGAATACGGACGCTGATAAGTGGGAATAATATACGTCAAGTCATTGCCAAATAAGTCGTTCAATACCTTATGTTCGGGTGTAAATTCCATACCGTATTTGCTTGCATTAAATTTGAATGAATATATATTCGGCTAAGATACGATTTTAACGGGCTTTGAATATATTTTTATTGTCTCAATCCGCTTTCCAATAAGTACCTGTAAAGTCTTCGATGCTATTTTTATCCAAAAAGAAGATACATGTTTTTATTTCATTTGGTATTTTCAAGACGCTGATATAGTGCTTGTTCTACTTCGTAAATGGCTGTTTTTAAGTCCTTGTAAGAGAGATTTAAGGTCGTCGCAAATTCTTTTTTCAAGTCAATTTGAAATGATATATGGTCTATTTCTTCTTTAGTAACGATGTCCACCTTATCGTGACGGATGCGAGAGGATTGAAAAAAGATGTCCTTTGGTGGATATTGGTACGTCCAACCGGACAGGTTTTTCTCAAACAAGCAAAAGCTCAAACCAATTGTAGCATGTCCATTAGAATGATTGATACGCATTTCTTGGAGACATCCAAAAAAGATTTTTTCCCACTGATAGTATTCTTCTTTTATGCTAAAATCAGAAATGAAGAATGACACCGATTTTTTTTCGTGACAAACGAGTTCAGGAATTTTATAATTTCCAAATCTTTTGAGTAATTTACTAAAGTTAAATTGCTCGTCTAAGGTGATTTCAACTTTGCCGTCACCCCACTTTTCCGGCATAATTTCGGGCATCAACTCCTCGTCTATACGTATATCAAAATACTCGTATTTTTCTTTCGTCACGCTAATACCTGACTTTACCCTTATAAGTTCTATCATATTTTTCTTTTGAAATGTAGATACATAAAAATCTACATTCACCTATTCATTTTTTTACATTTTATCAAAAATACGTATTTTTACATGACTTTTTACAAAAAAACACCTAACTTACATTACCTGCCAAAACCATGAATGAAGAAAAAGACAAACCTTTGGAAGAGGAGAAAATCCAATCGGATGATTTGTTTGAAAGGACTGAAACTTCGTTAGTTGTCACAAAAGATACAGCAAGCACCTCAAACCTTGACGAAGAAATCGGACGGCACGAATTTTTGAACAAACAAAAAAATGATGCCTTGGATTTGGAGAAGAAGCGGTTTGATTTGAGCTTACATAAGATACAACGAATTACGATATTCATCGTATTCCTTGTACTCTTTGTAACCAGTTTCTTCATTATGTATTATGATGACAAACAAACTGGTTTGGTAATCTTATTTTCAAGTCTGGCAACACTTGGTGTTAATGTTTTTAATTTGCCTAAAATTACTCAACATGAAAAAAAATAAAACAAAGTTATATAGTTCGATATTACTTATTTTCCTTACTGTCTTACTCATTGCAACATATATCTTTTTAAATAATAATGTTGAAATGAATGAGGCATCCAAAACCTTATTGAGTGCGTTTACGGGGGTTGCCGTTGTCATTATGCCGTACTTGGCTCTTGTATATTTTCAAGTGTATTATGAAGAAAGCGGACCGCAATATTTAATCAAAAAAACCAACCACAAATACGAATTGTCGGATAAAGAAATTCAAAAGGAAATTGATAAATTATATGCCAAAATAGAACAATCGCCCACTATGGATAAAGACCTCGAAAAAGAAATCAACGAACAAATCAAACAATTGGAAATCAATAAACTCCGTAATTCGCAACGTAAAATTAAAGAGATTGATACGCTTTTGGAGGCGGTGTAATCAATCCGCTTTCCAATAAGTGCCTGTCAGGTCTTCGATGCTGTCTTTATCCCAAAAGAAGACGTGTGGCTTATACGCTTGCGGGACTTTTTTTAAAATTTTCTCTTTGGCATTTTTCTTATAATGTCCGCTAATAGCTATGATGAAAAAGGATAGATAGCGTTCGTGTTCGTCGCCCAATAATTTGACGGGCATACTAAAGGCATCTTCCAACTGACCGATCAAAGTGTCTATTTGAGAATTGGCACCGCCACTGACATCTCCGGCTTTTACTTGAATACCGTAAAATATTTCTTCGCCAAATTTATTGATTTCTGAAAAAATGACATCTCTGCCGTACTCCTCTGTGCCGTGATTGTACCTGACGTTTTTATATTTCATTTTCTTTAATAAAGGTATCATCACTTCTTTTGTAAATTTGGGTTCATCGGTGTGATAATCTTCTTTCCAAGTGAAGCCTCCCTCAAGAGTCAAATATAATTCTTGTTCAATTTCATAAATAGCTTTTTTTAATTCTTTATAAATAAGTGATATATTTCCACTAATAAATTTCTGTTTTAACCCTATATCAAAATACCAACCATTTAATCTGTCAAACTCTACATTGATATTTACTTTATCATGGTTTACACTGGACAGAGCTTCAGAAAAAAGGCTTAAATTGTATTTATATGTCCAATCTTCATGTTTTTTACAAAAACCATACATAAATTTAGATGCTTCATTATGCTTTTTTATCGCTAAGATTCCCGGTTCAAAATATATTTTTTCCCAATCATAAAAGTAAGAATCAATATCAATAGTGTATGGAACTGGTTTATTGTTGTAGCAAACAAGGTTTTCAATATTATATTCACCAGAAACCTCAATCAATTTTTCAAATTCCAGTGGTTTCATACAAATTCCAACACCTTTAGAATACACATTATGGGTGTAGTAAGAGCCGAGAGCTTTATCATCAAAGAAGGCATCTAAGACATATACTTTTTCATTGCCAATAAGATGTTTTGATAACCTTTTATTTCTAAGTTCAATCATAATTATTCGTTTAAAATGAGATTATAAAAATGGCGTTTTGCAGGTGCATAGCACCGACCCCATTTGTAAAACCCAATCCAACCAAATCTATAAAGGCGCATAGCGTCGTCACCCTTAGTGCGGTTTCAATAGTGCCGTCGCTATGCGACTATCGAAGCGGGGTTGAGTCATTGGTTACAAAGAGAGTCGGTGCTATGCACCTTTTACGTACCGAATGTGGCAGTTTACGGCGGGTTGAAACCTACCGCTTTTGCGAAACTAACGTGTATATCATAAAAGCGCAGGGTTTCAACCCTGCGTCTATCATTTTCCCCAAAAATTCCCCAAAAATACATACTTTTACATAATTTTCAGTCTAAACAAAATCCGCGATAATCGGTTAAATCTGTTTGACTCGCCTTCAATTTAAATATTTTAAAATGAAAACTATAAAAATTACCTTATCATTTGCCTTGTTTTTCCTACTAATGTGTGGGTTGACAGCGCAAGACAATACCAACACCAATAAATTTCGCCAACTCGGTCAGGAACTGCCTACGCCGAATGTGTATCGTGCCGCTTCGGGTGCGCCCGGACATGCGTACTGGCAACAAAAAGCCGACTATGTGATGAACCTCGAACTCGACGATGAGAAGCAAATCATCTATGGCGAAGAAACCATCACTTACACCAACAACTCTCCCGACGCACTCAAATACCTGTGGGTACAACTCGACCAAAATGTCCGCGCCTTAGATTCGGATTCGCATAAAATACGCACCTCAAGTTTGGATGAAGACGCAAGTCTCCGCGACATCAAACGCCTACTCCCCACCTTCGACGGCGGCTTCAAAATCGAACATGTCAAAAATGAACGCGGCGGCGATTTGCCCTATACGATTAATAAGACCATGATGCGGGTTGATATGCCTTCTGCGCTAGCTCCGGGCGGTAAATTTACCTTCAAAATCAAGTGGTGGTACAACATCAATGACCGCATGAAAATCGGCGGACGTTCCGGTTACGAATACTTTGAGGCAGACGATAATTACCTCTATACGATAGCGCAATTTTACCCGCGTATGTGTGTCTATGATATGGTCAATGGCTGGCAAAACAAACAATTTTTGGGACGCGGCGAGTTTGCTTTGACCTTTGGCGATTATAAGGTCAGCATCACCGTTCCTGCCGACCATGTGGTGGCTTCGACAGGCGAATTGCAAAATGCCAACAAGGTACTCACCGCCAACCAACGCCAGCGACTCGACCAAGCCAAAAATGCCGACCAACCCGTTATGATTATCACGCAAGACGAGGCGGAAGACAATGAATCGGACAAAGCCACAAAGAAAAAAACATGGACTTTTCACGCGACCAATGTACGCGATTTTGGTTGGGCTTCTTCGCGCAAATTCCTGTGGGATGCACAAGGCGTGAAGCAAGGCGGACGCACCATTATGGCGATGTCCTACTATCCGAAAGAGGGCAATCCGCTATGGGAAAAATACTCAACCAAAGCCGTGGTGCAGACCCTCAAAACTTACTCGCATCATACCTTTGACTATCCTTATCCGGTGGCGATTTCGGTGAGTGCCAAGCGTATCGGCATGGAGTACCCGATGATTTGTTTCAATTACGGACGACCCGAAGCCGACGGCACTTATGCACCGCGCACCAAGTACGGCATGATTGGCGTGATTATCCACGAAGTCGGGCATAATTATTTCCCGATGATTGTCAATTCGGACGAAAGACAATGGACTTGGATGGACGAAGGACTCAATACTTTTTTGCAATATCTGACCGAGCAACAATTTGAAAGAAACTACCCCTCGCGCCGGGGAAATCCCGAAAAAATCATCCCGTATATGAAGGGCGATAAGAGCAATATCAGCCCGATAATGACCAATTCGGAATCCATTTTTCAGTTTGGAAATAATGCCTACGGCAAGCCCGCCACTGCGCTCAATATTTTGCGCGAAACGGTGATGGGACGCGAATTGTTTGATTATGCTTTCCGTGAATATTCGCAACGTTGGATGTTCAAATCGCCCGAACCGGCTGACTTTTTCCGTTCGATGGAGGATGCTTCGGGTGTGGATTTGGATTGGTTTTGGAGAGGTTGGTTTTATACGACCGACCATGTAGATATTGGAATTGATAAGGTCAAATGGATGCAATTGGGTTCGCAAGACCCCGCAGAAATCCGCGAACTTGCGAAGATAGAAAATGAAGCCGGACCAAAAAATATCAGCGACATCCGCAATGCCGAAGCTATCAAAGAAACCGTCACCGAGCGCGACCCTTCGACGGTGGATTTTTATACGACGTTCACGCCTTTTGATGTCAATGCGATAGACCGCGACGAGTATAAAAAATTCTACGATGCCCTCGCCGACGAGGATAAAGATTTACTCGACGCAGGTTATCATTTTTACGAAATTACCTTTAAAAATATCGGTGGTTTGGTGATGCCTTTGGTACTCCAATTTGATTATGCAGACGGCACAGATGAGGTGATGCGTATTCCGGCAGAAATCTGGAAAATGCTACCACACGAAAGTGTCACGAAGGTCTTCCCTACGAAAAAGGAAGTCCGCAGTATCACACTCGACCCCTTCCTCGAAACCGCCGATACGGATAAATCCAATAATTTCTGGCCTCCCAAACCCGCACCTACTCGTTTTGAAATGTTTAAAACAAAACGTAGTCGGGAGAATCCAATGCAGCGAGATAGACGGGCTAAGGAGATGAGTGGAGGGAATGGGAGTAATGAGTAATTGATTGGTTTTTTAAAGTTCTTTTGAAGAGACATCGGCTTGGGTTGGTGTCTCTTTTTTTTGCCAAAAATGACATAAAAATGTAATCAAAAAAGTGCATTAATGTCGTAAATAAACTATCTTTGTTTATTTTATAAATTAACAGAAACCTAATCTTTACCAAATGGCTGCTGCCGAGCAAATAAAAAGTTTAATCAAATCCTTTGGAGATGGGGATGAGCCTCGCTTTTTTGCTACTGCTATGCAAATTGCAGCTTCAGAAGCAAGGAAGGGACACACTACATTTGCTCAAGAATTAAAAAATCTTATTGAAAAAGCCAAAAAAGAACGGTCAGTCAATTTTCTTGATAGAAATAAGACTATTCCTATCCTAAAGACTAAGAGGGAACTTAATGAACTAATTGAAGTTTTTCATCCTAAAATAAATCTCCAAGACATGATTTTGGATAAAAACGTTAGAGCTTCTCTTAATCGAATAGTACAGGAACAGAGAAAAATAGACATACTTAGACAATACGACTTAACCCCAAGAAGAAAACTACTACTCACAGGACCTCCAGGATGCGGTAAAACAATGACAGCACAGGCACTTGCAGGAGAATTAGGTCTTACTGTATTCATAATTCGCTTAGATGGTTTGATTTCAAAATACATGGGCGAGTCAATTTCCAAGCTCCGATTGATTTTTGACGCAATGGAGGATTACAGAGGAGTTTATTTATTTGATGAGTTCGACTCCATTGGCGCGCATAGAAATCAAGGGCAGGAAGTTGGGGAAATTAAAAGGGTACTTAATAGTTTTCTGATAAATATCGAAAAAGACCAATCAAATAGTGTCATTATTGCCGCTACAAATCTACCCGAATCCCTTGATAAAGCTCTATTTAGACGCTTTGACGACATTATACAGTATCCCCTCCCTTCTTTAGCGGATATTAAAAATATTTTAAAGAAAAATCTATCCGGGTTTTCACTTTCTACTAAATCCTTATCACCTAAAATAGCAAAAGAAGCCATAGGACTAAGTCATTCTGATATTGTTAACTCTTGTGAAGATGCGATAAAAGATATGATTATCAACGGAACAGACAAAGTTTCGATAACCGCCTTAATATCTTCCTTGCAAAAAAGAAAACAATAACAATCATGGCTGAAAGAAACCCACTCAAGCATATCTCAATAAAAGGATATTCAACAATAGAAACCTATGCTTCTGTTACTACAGGGCGTGGTAAACCAATAAAAATAAGGAACAGAGACATACATGGTGCAAAAATTAAAAATCATATAGAAAAAATCAAACAAGAATTTGAGGCGTTGAAAGATGTAGAATTACTCGCAGATGTTATTCGTGATGATGCCATTTATGTTGAATTTATCTCTGATTTTAACTTTAAATTGGCTTTCGATAGCCTTGACAGTAAAAAGCCCATATCTAAATTACTTAGTATAAAAGAAGAGACGATTGATGGGCAGACAAGGTATAGAGTAAATGCAATGCTTACAGAGGGAGGAGTAAGTGATTTTATAAAAAAGGTTGACCAATATATTAATGAAAATACAAAGAAAGGAAAGCCAAAGAACAATCCACTTATAAGTAATATAGAGTCAATCCAATTGGCTACTTTAGAAGCATTTTGGACTGAACCTAAACAAGTTCCCTTTCCCAAAGAAGGTGAAAATGTGTGGTGGGAGGTCTGGTTTAGAAGAAAAAGAGATGTTGACCAAGGTGAAGAAGATACAAAAGTATTAAAACAATTACAGGCTGTTGATGCTATGGTTGGACATCAAGAGTTGGTTTTCCCTGAGCATCGTATCAAATTAGTGAAAGCAACATCGAAACAACTATCCTCATCATTATTGCTTTTGGACAATCTCGCTGAACTTAGAAAACCTAAAGAAACAGCGGAGTTTTTCACTAATTTGAATGTCTTTGAAAAAGAAGAATTTTTACAAGACTTAAAAGAAAGGACAGAGAACTTCACAGACGTACAGAGCCTTGCAATATGCTTGCTTGATTCAGGAGTTCAAAACCAACATCCCTTACTTTCTGCGTTTCTTCCAAGTAATAATATGTTTAGCTATAAGCCTATCTGGGGTAACCATGACAGCCATGGAATGGCAGGACATGGCACAGGAATGGCAGGACTTGCCCTTTATGGCGATTTAACTCCTATCTTGTCATCGTCAAATAATATTAGAATTTTTCATCAATTAGAATCTGTAAAAATATACAATAAGAATGATGAACATGATCCTAAAATATATGGTAGTGTAACGGAGGAAGCGGTAAATACACCAATAACATTGTTCCCAAACCGCCCAAGAGTATATTGCATGGCTGTAACAAGTGAAGACCAAGCTTTTTATGGTCGTCCCTCTTCATGGTCTTCCGCAGTAGATAAGATTATATTTGGGAATGAAGAATTAGATTTGAAAAGCCACCTTTTCCTTGTATCCGGTGGAAATATATTTATAGAGAACCCCGATGACTATCCCAGTAAAAATGATTACGAGTCTGTTCATGACCCTGCCCAAGCTTTTAATGCTGTAACTGTGGGTGCTTACACAGAAATGGATAGGTTTGATAGTGAGAAGTTTCCAAACTCAAAAATATTAGCTCCTAAAGGTGGGATGTCACCCTCAAATTCTACCTCTATAATTTGGGAAAAAGATTGGGCTATAAAGCCTGATATAGTAATGGAAGGTGGGAACTTGCTAAATCAAAAAAATACCATACCTAACGTTGATTCACTTCGACTGCTTACAACCAATAAGCAATATCGTACGACTTATTTTCAGACTTTTGGAGATACAAGCGGTGCAACGGCTTTAGCCTCTCACTTTGCTGCACTAATAATGCAGGAGTACCCTAAACTAAGACCTGAAACAATTCGAGGATTAATGATTCACTCCTCCGAATGGACAGATACGATGACAAATGGCAAAACCCTTGACAAAGTACGTAAATTAAAAGTCGATGAAAAAAGGGAGATTCTTCGCTCGTTTGGATATGGAGTTCCAAATCTTAACAAGGCTCTTTATAGTGCTCAGAATTCACTAACTCTAATCGCCGAAAAAAGTATCGCGCCTTTCAAAAAAGACGGTTCAGTAAAATTCAATGAAATTCATTTTTTTGAATTGCCATGGCCTCGTGAAATACTTCAGGAGAGTTTAGGTGAGGTTGATGTGAAGCTAAATATCACACTCTCATATTTTATCGAACCTAACCCTGGAAGTAGAAAATATAGTAATAATTATAGCTATCAGTCGCATGGCTTGAGGTTTAATGTGATAAAACCCAATGAAGATTTCGAAAATTTTCAGAAAAGAGTCAATAAGAACTCAAGAGATGAAGGCGAAAAAGGATTTGTTGGAGAAAAATGGATAATTGGAGAAAAGTTAAGAAATAAAGGTTCTATCCACAGAGATTTTTGCATAAACTCAGGTGCTGACTTGGCTACACGAAACTGTATTGCAGTTTATCCTGTATCTGGATGGTATAAAACACGTAAAAAGTTAGAAAAATATAACTCAACGGTTAAATACAGCTTGATAGTATCAATAGAAGCACCGGAAGTTGAAGTTGATATATACACTCCAATAAGTAACGAAGTTTCGATTGAAGTATAGAGGCATCTACCTTTCCGCCCCATTTTCCCCTTGTAGCTCACCTTCATGAATTTGGGTGGCATTTTGGGTAGGTTCAGAATGACGTTTGCTTTTTGGTGTTTTTGAGATCTGGACTTTGGACATAAAATTCCTTTAAAACAAAAAAAAGCAGAATGAATTGGTGATATTTGTATATGAAAAAAAATACCAAAACATTCTGCCATGCAATATTAGGCTTAAAAGTTGGAAGAAGCAAAGCCTTAGCGAA
>CALIZI010000327.1 GCA_938028705.1 uncultured Saprospiraceae bacterium | reverse complement strand
CTTTAGCTGTCAAGTGTGCTTTTAATATAATATTTTATCAACTTAAAAACAATTTTTTATGAAATATTGCCACCCACTTGACAGCTAAAGCAGTCATTACGGAGTCTCTTGCCAATCTTAGCTTTTTTTGATTTTATATTACGATTCCACTTATGTGTGTCACACTCTTTTTATTTTTAAATGAAGTCGAAAAAGTGTAAACTACTTTCCTGCGGCATTTAAACATGCCAGATTTTTGTATTGTAATTATTTTAATATTATTAAAATTTTTATTTTAAAATAATTAAAAATTATTAATTAATAATTAATATTTTTATAAATTATTTAAAATTAAAATACAAAACATGGCGGTTGAAACCGCCTGTACGAGTTAAAAGCCTGCCACAATCTGAAACCGATACTGCAAGGTCGTAATGTCTGTCGTTGTATTACGAATCAAACCAATATCTGTTTGCACTTTCAGCGGATGCCCATTAATGTATTTCGACATACCGATAAGATACTCCCGACTCCCCGCAGCCGCCTTACTCCCGATAGGTGCAACCAGACCATATCGAAACGCAAATTCATAATTATTGTCCAACAAATAACCACCTTGCAAATTAAAACCTAGTGCTTCGTGAAATCCTAATTCACCATGCTCCGCAGTACGCACCGCAAAGGCAGCGTTTGCCGATAAGCCCTGATATTTGAATACGGCATCTGTAAGGAAAGTAAAGATATTGCTGTGAAGTGTATTGCCTTCATTATCAGTGAGAAAGCGTCCGGCATTGGCTTTCTGGCGGGCAGCCTTATGATTGAAATCGAGGGTAGCACCTATGGCGAGTTTGGGTGTGGGTTCGCGTTTAAAATCGGTATTAAATACGTCGTTAAATTTACCAAAAGGCAACACTTCTACCCGCGCCATGTACTGAAAACCACCGTTATTATTGGTCACGATATTGCGCCCGTCACCAAGCGTCCAGCGCAATTGCGGACGGATGATAAATTCGTCGCCATAGCTGCCCAATAATTGAAAACCGATGTCGCGGTTGTAATTAAACATGCTGTTGAATTGGCTTTTATTGACCAATTGCATAGCAAATCCCGGAAGGAATCCTTCATAGGAACCTCTGGTCCTTTCCTGCCCGACCCAGAGTTCAAAGTTGGGATGAAATTTCCATTGGAGCGCAGCGTCGAGCAAGACTTTTCCGGTGTAGCCTTCTTGTTGGGCAGTGGCATCAATGCCGCTTCGGAGTTCGGGCGCAGCCATCATGGGTTGGATATGATAACGAAGTTTGGGAGAGTGTATCCAGCCCGTAAAATTGAGTCGCGCACGTTGAACGCCTGCGTAGGATGTCCATTCGCCGCCGTCTGTCAGGGGCTTGGAAACCATATACATAGGCTGAAACCACACCCGCAAACGCATAAAGGCACTCGAATCAGCTGCCGTTATTCGGATGCCATCGCCTTGCTTGAGACTGATTTTGGGCGCATTTTGGGCGTTGAGGGTGATTGAAAAGAGCAGGATTAAGGGTACGAATATTCTTTTCATGTCATAATTTTTGATGATACAAGGCGGCAAAATTAGGATTATTTTTTGATTTGCAAAATATGGCTACCCATCTAGCGCCAGACAGTTTGATAATCAGTAAGTTACAAACACCTTGTAATTCAAGTTATTATGACAACTATCGACTATGGACTGGTAGCCCAAAATATTAGTAGAGGATTTTGATATGTATAAAATTTGAGATGAAATGACACCTATTTTGATAGTATTGAATGTGGAGAGGAAAGTTAGGTGATAGGGTGGGAGAGTGGTGGAGTATTTTTTATGTACCATCATCACCGTAGAGCAAATTCATGAATTTGCTCTACGGTGGCACGTTTCGCTATTTCAAAAACAAGCCCTTAAATTGGGCTTAGTAATTAGTTATTAGTTAGTTTTAATACACAACATCTTATGCTGTTTCATCGTATTAATGTATGTTTGTGCGTAATCCTTTGACGATATGAAAATGACAAAACAAGACACAGCTATCCTGTTAATCCACTGTCCTGACAGAACGGGAATTATCCGTGCGGTAACAGATTTTTTATATGAAAATAATGGTAATGTCGTCTATCTCGACCAACATAGCGACCACTCCTGCGGCGAGTTTTTTATGCGGATTGAATGGGAAATTGCAGACTTTCAGATTAGTCGTGAGAAAATAGGAGAGTATTTTGATACTTTGATTGCACGAAAATTCGGTATGATGTGGAGCTTGCATTTCTCCAATCAAAAAAAGCGGGTGGCGGTTTTTGTGACCAAACTTTCTCACTGTCTGTATGACATATTATATCGTTTTCATTCGCAAGAATGGAACATGGAAATTCCGCTGATCATCAGCAATCACGAGACGCTCCGACCTATTGCCGAGCAATTTGATATTCCATTTTATCATATTCCGATCACCAAAGCCAATAAAGCCGAACAGGAAGCCAGGCAACTCGAATTACTGGCTGAACATCAGGTGGATTTGATTGTACTGGCGCGATATATGCAAATTTTGTCCGACGATTTTGTTCTTCATTATCCCAGAAAAATCATTAATATACACCACTCATTTTTACCTGCTTTTGTGGGGTCCAAACCTTATCATGCTGCCTTTGAGCGGGGCGTGAAAATCATTGGTGCCACGAGCCACTACGTCACTGCCGAGCTAGATGCCGGACCTATTATCGCGCAAGGCACAGCGCACGTTACACACAAAGAGCGTGTGCAGGATTTTATCAGAAAAGGAAAGGATAACGAAAAAATTGTACTGTCAAAGGCTATCGCCAAAGACCTGCAACATAAAATTTTGGTCTGCAACAACCGGACGATTGTTTTTGATTAAATTCCAAAACACAAATTCCAAATTCCAAAGTTTTCACATTTTGTTATTTGTTATTTGTTATTTGTTATTTGTTATTTGTTATTTGTTACTTCATTACCCAAGCACCGGAATTAAAGCGATTTTGTACTTGTCGCAATTTACTGTTCAGTTGATTTTTGGAACAATTGACCACCACACCTACACGCTTCATGCTGCCACTCCAACTTGTCGTCGTTTCGTATCCTTGTCTGCGGCACTCATTAATCATGCGCTTGGCATTGCCACCGTCAGCAAATGAACCGACAATAATCACATATCGCTGTGTACCATAAGAACGGGTGGGGGAGGTATTGGTCGTAGGTGTTTTGGTGGGCTTCACGACTTCTTCCCGAACGGTCTCCACAGGTTCTTGTGGTGTCCTGATTTCCTCTACGGTTTCGTTGTCAATATACTCGTCGTCGCTTGATATGACGGTCATATTATCCGTATAGTCTATATCGTCCGTTTCCTCCAACTCCGTTTGGTTGTCGTTATAATTATAAAGGTCTTCGTCGTCGTCATATACAGGAAGTTTCTTTTCTGTCTGGGGAGTGTTGCGCTTAGTGTTGCCATAGCGATCCCATACATAGTAGGCAGCAAATAAAAGCGTAGCAAGTAAGAGGAGGTTGAATAAATTGAATGATGATTTTGCCATATTCTTAGTTTGTGATGTAACAACCGGAGCGGGTGTTATTGCTGTTTTGACGGGAGTTGGGGGTGTGGTTACATGTATAGGTTTCAAATCAAGTTCGGGCAAACCAAAAGCATCTGTCAGGAAGTTGGTATTTTCTGCTTGAAAGTGTGTATTACCCTTCGCATCTGCCCGAATTTCTCCAACCTTCGGTACGTATATCGGTTGTTGATTATATAATGCCTTCGTACAATTTTTCGTATATTCTTCTATCGAATTTATCGCTTCCTGATAGCTCCTGCCATTTCGTTCTGCCAATCTTCTGACCAATACACCGTCATTAAACGTCAATTTATCTATAAAGTCAAGGTCGCGCATAGGTGGACGTATCGCCTTCGCTGAAGTGTCCACTTCTGATGCCCGATAGTTGGTGACAAAACCACCAAATCCCGGCACTACGACACACTCGTATTCGTGTAATAATTGAGCAATATTAGCAGAAATTGTGTTCATTAATGTTGAAATATTGTTTATTGAAGTGTTTGGTAATGAATTTTATTAAATTATTTTTGACATGTTTGAGTTTCGCACAAAAGTAGTTGTCACTTTTCGAATCTAATTTTAAAATATAAAACAAAAAATTAAATACTCCGTTTGCTAAACTTCAAAAAGTTTGGTCTCCGATAGCTATCGGAGAAGCAATGTACTGATAATTTGGATAGTTACAAATTTTAGTAATCTGCCCACGTTTAGCAAACTTGAAAAGTTTACCAAACGGCTTACTTATATTTTGTGTAAAAAACATTCTGCCAATCAATTGTATTATTTTTAATATCTAAACATCACACCACCAATAAAATTCAATCCCAATTGAGGATATCGGTTCCAGCGTTGGTAATTAGATGATAATAAATTATTTACGTCCAAAAATAGAGAAAAATTATCGTTTATATGGTATGTACCGCCAATATTCAAATCTAATAGAGGAGATAATTGTTGGGGTATGCCTTCGCGGGTGAGGTAGGGCGCACCTGATGCTAGGTATAATGAGGCATTCAAACCCAGTTGGTCATTATAGGTATAGGCTGCGGCGATGTCGCTTTCAAATGTTGGTAAATGCCAGTGCGGATCTTCATTACGAAAGGTATTGTAGGTGGCAGACAGCGTAGTTTTTATACTTTTTAAAATATCAAAATCGGCTGTACCGTCTAAAGCGAATATAGTGGCAACGGAGTCATACACTATATCAAATCGTCGGTTGTCGTCACTATAATCGGTGAGGTACATCGCTAGGTTTTCGACAGGCTTTTGCGTAGCGCGAAGTTCAAAATTAATACCTGCGGCTTTGCCCTTTACACCACCGTAGCGATGTTGGAGGCGTGTATTTTTTAAAGTCAAAACAGATTTTATAAAAGGGTTATATTGTCCGAATTGACGGAATTGTGCCTGCCGGATTTCACCGTTCCAACCGCCAAATAGCGTCACCGTACCATCAAGCATAGCGACACTTGCCTCAATATCGGGATAAGAAACAAACTCATCATCAAAACCCAAATATGCACCGATTTTTAATTTGAATGGTGCGGCATTGAAGACAAAATTAGGTTGAATAATCAGCAGATTATCCGTTTGTCGGGTGGCAAACGTACCATTAAAATCTGTAAAGTAACGATAGTGTTCATCAAAGGTGACTTCCAGCCAATTTTCACCCAGCCATTTCCTTATGCCACCTTCAAATCCGGGGCGAAATTCCCAGGCATCATAGCGGTCATTGGTGGTATGAAAATCAACGGTCAACCAGTAATTCAAATCACCTTGTGTGGGTTGGGTATTTAACAAACGAAGCTCTCCGTAGGCAGTCGAAAAACGCTGAAAGACCTGTGCCTTTGAAAGTATCAGTGTATCATTGTGACCATAAAAATGATGTTGGTCGAGGTCGAAACCTAACTTGCCGCCTATGGCAAAAGCCTCTGTATAATAGGTGCCATCTATGAAACCGTCGGTATTGCCAAAACGCTGATGTCTCACCCTTTGATGATTATTGGCAGAATGGTGGCGGGCATGAATATTGAAATCAATATTATCCGATTTACCATTATTGAATTTGAACTCAAGGTAAGGTTGATTGGGCATACCGTAACCTGCTTTTGCCCAAATTCGCTTGGCTTGTTCCGGCTCATCCCTACGCATGGCAATGGGCTTTATCGTGGGTGCTTCGTACGCTACCGTTAGCAGTTTGGTCGGGATTCTATACTCACTGTTGCGGCTGTTTTCGGGTACTGCGGGCAGGGTGGGAGAGGGGCTATATTTTTTGGCATCCTGCACAGCAGCATTAAAGGTCTTGGTGACATCCACCTCTTCCTCCGGTTGTGCATACAGCGCAAACGAACACATCAAAAACAAGATTAGAGGGTAAGCCTTCATGACTATATTATTTTTTTAATGTAAAATTTAAAATAATAAATGTAAAATCCACGATATTCATCGGGACAAGTTGTAAAAGTTGACGATAGTACGTGAAATTAAATATTTTAAAATAATTTTATTTGTAATTTTATAAAAAATAAATTTAAAAATAAATCAAATTATATATTTTAATTTCATTAAAATAATAAAAAATATTATACATTAATTTTACCAATACTCCACTTCATGTACTATCGCCACAATGTCATTTAGTTAAGGAAATTTGCAGAATACTTTATTTAAAATAAAATGTGTAACAGATATTTTTATGTTGATTTTGCAAGAGCGTTAGCTCTGACCCCATTTGTAACCAACAGCTAACCCACACTTCCATAGCCGCATAGTTCCGATAGCTATCGGAAGCACTCTTAAAAAGGGTGTTGAGGGTGTCGGCGCGATGCGCCTTTAGAGGTTGGGGGAGACATTCGGTTACAAATAGTGCCGTCGCTATGCGACTACAAAATTAATGTAAACATTTTTATTCAAAGCATTTATAAATTTATTTTTAGTTAATGCAAAATCTAAATTTGCTTAACTAAATGACATTGACTATCGCCACTTTTACATTTTACATTTATTATTCTACATTTTACATTTAATCACGGATCATCTTCTTCCATTTCAAGATTATCACTTTCGGGTTGGGCATCAGGAATGACGCGACTTTCTTCCTGTTCCAGTTTATCTAATGTTGCCAGATTTTCCTGAGCCGTTTGTAATACATCATCTTTTTTGGTATAATTTTCAAGGATGCTTTCTAAGGCAGCACGGGCATTAAAATAATCTTTTTGTTCGGTAAAAATATCGGCAAGCAGGATAACGCTTTTACCGAGCCAATATTCGTATCCGGCAATTTCTTTGTGGGCATTGAGGGCGAGTTGTTGGGCGGTATTGAGGTCGCGTTGGAGGTAATAAATATTGGCGATTTGATAACGGGCTTCGGCGGCACGTTCATCATCGGTGAGGGTGATGACTTCGTTGAAGTAGTCGCGGGCGAGGTTGAGATTATTATCGGCAAGGGTGGTTTTGGCGATGTAGTAAGCCACCTCTCCGCGCTCGCGTTTGCTAAGGTGGTCATCGGCTTTGAGGGCTTCGGCAAGGGCAAGTTTTTCCGATAATTTACCCGCACGATAGGCACTACGCACTGCGCCAAACAGCGGCTTCATTCGACGGGTTTCATGGTCGCCTACAAAGACCAATTGACGCTCATACCAGCGGAGTGCCGCATCAAAATCCTGCAAATGATTGTAGGCAATCAGGGCAGCTTTTGAGGCGGCAGGTTCGGCGTAATTGCTGCTACCTTTGCCGATGACTTCCACGTAATCATCGTAGGCTTTATTATATTGTTTTTCGATATACAAACTCTCCGCACGCCGATAATATGCCGACAGCGCACTCGTACTGTTGGGGTATTGCCGGAGATATTTGGTATAGGCATTGGCGGCGCGAGTGTAGTCACCATTTTCGTAATGTGATTCTGCGGCATTGAAGAGAATATTCTCTTTTTCGAGGTCGGTAACTTTGTAGCCGGGCAGGTTGTTGATGAAGGTAAAATAGCCGTCAAGGTCGTCGAGTTCGGTATAAGCTGCTTTGATGCCCTTGAGGGCATTTTCTGCTTCCTGCGAATTTGGATTATAATTAAAAACACTTTTATAGCGACCCAAAGCAGACAGATAATCGCCCTGATTGATGTGGATAAGACCAAGTTTGGTCAAAGCCTGATTAGCGTATTCGCTTTGTGTGTAGCGGTTCAGCAATTTTTCAAATTCAGACTTGGCGCGGTCAAAATTTCCAAAGTTGAGATAGGTTTCGCCATTGCTGAATATCGCATCATCCGCATAATCTGAATCAGGATATTTCTTATATAAATTTTCCATAGCCAATAATCCTTCTGCGGGGTCATTCGGATTTCGCAAACCCTGAATGATAGCACGTTGGAAAAGGGCATAATGGTAATCATCGTATTTATAATTGATGACATCATTATAATATTGAATGGCTTTTGGATAATTATTAATTTTAAAATATGAATCAGCGGCACGAAGCGTCGCATCGGGCAGAATCTGCTCACTGACATAGCTGTTTTGCACACGCCGCAGATTGAGCCGCAAACCGTTCACTGCATCTTGAAAATTTTCGGCGGCAAGGTCGTATTTTTCTTGTTTGAAATAGGCATAAGCGAGATTATAATGAGCGGTAAATTCGGAGGCTTCATCGGGCAAATCAGGAATCCGGTAAGCCACATCAAGGAATTTTTGGTAATTCGATACTGCGCCTTTATAGTCATCATCGGCATAATCCATTTCACCCAACCAATAGTAAGTCAGGGCTTTGGTTTTCCGATTCGGCGTATTTTGGAGGGCAATTCCGAACATGTTTCTTGCCTCGTTTCGGCGGTCATCATTATACAATTGTACACCACGCGAATAGGCAACTTTTTGATAGGCTTCCACCATGCGAGGTGTTTTGTCGGGCATACGGTCGAGGAGTTCCAAGGCGTTTTCGTAATCCCGCGAATTGACAAAAACATCGCTCAATAATTCCTGTGCTTCGGCATGATAAGCAGAACTCTTCGGTATTTCGCGCAAGGCACGAATGGCATCGCGGTCATTGCCCAAATCGTAGGAAGTTTTGGCATAATTGAAGCGACAAATTTCCTGAATTTCGCGGTCATAATTCATGCGGCTTGCGAGCAAAAAAGCGTTTCGGGCAGTCGTTTTATTGCCTGTTCGGAGGTAGCTGTCGGCGAGGTTGTAGAGGGCATTTTGACCAAGCGGACTATCGACATTCCGCAACTCCTCGAAACTCGGAATGGCACGCGAATACTCGCCTAATTGGTACTGCGTGAAGGCGAGTTGGTAAGCGTCTTTTTCGGAGATTTCGGTAGCTTCATCGTTGTATCTGATGAGGTAGGGGAGCGCGCGTGGGTAGTCGCCACGCTCAAACCACGCATTGCCAATCAACTTATTGATTTCCAAACCGTAGCGCATCGCAGGGTCTTGCGATAGGGGCGTGGCATAGCTGATGAGTTCGTCGTATTGTTCGCGTGCAAAATAAATTTGTGCTATATAATAAGGTACGACCCGACCATATTTTTTGGAGGTTTCTACCTTCTGAAAAGCAGCAAGCGCACTATCGTAATCATCCTCAAAAAAGGCGGCGACACCATAATAATAATTCGCCGGATAATAATACGTATCTTGAATATCTTTAATTTCTGAAAATAAAATTCGTGCTTCAATAAATTGTTTGGTCACGAAATACGAATAAGCTAATTTGAACTTGCGTTCAATGATTTGCTCATTGCTAAGGGTGAGTTCGTTGATGCTTTCGAGGTAGCTGATGGCTTGGTCGTATTGGTGTTCGGTATAATAAAAATTACTAATTTCTAACTTAGCGACATCGGCAATATCGGAGGGTTCGTGGTCTCTGATAAAATCCAACGTCAGTCGCTCGCCGTCGGGTCGTCCGAGCCGGATGGCACTCAGGGCATCGTACAATTTTGCACGAGTCACCAATATCTTCGCATTGCTTTGCTGCACCTCACCTTCCCACTTCGCGACCTTACGAAATTCCTGTTGTGCGGCTCCGAAAAAACCTTGCTCATAGTGTTCCATACCGCGTTTGTAGGCTTCTTTCGCATCCCGAAATACAGCGGTCTCCTGTGCCTGTACACCTGTACAGAACAGCATGATTGTCAAGAGATAAGTGATATTCCGAATCATATTGTTTTCAGTTTGCAGCCAATATATGAAAATTTTGTGCGTGTATGAAGATTTCAATGAAATTTTTGAACGATGACTGTGTGGAGAATGGATATAGAAGGTGAGATGTACTGATATTTTTTGGAATTTTATTTTACTCCGTTAGAGTTTTCTTGCTATATACGGTAAGAACTACTAAAAAAAGGTTGCCAATATAATATTGACAACCTTTAATTTCATTTGTTGAGCCTTTATAGCTACAGTTTCTTTATTTTCCACAATTCGCCATCTCCGCCTACTTTACCTTGATAGCCGAGTTTGCTGTAAGCATGGCTTAAATACATATCCACGCCGGGTACTTGTAAAGCAATAGAACCATTGTTCTGATGATGAACTATCCATTCTGTTCCTCCGCTGGTACCATGCATATAGCCACTGGTATCATGTTCAAAATAATTACCTGACAAACTTCCGGTACAAGCTAAAGTTATACGCCCATTGTCTAGTGTTTCCATCATGAAAGTCTGAGCGTCTCCTACGCTGGATTTTAGATAACCACCGTGGCCGTGAGTAAGAAATTTACCTCTCTCACCCCCTAATCCTTCTAATGCGACTTTTTGTGCCATAATAAAATAATTTAAATAGTTAAAAAATGTTATTGCAAAGGAAGGATGATTTTGCTCTTAGGACTTGCATATTTGTAACAAATACTTTACAATTTGTAACATCTTCATAATTAATTGATAATCAATTCACAAAAAGTACATTTTGTTTATATTTTTTAAATTTAATCAATAAAAGGAATAAA
Organism: uncultured Saprospiraceae bacterium; assembly: GCA_938028705.1. Classification (GTDB taxonomy): domain Bacteria; phylum Bacteroidota; class Bacteroidia; order Chitinophagales; family Saprospiraceae; genus JAHDEO01. The sequence continues at coordinate 5,998 of CALIZI010000327.1, read as the reverse complement.
AGAAGTGCTTGAAAATATTGTAATAAAGACAGGAAAAATGTTTTTAGGACTGCATGAAATTTTTATCAATTACTTTTCAAGGCATTAATTTTATCAGCCGGAGTTTCCTCGTTCTCCAAGCGTATAATTTATTCAAATCCAATAGTTCGTACCCATTTGTGTCCTACCTTGACAATGTTAAATTAGATTTTTGTTTACTATAAATATAAATAGGTGCTTCGATATGAATTTGACCTAAAACTCGTCAGACATTTTCAAAATTCACCAATGAACTCATATTTTTTCGGTAAAGTTTAAATGTCTGACGAGTTTTAGCCCAAATTCGGAAAAAATATCCCATTTCAAGTATAAACACATTTTTATTTTTTAAACATGACATTGTCAAGTTAATAAAATCCTAAATCCAAGCACCAAATTCCAACGAAATATTGCGTAAAAACACGTTTGAATTGGAATTTTTCTTTGTTTCCTAAAAAAAAGGTGGCAGGACACCACAATGGAATGCCCTGCCCAATCAACCCAACATCTGTTAGTGAGGGTAAATTATTTGCTTAGGATCATTTTCTTTGTTACTGTATATTCACCTGCTTGTATGGTGTAATAATACATACCTGCCGGATAAGCACTTCCGTCAAAGGTCACTTGATGTGCGCCTGAGTGTCTTTGTTCAGCATCCAAAATAACAGCTACCCTTTTCCCCATCATATCAGATACAAATAGTGTAACCGGCACATCTTTAGGCAGGTCAAATTCTATTGTCGTCTGTTGTGAAAATGGGTTTGGATAATTGCGTGTATCAATGCTAGCATCTACAGCTTGCTTGTCGGCACTGGGTTCTATTCTGATATAGTCAATTGCCATATCACTTCTAAAACTAGTGCCTGTAACGCCGCGGAAGCGTAATTTGACGGTTTGGTTAGTGGGCAGTGAAAATGCTCCGCCACTCCAAGCTGCACCGTTGGATGTATGTTGTTGTCCGGATCTGGTCCAAGCGGTTGTCCAAGAACTGCCACCGTCTGTACTGATTTCCACAAACAAATCGCCCATAGTGGAACCATACATGTGATAGCTGAAAATAAAATCGAGATTGCCTTGTCCTGATAAATTAAAACATGGGCTTTCAACAATCATTTCTGTATTGCTACAAGTGGATGAAGACTCCGTATATAAATAATAAGTTCCGTCATTTGCAGCGGAGGGCCCTGTTCCTGACGAACCTGTACCACTGGCATCTCTTGTCCAATCTCCGTTACATGAGGTACTTGCAGAAATAGGAGCCCACAATGATGTAGCCGATTCAAAACTTTCAGTGTATGGGAAACTCGTAACGAGTGGTGTGCAATTAATCGGTTGCGATATACTGATATTATCAATCGCCATATCACTTCTAAAACTACTTCCCGTTATACCTCTAAAGCGCAAGATAATTGTTTGACCACTGTAAGCACTTAACGAAACAGTTTCGGTTGTCCATGCTGCTGCATTAGAGGTTTGCTGCTGACCGACAATGGTTTGGAGTGTCGTCCAAGAACTGCCTTGATTTGTACTGACTTCAAGGAATAAATCACCCATATTGGATCCATACTTATGATAGTCGAAAGCAACTTCGGGATTGCTTAGTCCTGATAAATCAAAACAAGGACTTTCAACAATCATTTCAGTATTGCTACAACTGGAAGAAGATTCTGTGTATAAATAATACGTGCCGTCACTTGCAGCCGATGGTCCTGTTCCCGATGAGCCTGTACCGCTGGCATCTCTTGTCCAATCTCCATTACATGAGGTACTTGCAGAAATAGGAGCCCACAGTGATGTAGCCGCTTCAAAACTTTCTGTATATGGGAAAGAACTGACTGTCTGACATGTAGGCGGTATAAAACTATCTTGAGTGACGGTAACGGTTGCAGATGTTCCATTGCATGAAACCGTTATAACACCAGTACGTTGATTAGTTGCAGTATTGGCAGTTACACTGAAGCTGACTGTGCCATTGTTTGCACCGCTTGTTGTATTCAGCGTAATCCATGCTGCATTGTCAGTTACTGTCCAACTACTGTTACTCGTAACTGAAAAAGAAGCACTGCTTGCGGCACTATTCATATTCACTGTTGTAGGACTGGCTGAAAGTGTACAGGTCGGTTGTGAATCTTGAAGTCCGATATTGTCAATCGCCATATCACTTCTAAAACTACTTCCCGTTATACCTCTAAAGCGCAAGATAATGGTTTGATTACTGTAACTGTTTAATGAGATTGTTTCGGTAATCCAAGCTGCGGCATTTGAGGTCTGTTGTTGACCTGACCTCGTCCAAAGACCAGCCCATGAAGTTCCTTGGTCATTACTGACTTCTAAAAATAAATCACCCATATTTGAGCCATACATGTGATAATCAAAAGTAAGTTCAAGGTTGCTTTGTCCTGACAAATCAAAACAAGGGCTTTCTACTATCATTTCTCTATTGCTACAACTGGAAGCCTCTGTATATAAATAAAACGCTCCGTCACTTCCTGTAGCCGGACCCGTCGAAGACGAGTTGGTACCACCGGAATCTCGCGCCCAATCACCTGAACATGATGTGCTTGTGGAAATAGGACTCCATAATGAGGTAGTTGATTCAAAACTTTCTGTATAGGGAAAAGTACTCACGGTTTGGCAAGTTGGATTAGGAGGCATACCGTCCTGTGTTACGCTAACAGTCGCAGAAGTTCCATTACAAGAAATCGTAATCGTGCCTGTTCGCGGAGTTTGAGCAGAATTGGCGGTTACATTGAAACTGACTGTACCGTTGTTTGTTCCGCTTGTTGTATTGAGCGTAATCCAAGCTGCATTATCCGTTACCGTCCAACTACTGTTGCTGGTAACTGAAAAAGAAGCACTATTTACATTATGATCAACACTCACCGTTGTAGGACTGGCTGAAAGGGTGCAAGTTGGTTGTGCGTCTTGAAGTCCGATATTGTCAATCGCCATATCACTTCTAAAACTACTTCCCGTTATACCTCTAAAGCGCAGGATAATGGTTTGATTACTGTAACTGCTTAATGAGATTGTTTCGGTAATCCAAGCTGCGGCATTTGAGGTCTGTTGTTGACCTGACCTCGTCCAAAGACCAGCCCATGAAGTTCCTTGGTCATTACTGACTTCTAAAAATAAATTACCCATATTTGAGCCATACATGTGATAATCAAAAGTAAGTTCAAGGTTGCTTTGTCCTGACAAATCAAAACAAGGGCTTTCTACTATCATTTCTCTATTACTACAACCGGAAGCCTCTGTATATAAATAGAATGCTCCGTCACTTCCTGTAGCCGGACCCGTCGAAGACGAGTTGGTACCACCTGAATCTCGCGCCCAATCACCTGAACATGATGTGCTTGTGGAAATAGGTGCCCACTCTGATGTAGCCGCTTCAAAACTTTCTGAATAAGGGAAACTCGTGATTGGTGATTGGCAGCCAAGTGGGGTAATACCGTTCTGATTTACAGTAACGGTTGCAGATGTTCCACTACAAGAAACCGTGATAGTGCCTGTGCGTTGAGCTGTTAAAGTATTGGCAGTTACATTGAAGCTGACTGTGCCATTATTTGTTCCGCTTGTAGTATTCAGCGTAATCCAAGCTGCATTATCGCTTACTGTCCAACTACTATTACTTGTAACGGAAAAAGAAGCACTACCGGCATTTTCATCAACATTCACTGTTGAAGGGCTGGCTGAAAGGGTACAAGCCTGTGTGCCTGTGACCTCAATATTGTCAATCGCCATATCGCTGGTAAAACCGAAATCTACGGCTCCTCTAAAGCGTAATTTAACAGTTTGACCGCTGTAAGCACTTAATGAGACGGTCTCGGTTGTCCAGGCTGCTGCATGAGAAGTTTGCTGTTGTCCTGATATAGTTTGCAAAGTCGTCCATGAATCACCTTGGTCCGTACTGACCTGCAAGAAAAGATTACCCATATTGACACCGTACATGTGATAATCAAAAGTAATTTCCGGGTTGCTTAGTCCAGACATATCGAAGCAAGGGCTCTCAAGTAACATAATGCTATTAAAACAACTGGATGCCTCTGTATATAGATAAAATGTACCGTCATTTGCACTTGAGGGACCTGTATCTGCCGAACCTGTACCACCCGAATTTCTAGCCCATTCCCCTGAGCATGTGGTACTTGTAGAAATGGGAGACCACAATGAAGCGGCAGATTCAAAACTCTCTGTGTGAGGGAAGGTTGTCACCGTTGACGAGCAAGTGCCGCCGCCACCTGCACAGGATAAGTAATTACGCTCATTCGTAGCACTGAATGCTGCACGCTGAAATTGCCCAGCCGTAAATATACTCCTGCATGAGGTACTGCTATAAGACATAATATTATCGGTTTGCGGTGTATATTGTTGTCCGTTAGGGTCTGTGAAAGTACCTGTATATGTGCAACCGGCACCTACCCAAAAGGCAGCACAATCATCCGCAGGAGGATTATAACGAAGATTCGGGTCAGCAGGAGTATCACAAACTCTATCTCCGGCGGTGCCGCAGTTAGAACCGTTCACAAGTTCATCTGTAGTGCCACAATTGGAAGTACCATGAGTATGAAACAAGGATAAGAAGTGTCCTATTTCATGTATTAAAGTAGAACCGTTGGTGGTACACGAACTCCTCATCATGATTCTGTCTCTAGGAGTGGCACTAGGGAAAGAGGCATAACCGCAAAGATTACTTCCCGACGAACTAGTGACTGTATTGAAATGATAAATATTGAGTGAACCTACCACATTATTGGCACTTCGGATGTCAAAATCTTGTGATGCGTTAAAGTCGAACCAAGTATCACTGTCAATAAATCTGACTGCTTCGCATTCCACAAATTCAATACTCGCCGTAGCATAAAAAGTATTCAAATTCTGAATGGCAGTGGTAAGTTGTGTAGCTGCGAGTCCGCCCGTACCGTTGGACCTCCTGACGATGTGATTGACAATAGGTATTTGAGTAACGTTGCCATCTGCGGGGTCTTGAGAGAAGCTTGTTCTTGCTGCTTGTGTGACTTCCATGTATTCAAGTTCTTCTGTTGTTGGGATAGTACCACATTCTTCGGATTGTGCATGAAGCATACCCGACATAAAAAGTGCGATAATAAAAATCAAATAATTCTTCATGATTAGAGATTGTTTTTTGTCAGGGCAAACGAAAATAAAAGTGCTTTTTCACTTGCGCTGTTTTTTAATTTAAAAAATTAATAATCAATTACTTATGTGCATAGAAATGCACCTTAGCCCATCCATCAAATATGAAATTTGTGGATGTAGCTATACTACACCTACCTGCTGTCTCGTACGCCGACACAGATATGTATTGTATTTGATTTGTATAAGTTTTTAGTGTTTTGATGACGACTTTTACACTTATTTTTTTAATCGTATGAGTGTAAAATCTTCACATCAAAAAGTTCAAAAACTCACTTTAATTAGGTTCAAGGTTTTTTAATGCAAAATTTAGATGAACATCGAAGTCTGTTGTCATATTGTGGAATGGCTTAATGTTTAATGCGGTTATTCTATGCTGGACTTTGGACAAAATGGGAACTAGTCTCGGCTGAGCCGAGAGGGAAATTAGGTTTACAATCGTAATCAATTGAATGAATTTTATTAATAAAATAAAACATGTTATTAATTATTTTTTGTAAAAATCTAAAACAGAAGGGATTACCTAATTTCCCAATTCCCCAATTTCCTTTGTCCAAAGTCTAAGTAATTAGGAAACTGGGCAATTAGATAAAACGCTCATTATCAATAACTTATGCTGATTTGCATTTTACCTTGAATTTGGGCTAAAACTCGTCTGACATTTAAACTTTGTCGGAAAATATGAGTTCATCGGTAGATTTTGAAAATGTCTGACGAGTTTTAGCCCAAATTCGGAAAAAATATTCCACCCTAAACACAAGTATATTATTATTTTTTAAAATACAATATCGTCAAGTTAATTTAAAATTCGTAAAATATTGAT
>CALIZI010000326.1 GCA_938028705.1 uncultured Saprospiraceae bacterium | reverse complement strand
TGCTTGTTATTTGGTGCTTGTCATTTGGTGCTTGTCATTTGGTGCTTGTTATTTGGTGCTTGTTATTTGGTGCTTGTCATTTGGTGCTTGTCATTTGGTGCTTGTTATTTGGTGCTTGTCATTTGGTGCTTGTCATTTGGTGCTTGTTATTTGGTGCTTGTTATTTGGTGCTTGTCATTTGGTGCTTGTCATTTGGTGCTTGTTATTTGGTGCTTGTCATTTGGTGCTTGTTATTTGGTGCTTGTCATTTGGTGCTTGTCATTTGGTGCTTGTCATTTGGTGCTTGTCATTTGGTGCTTGTTATTTGGTGCTTGTTATTTGGTGCTTGTCATTTGGTGCTTGTCATTTGGTGCTTGTTATTTGGAATTTGAATTTTGTCATTTGGTGCTTGATTTGCAAAGGTAAGAAGTTTTGAAAATTATAGTGTCCTTATAATTACTTTTTTAAAAATAGAAAAAACGTCAATGTAATTATCTTTTTATACTACTCAATTGGACTTTGGACAAAATGGGAATTAGGAAATTGGGAAATTAGGTTTACAATCGTAACTCATTGATAATCAATCGAATGAATTTTATTAACAAAATAAAACATGTAATTAATTATTTTTTGTAAAAATCTAAAAAAGTTCCGATAGTTATCGGGATTACCGAATTTCCTAATTCCCTAATTCCCCAATTTCCTTTGTCCAAAGTCTAATACTCAAGTTCTATGTTATTTGTTTACAGTTCTTTGCACAAATACAAACAGAAAACTATATTTGCGCTACCTAATTTGCAACTTTATACAGTAATTTTGTAACTATTCAATGATAATATCGTTCTTTTAAGTTATCGTTAGACTATTCAAAATACATAAATTGTTACTTTTGTTTTCCCTTCAACCTGTTTTTCATAAATCATCGTTTTATTTAATATAACTTATACATGAACTGATTACATTGTAAAATTTTTTTTAACTTTGTTTTGAATAATGAATAATGAATATCGAACAAGGAATATTAAAGTATTTTTTTTGTGTAAAATTATGTAAATCAAATTTTTACCCTAATTTATTATACTTCATAATTCGATATTTCTTATTCATTATTTGGACTTTGGACATTGGGGAGTTAGGAAATTCGGTATTAGGTATCCCGATAGCTATCGGGATTTTTATTAATTTATTATAAAATAAAAATAATTAAATATTTTTTAGTTATAATAAAAATAAAATAATTGATAATCAATTACTTACGATTTAAAACCGAAGATCCCAGTTGCCTAATTTCCAAAATGTCCAAAGTCTAGTCATTATTAGATATTCAAAAAATAAAGAAATTTATTTTACAGTGTACTTATACAAGCATAAATATATCTTTCCTTATGATTTATAAGTGTAAATTATTAACTCTATGCTGCATACTTTTATTAACTTTTAATATTTATTCAAAAGAGTTTCCCTACATTCAATTTGAGAGTTTTACTTATGAAAATGGCTTGCCTGATAACATGACTTATCAGATAGTAAAAGATAAAAGCGGATTTATATGGATAGGTACTTCTCATGGACTGGTTAGATATGACGGAGCAAATTTTAAAGCCTTTTACCATGATGATGATAATATAAATACACCAATAGGTAATCAGATTAAATGCTTGTTGGTAGATAGTGAGAATTATTTGTGGATAGGTACGCAAGATAACGGTGTAAGCTGCTACGATACAAAAACATCAACTTACACTCATTATTTACATGACCCTGATAATCCTCAAACACTAAGCAGCCGGGAAACGCTGTGCCTGATGGAAGATAGTAAGGGGCGAATATGGGTAGGTACGGAAAAAGGCTTAAATGTTATTGACAAACAACATGGGGTAGTAGCGCGTTTTATGCCCGATGACAAGGACTCGACATCGTTGAGTAAGAACGCTGTCTTGTCTCTGTTGGAAGATAGCAAAGGGCGTATATGGGTAGGCACTTGGGGGGGTGGGCTCAACTTATTATTGCCTTCAGAAGCAGGATTGTCAGAGGCTACCTTCAAACATTTTAAGTATAACCCTCTAAATAAAGAAAGTATCAGTGGCAATAATGTCTGGGCTTTATTTGAAGACAGTAAGCAGCGGATATGGGTGGGTACTTTCAACAGTGGTTTAAATTTGATGATTCCTGATGCGGAATATAAAAACGAGACATCATTTTCACCACAGTTTATATATTATAAAAATAATTCAAATGACAAAAACAGCATTCCAAATAATGCTATTTATACTATCAATGAAGACAAAGACGGTTTACTCTGGATAGGTACGGGCTATGGAATCGGTGTAGCAGATTTGGCTGAAGTCGGTAATATTCAATTTATAGATGCTCATGTATCGCATACTATTCCTGATTTAGATTTTAAATCTTACCGAAATAATAACTATGATGGGTCTTTGATAAATAATATAGTAAGAAATGTTTTTGTAGATGATATTGGGTGTGTATGGGCAAGCACAACCGGTGGCATTAGTCGGTATGATAGCCCGAGCATACGGTTTAGAGCCATGATGACTCCCGCTGAAACTAACTTCAACTACTCTATACAGTCCGTCATTGTTGAAGATGAGCATACTCATTGGTTGGGTGCATGGGATATAGGTTTGATAAAGTACAATCCTCTGACCGGTGATAAAGAGGTCTTTAGTGCTAATCCCAACAATCCTACAGCATTGGCGAATGCTAATGTTTTAGATATTCTTCGCCTTGAATCAGGTGATATATGGTTAGGTACCGATTTGGGCTATTCCATTTTTGATATCCATAAAGAAACCTTTACCAATTATGTTCCCCGAGACACTGAAAAAAAGATTCAAGATGTTAGAGTAAGTTGTTATTTCAAGGATTCTAAAGGACGTGTATGGATAGGTACAGGAAGTGGACTCACAAGAGTCTATGAAGATGAAAATCCTATTCGATATGAATTGATGGAAATAAAAACCATCGGCAATCCTGATGCCCTAACAACTGAAGCTACCACGATTACAGAAGATACTCACGGTAATATATGGTTGACAACATGGAATGGCTTAAACAAATTAAGTGTTGATGCCGATGGAGAATTTGTGATGCATAAATATACTCATCTTCCTGAGGATACCAATTCGATATGCAGTAACAGAACCACTCAAATGGCTATCAAAAACGATCATTACTGGATAGCTACTGAAGCCGGACTTGCTCGTTATCTACCCAAAGAAGACAGATTTATGAATTATGGAAAAGAGCAGGATTTGGAAATGACCAATATGGTTTCTTTGCAAATAGACGATGAGAACAGAGTATGGGGAGCTACACGACAGGGGGTATTCTGCCTAGACCCCGATACCGAAGAAATACAGTATTTTTTCAAAGAAGATGGTTTGCAAGGCAATACTTTTAATTGGCTGTCCACTACAAGGGATCAATATGGTAACTTTTATTTTGGTGGAAATCAAGGTTACTCTAAATTTGCTCCTAAAGATGTAATACCGAATCAACACACGCCTCAAATTGTTATTACCGGATTTGAAATATTTAATAAAGAACAAACCTTTGACCAACCTTTACATACCTTAGATGAAATCGAACTCTCACACGAGCAAAACTATTTTACGATAAGATTTGCAGCCCTTAATTATATCCAATCTTCCCGAAATGAGTACCGGTATAAGTTGGAAGGCTTTGATGAGAATTGGATAAATTCAGGCAACAGAAATTTCGCCAGTTATACCAACCTCAATGGCGGCACTTATACCTTCCGTATAAAAGGCAGCAATAATGATAAGAAGTGGAACAAAGTCGGTACATCCATAAAAATTAAAGTTATACCACCTTACTGGTGGACCTGGTGGTTTTGGGGAATAGTTGTCATATCAGCAGCATTCATTATTTTTCTGTACAACTATTATCGCAATAAAGCCATCCGCAGAAGAAGCCGCGAACTCGAAGCCTATAATGCCAAACTCAATGCAGAAATAGCAGTGCGCCAACGTACCGAAGACCAGCTGCGGGAGCGCGAACAAAAACTCACTGAAGCCGAAAAACAACTTGAAGATACTATAAAAGAACTCCAACGCTCTAATAAAGAACTGGAGCAATTCGCTTACATCGCTTCTCACGATTTGCAAGAGCCACTCCGTATGGTGGGTAGTTTTGTTCAACTCATCGGTAGAAAATATAATAATAAAATAGATGATGCCGGAAAAGAATACATTGGCTTTGCTGTTGACGGAGTCAATCGCATGTCGGGCTTAATTAAAGGCTTGCTGAGTTTTTCCAGAGTGGGCTTGCAAAATGCCAATTTTGAAATATGTAACCTCAACTCGGTCGTAGAAAAAAAGATGCTGGACATTAGAAATTATATCGAAGAACGCCAAGCCATAGTTACTATCGATACACTTCCTGATAGCGTTTTTTGTGACGCTACACAAATTGGTGCTATATTTTATAACCTGATTGTCAACGCTATTAAGTTTAATAAAAAAGAAAAACCTCGTGTTGAAGTCAATTTGGTGAGTGAAGATGACAAGATGTTTCTATTCCAAGTTAAAGACAATGGCATAGGTATCAGTTCGGAATATAAAGAACGGGTTTTTGAGATTTTCAAACGCCTTAATTCTAATGATGAATTTAAAGGAAGCGGCATCGGACTTGCCCTCTGCAAACGCATCGTTGACAATCACGAAGGCGAAATTTGGTTTGAATCAGAAGAAGGCAAAGGCACGACCTTTTTCTTTAGCATCAACAAACATTTAGATAAAAATCAATCGAATATTTATGAAACTTTGAAAAAAGAAAGGGTATTGGTGGAGAGTGTGAGAGTGAAGAGAGTGAAGAGTGTGAGAGTGGAGAGCTTTTACCTGTATTTTCGTCACTCTCCACTCTCACACTCTACACTCTCCACTCTCACACTCTACACTCTACACTCTCTACTCTACACTCTACACTCTCTACTCTCTACTCTCCCACTCTCTACTCTCCCACTCTCCATTTAATATACAAAAAATTTCTTTGCGAAATAAATTTCACCATACTCTCCCCTTCCATTGATGATGTATATGCCTTTTGGTAAATGATTAACCGGAATTTGTAATAAGTTAGTCCGGTTAAAATCAAAGGTTTTTTGTAGCATTTGTTGTCCTGCCAAATTACTGACATATATGCTTGTTGCATCACAATCGGTACATTGAATATTGAGATAATCATTGACAGGATTGGGAAAATATCTCATATTGATGCCTGTGATTTCCGGTACAGATTCAACGGAAATTGCTACATCCGACCAAAAAGAAGCCCACGGACGGGCTTGTTTGATAATCAGTTGGTCGTCACTCGTAATCTTATATTCTATATCCATTGCAAAGCCTTCAGCATCTTCGGCATTATATAAAATTTTAAATTCATCGTGAATCGTGCCTAAAAAATCTCTCATTTGGTCTAGATAATTTTCGTCCATAATCAGTTCTTGATCCGGTACAAGGCTCGAATACCTGATGACAATATAATCATCTTCGGTAATGGAGACCCTATCCAATAAAATTTCTTCGGGGGCAGAAAACGCATCGGGATTCGTCACCAAATCCTCCCCTACTTGGGTATTCAAATAAAAAGTATGGTCGGTTTGATAAATCGGGTCGGTGCTGACTCCTACGCCGTTTGCTTTTTCATCCGAATAATTGGGATGACACAATACGCCCATAGAAGCCACATACTGATCTACCCTATAAAAATCCCGCTCGTCATAGGCTCTGAAATTCCACATACTGGCATAGACTTGTTTGATAGATTTAGAAATATGTCCTTCGTCGGGGTGTTGTGTTTTGGAAGTATATAAACCTGCACCGCTAAAGCCCGGCAGGTCTTCATTATTGGTGCTTGACCGACAACGCACCGATGTACCCTCTGGAAATGAATCGTGCATAGCCTGTAATTCATCCAACATCCACTGCGGCATATCTGCGTCCTTGATTCGGCTTCTCAAATCTTTTAGCCTATCAATCCGCGTATCCAAATCAGCTTGAAAATCGGGGTCGGCGAACATGGTTTCTATTTCATCAAAAAAACCATTATATGTCATAAATTCCTGATAGAAATAAAACGGCACCCCGAACCCGTCGGGTATCGTACCTTCGGGAAAACCAAAAGTTCTCATGGTGGCTACATTGGCACATTTGGCACCAAAGCCGTCTGACATCCCGAAATCAATATCATCCAATGGCAATATATCGGTATAAGTCAAGTTCAAGGCAGGGATTTGTTCTTCCTCCGGACGGATGTCCTCAAACCAATTATTCACTTCATCAATACTAGCTTCTCTTATTACATATTTATCTTGTTCTACTTTGTAATAAATGTATTTACCAATCAAATTAGCAATACTATCCACCGATAAAGGGTCGCGGATAAAAGCATTGGGCAGATGATCTTGTATGGCTCTCAGATTGACATGCGACAAAGGCGTTTGAATAACGGAAGTCATGATTCCGCCCACTCGCGGCAGCGAATTGGGTAACGATTCATACAAGACCACGTCTCTCGAATTGGGTGTTTCTTCCAAATCCATCAGGCGAAAAAAGCCAAATCCTTCGGCTACATTGAGTGCCAGATAATCTATATCGGCATAAATATCGGCTTCAAAAAGTATATGTATTCTCGAACTATCGTAAAATTCTTTATCTATATCATATTGCCATTCACCGTTTTCGGTGATAAAATAGGATAAGTTATTTTTGAGAAAAGGCATATTGGCAGCAATGAGTTCATAACATTTTTCAACAATTTCAAAATCCTTATTGTCGCCAAAAGAATAATTGAAACTGAACGTTCCGGGTGTTCCGTTATTCGATATCACCGTTGGGTAATACACAATTTCTCCTCTGAAAATATCCGTAAAATCAATGCCTATCGTATCCATGAAAGCACCATGTGTATAGTGGGTTTCGGTATTGATAAAATAAAGGTCGGGCGTATCGGAATCTAAAGCTACGATGATAAATTTTACAAACTCTTGGTCATTTAAAAATTCTGCCCAAGGAACTATCGTGTCGGAAACGGATAGTTGTTTGAAGGTCGTCAAATTATTGATAGCCACCGCCCCATTCGCAAAATCAACGGAATTTGCATGGTTTAAAGGACTTTGTAATGGTAAATTTGAAAATTCGGTGATGTCATCAATGCCGTCACCGTCTGTATCTACAGGTGCATTTACAGGATATTCCAAAACCTGATAATGCTCCAATGGATAGCTTTCCAAAGGTTCGGTGATAATAGTTGTTCCCGTTTGACCGAGTGTCATGGAGACGGGCAAGTTAAAATCATCGGCGGGGTCGTGCCTTATTTTTAAAATATAATAATTTTCTTCTGATGAAGCGACCTCTAAACGAACCTGTCCGTTGATGTCCGTAGAATAATTGAGAATAGGAACTTCCTGACTGTATAAAGCGCAACTCAATGCCGATAGCATAGTTGCAAAAAGAATCTTTAGGAATTGCATATAAATTATTTTAATGTTGTATTAGTGTATTTTTTGATTGTTGTATTTTAAATAAAAAAAATAAGTAATCCTGTTTACTAAACTTTTCGAGTTTAGTAAACATAAGCGAAGTATAAATATTAGTAACTACTTAAAAATCAGTGCGTTACTTCTCCGATAGCTATCGGAGACTAAACTCTTTGAAGTTTAGTAAACGGGGTACTCAAAGATGTGGGGTATCAATAGATTTTGGAAATGCAAGGCATTTGCCCAACTTTCAGCATTACATTTGTAGGACTACTTTTTTATATAATTATTAGTTGTTTATCTTGACAATGTCATGTTCGATTTTTATATAATATAGTTGGCATTTTGCTTTTGAATTTGGGCTAAAACTCGTCTGACATTTTCAAAATTTACCGATGATGTCATATTTTTCTAGCAATATTTAAATGTCTGACGAGTTTTAGCCCAAATTCGGAAAAAATATCCCATGTTAAATACAAACATATTTTTATTTTTAAAACATGATATTGTCAAGTTATAAAATTAATTTAATAAAATATTAATTTAAAATTAATAAAAACATGTAATTAATTTACTAATAAATGATTATAAAACTACATAAAAAATATAATTTTAATTTTATAAAAATAATAATTTCAAATATTTTTTCTCATTTCAAAATCAGCCAAACGTAAGTTAGATTATTGATTGCCTAACGAGCGAATATTTATATTACTCGTCACTCTCTACTCTCCACTCGTCACTCGCTACTTTTATATAAAAAAGTTTTCACCGCTCCGTCAGCTTTCACATAGCCGCGATACATACCTGCTGTATTGAATGGCATGGCTATATTTCCGTATTTATCTATGGCAATCACGCCTCCCGAACCACCTTTGGCTTTTAGTTTATCATTGATTACCATATCAGCAGCTTTTTCGAGCGGTTCTCCGGCGTACTCCATACGTGCCGAAATATCGTAAGCGACCAGATAGCGCATAAAATACTCGCCATGCCCTGTGCTTGATACGGCACATGTGGCGTTATTGGCATACGTACCTGCACCGATGATAGGTGAATCACCAATACGTCCGTAGCGTTTATTCGTCATGCCTCCGGTGGATGTACCTGCTGCCAGATTACCGGATTTATCCAAAGCTGCTGCACCGACAGTTCCGTATTTGTAATTATCATCCTCTGAAAGTATCAGTGAATTACCGCCTTCTTTACGCTTGGCATTTTGCAGACTCTTCCATCGCCGCTCAGTATAAAAATAACTCGTATCCACCATTTCAATCCCTTGCGATTTGGCAAAAGCATCCGCCCCTGCTCCGGTCAGCATAACGTGTTTGGATTTTTCCAAAACCGCACGAGCCGCCTGTATCGGATTTTTGACATGTCGCACACCGCCGACTGCCCCTGCATTTTGTGTCGCGCCATCCATGAATGAAGCATCCAATTCATTATGTCCATCATTGGTAAATACCGCTCCTTTTCCGGCATTAAACAGCGGCGAATCTTCCATAAGCATAATTGTCGCCTCTACCGCATCTATACTCGTACCGCCATTTTCCAAAATATTATAGCCCGTCAGCAGGGCATCGCGCAATTTGTTGTGATATTGCTTTTCGAGTTCGGGAGTCATATTTTCCTTCAAAATCGTACCTGCTCCGCCATGTATCACAAGAGCAAATTCAGTGGTTTTGGTATTGCTTGGTATCATCGTTTTTTCTGTTTGATTTGTGGGCAGACAGGCGTAGAAAAACATTAGAGTGAGGAAAAAGAAAGTGTATTTCATAGTGTGATTGGTTGAATGAGTAAGGTAGCAATAAATCCTTTTTGGTTTCTTTTTCAAATATACAATAAATATTTGAGAGAAGTGTTTAGAATGATACATTTCCAAAGTTTATAAAACTAATTTCCATGAAAAATATCATTCAAATCATACTCGCTATCGCCGTTTTTCTCTTGTTCATTTTTGTAGTGAAAAATACTTTTTTTAAAGAGAAAAATTGTCTTGGTGATTATCCTGAAATTATTAAAAAGTATGGTTTGGAAGGGAAGTATGATACGGCGAGGTGGGTATTGTATGCTAAGAATTATGCGAATAAAGATTTACAGTTAGTTGGTTGGGATTCAGTGCAACTTTGGAAAATGAAGGAGGAAGGTAAAGACTACACCGTAACTCGACCATCGTTCGACAAGGATGGTAATGCAATTGTAAAAGGTGGTGGTAAATTGTTGAATTATAGTGAATGTTATTTAGAACCATTTGACCTTGATTCATCTAATATTTTCCATGATAATGAGAGAATTAGCTTTGTATTTTTCCCAAAACATGAACAACATTTTTGGGTTAGACATCTCGGCTTTTTATCGTATGAAGTGAGATTTGATATTAATTCGGATACAATAAGCGGTATTGGTGGAGGAGATTATGTGGTAATTGGTTACCCACAAAATTATATCTGCGAAAAAGAAGATGAATTTGAAGTTTACTTAAACGAAAACTACGACATCGCCCACTGCTGGCTCAAACAATACTACGAAAAGCATAGAAAAGAGTAACTAAATTCAGCCTACTGAAGATTGACTTTTTTTACCAAATCTTTCGGCAGTTTCTATGAGTTTTTGTCGTTTTTCTTCAAAATTTTCACTATTAATCAATACAAATAGTTCTCTTTGAAATTTTAATTGATTGATAGTTAAAACGACTTTCACTTTTTCACTTTTTTCTGTAATAAGATTAGAATATAATGCTTTATTTAAAGTATTTACAAGTAAATCAAGTACTTCATACCTATTTTTAATGGAATCATCAACATTATTATAATCCATCAAAATGATACTGAATAAATGTTGTGATATATCCGTAATATCCTCTTTCGAGAAAGCATTACTTTTACTTACTAAAAGGTCTAATCTACTCATTTTCAATTTCTTCTAAAATTATATTAATAATAGGTTCTGATTCATCTACACTCAAAACGTGAAAGGCACTTTTACTCTTAAACAACACTTCCTGTTCATAATCGTACTTAGAGTAGATTGTTATCTCTTTCCCCGTTTTTGAGATAATAGTCATAATGACATTAGCTTTACTATGTTCATTTGCGATCAATTGCGACTTACTCGAAGATACAAATGCAGATTCAATAATTTTGCTATTGTTCTTAAAAGCTGTCTTATATCTTTCTATTTGGCGTTGACTCAATTCTACTCCTCTGTAAACCGTTTCTTCATAATTCGGAAGTTTCGCAAGTACTTGATTCAGGTATTTTTCATACTCATTTTCTTTTCCCTCAATGAGGTCTTTATTGAGTTGTTCATAACCTTCAATCGTGTAATAATATATCAACGTTTCTTCATAGACATTCAGTTCATTTGAAAGATTATTTGCACGCTTTTTCTTTACTTGCTCTAATTCCCAGCTCAATCTCTGTTCAACATATTCCTTTAACATTGATTTATGGTTCAGTTGGTAACAAAATTAAATTTAGACTTTTTTGATGATAAAAACAAAATAAAATTTCATAATCATACAATTGAGGTGATTTACGTTCAAAAATAAGCCTCAAATTCAACTCAAAATTCCTTATCTTCGCCGTCAAATTAAATATGATTTTTAGTACCAAATTAAAATTGAAATTCTTGTCTGACATCGTGCCAAGATACAACAGATTCCGCATCGCGGTGCGGAATGACGATTTGCTTTTGGGCTTGTGTTATTTGAAAAAGGTTGATTTACAATAGTTTACGCCATTCAAAATTCACTCATTCGCTCATTCAAAATTCACTCATTCAACATAAAAAAAATGCAAGCACTAAATACCTACCTCGACACCCACAAAGACCGTTTCTTAAACGAATTATTGGACTTACTCAGAATCCCGTCTGTTAGTGCTGATTCAGCCTTTGCAAAGGATGTGGCGCGTACTGCCGAGTTTGTGCGAGATGCGCTCGTGGCTGCGGGTGCGGATAATGTGGAGATTTGCCCGACACCCGGACATCCGATAGTGTATGGCGAGAAGATTGTCGATGAAAAATTGCCAACGGTCTTGGTCTATGGACATTACGATGTGCAGCCGCCCGACCCGCTTGATTTGTGGACTTCGCCGCCTTTTGAACCGGTGATTAAAAAAACCAAACTGCATCCCGAAGGCGCGATTTTCGCACGCGGCGCATGTGATGATAAGGGGCAGATGTACATGCACATCAAGGCGTTTGAAATGATGATGAAAAATGATGCGCTGCACTGCAATGTCAAGTTTATGATTGAAGGCGAGGAAGAGGTTGGTTCGGATAATCTCGGTCCTTTTATCGAAGCCAATCGCGAGCGACTCGCGGCAGATGTTTGCTTGGTGTCCGACACGTCGATTATTGCGAATGATGTGCCGTCGATTACAACGGGCTTGCGCGGATTGAGCTACGTGGAGGTCGAAGTGACAGGTGCGGATAGAGACTTGCACTCCGGCGTTTATGGCGGCGCGGTAGCGAATCCGATTAATGTCTTGTCGAAGATGATTGCCTCCATGCACGACGAAAATAATCACATCACGATTCCGGGTTTTTACGATGCCGTAGAGACGGTCAGTGATGCTGAGCGTACCGAAATGAACAAAGCCCCATTCGACCTTGAATATTATAAAAATGACCTGAAAATCAACGACATACGCGGCGAAAAAGGTTACACGACCTTAGAACGCACTTCCATACGCCCAACACTCGATGTGAACGGTATGTGGGGAGGATATATCGGAGAAGGTGCAAAGACGGTCTTACCCTCAAAGGCTTATGCCAAAATCAGTATGCGCCTTGTTCCGAATCAAAAAGATGAAGAAATAACGGAGTTGTTCCGCAAGCATTTTGAGAGCATCGCGCCCGATTCGGTAACGGTCAAAGTCACGCCGCATCATGGTGGTCTGCCTGCCGTAACACCAACAGATTCAGTCGAATATAAAGCCGCAGCCAAAGCCATGCAAGAAGCCTTCGGTAAAGCTCCCTTGCCACAACGAAGCGGTGGCAGTATTCCGATTGTTTCTTTATTTGAAAATATTTTGAATGTAAAAACCGTCTTAATGGGCTTCGGTTTGGATTCGGATAATATCCATTCGCCGGACGAGCATTATGGCGTGTTCAACTATTATAAAGGCATCGAAACGATACCGCATTTCTTCAAATATTATGCGGAAATGAAGTAACAAATTCAAGCGCAAGTTTCAAGTTCAAGTTCAAGTTTCTTTATTTGGCTTCGCCAAAAATCAAATACAACATGAAAAAATACGTTGCTTGCAACGTTCCGAAACTTGAGCTTGCACTTGATACTTGCACTTGAACTTTTCATGAGAAAATTATCATTAAAAGAACTCAATCGCGTCTCACCTGATGAGTTCAAATTACAGGAAAAAACGCCGCTTATCATTGTCTTGGATAATGTGCGAAGTGGGCTGAATGTTGGTTCTGCCTTTCGTACAGGCGATGCCTTTGCTTGTGCAGGTGTGTATCTGTGCGGCATTACGGCACAGCCGCCACATCGCGAAATTCTGAAAACGGCTATTGGTGCAACGGAATCAATGGATTGGCAATATTTTGAAAAAACGACGGATGCGATTCATGATTTACGCCAACAAGCTTACACCATTCTCGCCGTCGAACAAGCAGATGAGAGTCTGATGCTACAAGATTTCGAAGTGAAAAAAGACGGGAAATATGCCGTGGTGTTTGGTAATGAAGTGAAAGGAGTCAGCGAGAAAGTGATGCAGATGATTGATGCTTGTATCGAAGTGCCGCAATTTGGGACGAAGCACTCGCTGAATATTTCGGTGTGTGTGGGGGTGGTGGTTTGGGAGTTATTTAAAAAAATAAAATATATTAAATTATGATAATCGTCGGACATCATACGTGCAGTCAGGAAGGTTCGATTGAGGATATTGAACGGAACGGACCTTTTTTATCCATTCATCTGGAGGACGACCCGCAGCAACATAAATTTCTCGGAACAGGTTATTATTTTTGGGATAATAATGTGGGGATGGCTCATTCGCATGGGCAAAATAATTACAGGAGGAAATATCATATATTTGAAGGTGAATTGGATATTCCTGAAGATGACATCTTGGATTTAGCAGGAAACAGGATAGATATGATTCATTTTCAAGATACTATGGATAGAATTTCTGCAAAAGAACCTGAAAGGGAATGGAGTTTGGCGCATTATATTGAATTTCTCAAAGAACGTGATATGTTCCCCTATCGGGCGATAAGAGCTGTGGATACGGGAATAAGTCCCAAAAAAATTATTAAATTTGTAACCAGCAGAAGGAACTATATTAACCTGGATCCCGTTTTTATAATATGTTTATTGGATTGTAAACCGGATATGATGACTTCTTTCAAACATATCAAAACATTTCCGTGATGACTAAAAGAGAAAAACAAGACGATACATTAAGGCGTTTAGAAGAATACTTCAAAAACACCCCAAAAGAAATCATAGACAGAGACATCGCAAAAATTGATGCCATGAAAGTTGAGGGTCCTACGGCGAAAGAGTATTTTTTGAATTTCAATAAATATTATTTCGGCATTTCTGATGAAGAATGGGAAGAGTTAAAAGAAGAAAGAGATCGGGCATAAAATTATCATTCCTTAGCATCACAAATCACCACATACCATGAAGATTACCAATCTATTTATAAAGTCTGTAAAAAAACAACCTTTACAAGCCAGCGACAGTTTGCAATTGCGTAGTGCTTATGGCATAGAGGGCGATGTCAATGCACATGGCGCAAGTCCGCGTCAGATACTTGTAACCCGCAAAGAAGATATTGACCCGCTCAACATCAAAGCCGGACAATTGCGTGAAAATATTATGATTGAAGGCATCAGCGTAGAGGAGTTTCAGCCTGGTACATGCCTACATATCGGCGATGCAAAAATACGACTTACCTACCAATGCGAACCCTGCCACACCGTAGCACATCTCGTGGATGAGTTGAGCCAATTGGATAATAAACGTGGGATTTTGGGAGTCATCGTTTCGGGTGGCGAGGTCAAGGTGGGTGATGAAGTCAAAGCCACGACTAAAGCCTATCCGGTCATCGAAGAAAATCATTTTGAACTCTTCAAGCACTTCGTTGTACACATTCCCGAAGGCAAAGTTGTGACCTACCAAGATGCCATTAAAGGTATGGGCGGTTACAGCGCATTCCTCAAAAAAATCCCTTCGTATATCGAAAAACTCGGTTATGATTATCCCGTACATCGCATTGTCAGCAATGAAGGTGAACTCACCGATTACATTGATAATCAAGCCAATAAGCTACATCAGGAAGGTGTAAAAACAGAAAACGGAAAAGCAAATCTCAACGAATATCACTGGGCAGAACCTGCATTATTTCTAGTGTAGGCAGTTCATGGTTCATAGTCCATGGTTCATAGTTTTTAAACGCAATCAACCATAAACTATCAACTACCTCTCCGCTTCCGTTCTTCTTCACGTACTCGCTCTTCCTCACGCATGGCGATACTCAAAATGCGTTTGATAAAACTTGCCATAGATAGAAAAGCCAGATAGCCAAAGGTGAGAATCACATATATCCAACTGTAAGATCCCGCCTCGCTCAAAGATATAGCAGACAAGATGGTAGCCAATAAAGACAGGACAAGCATCAGCCCGAAAAACAGAGGAATTGCGGTTTTCCAATACTTATCTATACTCTCCGCCGACACGCTAATCATTGCATTGAACATCGCATACAGCAGCACACAAGAAGCCGCCGTCAACCAAAAAAAATTCGGATCCACACCCACTGTACCCGTCACCTTCAACAACCAACCAACCAACATAATAACCACGCCCAAGCCCAAAGCCACCACAGCCTGTTGTATCGGTCTCCCGATTTGGGTCAATATACTTTCCTGCTCATTCGGATATTTCATGTACTTAGTGTTGAAGTGTTGAAGTGTTGTGGTGTTGTATTGCCATGCTTTACCACACCAACATTCAGACACATTAGGAACGTTATTTGTTTTATTTGTAAAACGCTTTTATGGAGAGACAAAATTTTCTTTACTTTGTGTTGAGTAGTTGAACAGGTAATTAGTTGAATAGTTTATCGGTTGATCGGTTAATTAATTGGTCATCTGTCGAATGTATCATGACTATATATTCTTTTTTACAACAAATATAATAATGTTATTATCTTTATATTTATTCAAACTTAAATTAGAATATTATTTTATAAATTAAAAATATTTTATAATTAAAAATGTATTATTTATAAATTTTGTTTATTCCAATAAAAATAACGCTATTTTAGTAAAATTATATTTTAAAATAAATTACAAATTATTAAAATAATATTTTTATTAATTTATAGAAAAATTTAAATAACAATAATAAAAAATTAACAATATTATCTGATAGCCTGTTCAACCAATTACCCGATTATCTGCTCAACCAATTTACCTACTCAAACAGACCCTTACTTTTATGGACAAGAATGTGAAAAGCTTATCTCTGTTATTAATGTTGTGTTTACAGTTTTCGCTCGCCTACGCACAGGATTATGTGCGTGTGGTCGCGCGTCCCGGTGAAAGTGTAGTATCGCTCTTAACGTGGTACAAATTACATAAATATGATTGTAATATCCAACAGTTTTACGAATTAAACGACTTGAAGGCAGATACAAAACTCACTGCCAATACCGTTTATAAACTCCCCCTCCGACTATATCGCTACAATGGCAAAAGCATCCGCACCACTATCGGCGAAGAGGACATCAACAAGGCATTACGTATCAAAGCCTATAATGAAGATATGGAAAAAAGGGGTTTGATGATGAAAAATTTTGTCAAAACCCGCAACCTATGGGTGCCGATACATGAGCTGAAATGCCCCGGCAGTAAGCCCGTAACTAGGCCAGTAATTAGGCCTGCACCGGAAGTTCCACCCGTCCAAACGCCGGAAATTCCCCCTATTGAAAAACCCAAACCAACTGTTACCAACATTCCGCCACCAAGTACCGAAACGCCCCTTGTCACCACTCCATCGGGAAAAAAATACGCTATTTTTGGTAAGGATAATCCGGTAGAAATCAAGAGCAACAAACTGCAAAACGCAGTCTATTATATTGTAGCCGGACATGGTGGACCTGATACGGGTGCGATAGGTTCGCGCGGCGGCAAGTCGCTTTGTGAGGATGAATATGCTTACGATGTATCGTTGCGCCTTGCTAAAAATCTGCTCGAAAACGGCGCGACTGTCTATATGATTACCCGCGATACTGACGGCATTCGTGAGGGCGAGTACCTTCCCTGCGATTATGACGAAGTATGCTGGCCCAAGCAGAAAATCCCACGCGGACAAAAAAGCCGTCTCAACCAACGCACAGATGCCATTAATGCCTTATATGACGACCACAAAGCCAAACGCGCCAAAGTACAACGTGCCTTAATGATACACATTGATTCACGTAGCAAATCGCACCAAACCGACTTGTTTTTTTATCATCACCCATTGAGCAGAAGCGGGAAATCGGTGGCTAATCTGCTCCAAAAAACCATTAAAGCGCAATACAAAAAACATCAGCCCAACAGAGGATACAGCGGCACCGTAACCGGACGCGACCTCCACATGCTACGCGAAACCAAACCCACTGCTGTATATATTGAATTGGGCAATATCCGCCATTCGCTTGACCAACAGCGTGTTGTGAAAGCGGGTAATCGTCAGGCAATTGCGAATTGGTTGTTGGATGGTTTGTATGCGGATTATAAGAAGGTTAGGTAGGGGTTGGGTAAGTATATGGCAAACCAATTTGATTTAAGGTAAAACAAAAATATTTTTTAATGCTAATTTAGTGATTTTTTGGAAAATGTTATTTACATTAGCAGATTCAAATTAAAAGGCAAGATGAATGTATAAAAATACTGATAAGTTAAGGGTTTTTTCTGTTAAAGAACCACAATTGGATTTATTTTCATTTACTGAAAATAATAAACTTGAGGATAATTTTTTACTTTCATCAGAAGACAAGGATATAGGATTTGAATCTATCGGAGGAGATACCCTTTTAGGAAATGGTAATTGCGTTGATTTTTTAACTTTTATAAAATCTTCAACAGTTGATTTGATACTGACAGACCCACCATATAATTTAGGGAATTTCATGCACAAAAGAAACACCAATCTGGTACAAATGAGAGAAAATCAGTTTGCCTATGCAGGTTGGGACAATTTATCGCAAGAGGATTGGGAGAAAGAAATGGATGTTTTTTTTAAGGAAAGTAGCAGAGTTTTAAAAAAAGGAGGAACATTACTACTTTTCATGTCCTTGATGAAAATAGAAACAATCATAAAACTTGCTGCGAAATATAAATTTTATTACAAGACAACAGGAATTTGGCATAAGACTAACCCTATGCCAAGAAATATGAATATTCATTTTGTTAATTCTACCGAAGCATGGGTATATTTTATTAAGGATAATACATCAGGAACATTTAATAATAAGGGAAAGGTAGTACACGATTTTGTAGAAACATCATTGACAACTTCAAAAGAAAAAAAATTTGGAAAACACCCCACCCAAAAGCCCGCTAAACTAATCGCTCATTTTATAAGCCTCCTTTCTAATGAAAATGACGTATTACTTGACCCTTTTATGGGAAGTGGTACTACCGGAGTCTGTGCCAGAAAAATGGATAGAAAATTTATAGGCTTAGAGCTTGATGAAAATTATTATGAGCTATCTAAAACCAGAATGTTGAATGAGTAATTTAAGGATAATTGATTTATTTGCAGGTGTGGGCGGATTGTCACAAGGCTTCATTTCAAAAGGATTTGAAGTGGAGTTTGCTGTTGAATATAATAGAGAAATTGCGAAATCATATCAATTGAATCATAAAAAAACTATTGTTTATAATGAAGACGTTTCTAAAATTGATTTGGAGAAATTAAAATCTAAACACACTGATATTGAGGTAGTTGTAGGAGGACCGCCTTGTCAGGGATTCTCACAGAAAGGAAAGAGATTAAGTGTTGACGATGAGCGAAATTATCTTTTTAAGAGATTTATAGATATTGTAGATACATTCAAGCCAAAATACTTTGTATTGGAAAATGTACCCAACATATTGACCACAGCAAATGGCTTTTTTAAACATGAGATAATCGGAGGTTTTGAGAAGATAGGCTATACAGTTAATTCAAAGATGCTAAATGCTGCAGATTTTGGGATTCCACAAAATAGAAAAAGAGCCTTCTTTCTTGGTTCGCTTAGTGGTGATTTATTAGAATTTCCTAAACCTAAGAAAAAGAAAACAAGTGTTAAAGAAGCCATTTATGATTTACCATTCATTGAATCGGGTGAAGGCGAAGCATTTTTTCAATACGAAAAACCTGCTACTTCAACTTACCAAAAAAAACTCAGAAAGAACTCAAAAGGTATTTATAATCATATTTCAACAAAACATTCTAAAATAGCGATAGAGCGATTGGCACTCATTCCGAAAGGAAAAGGAAGAGAAGTATTGCCCAAAAAACACCGAACAAAATCTATATATAGCGGCACTTGGTCAAGGCTAAAAGAAGATGAAATTGCGGCAACCATAACTACAAGATTTGACACGCCTTCTTCGGGATTATTCACACATCCTATACTAAATAGATGTCTGACAGTCAGAGAAGCTGCAAGAATCCAATCATTTTCAGACAACTTCATTTTTCATGGTACAAAAACAGTACAAATGAAACAAGTTGGCAATGCCGTTCCTCCCTTACTGGCAGCAGAAATAGCCAATGTTATATTAAATCACTATAACAAATGAAAAATCCAAAACCCATTACACCGCGAAAAGAAATTAATCTAAGACACGGGATTAAATCTTCGCTTCCCAAGATGAAAACCTTATTTGCAAGTGTTTACACGCTATATAAGATTTCACCTAATAATAGTCTTATTGAATACTCAAAAGAAATAGACCAATCAGGTAGCACAAAAATCCAACTAATTGATGCGCTTCACGCAGAGTTATTTGCTTTTTTTGAAAATCAATTAACAACTTCTACAATCACTCAAAATGATTTTTTAATTCAATTTAATCAATCTCCGCTTTTCACCTCGCAGCTAGAAGCCTTACAGGTTGCACTTCAATTATATTGGAAACTGGGTGAGATAGATTTTGTCATAAATATGGCTTCCTCAAAAGAGAGAACAGGTGGAAAACGTTTTAATAAAAAAATAAACTTCTCAATCAATATAGATATTATTGACAATGTATTAACGAATGAAAATATTGAGCTTACCGAAGAAACGAAAAATTTGATATTCAATTATATTACTCAAAAAGGTCTGCCAACATCTAATATTGAACAAAAATTAATCAAAACACTCACAGTACTTTCAGAGGAAGTTCAGTTTAAAATACGAGATGAAGCCGAAAACGAAATCTTCTTTCAACACGAAGGCATATACTCGGAAGTAATAGATGGTAGTAGCGTCATCAACAAAGACCCAAAAGAGGATGTGGGCCCATTCAGAATCCTAAAAAATACTGTAAAAGAAGGCTTAAATCATTTTATCGAAGATGATAGAACCAATGGATTTCAATTGAAGGCAGGAATCACTCCAGATGAAATCAAAAACTACTACAACCGAGTCAATACCTATCTTGATTTGAGTGCAAAAGGAATAGATGTTGAACCAGATTCGGATGGCGCAGATGTCTCAACAAGCATCAACAAAATCTACTACGGCGCACCCGGCACCGGCAAATCTCACCGAGTCAATCAACTCCTCAAAGGCAAGGAAAACAGAACCGAGCGCATCACCTTTCACCCTGAATTTGATTATACTTCTTTTGTAGGCGGATACAAACCCACAATGGATGGTAAGGATATTAGGTATGAATTTGTACCACAGGCATTTACCAATATTTACGTAAAAGCATGGAACGACCCAGACAGTGATTACTATTTGGTCATTGAAGAAATAAATAGGGGGAACTGTGCAGAGATATTCGGAGATATTTTTCAACTATTAGATAGAAATGACAGCTACAAAATTACCCCTTCAAAAGAATTAAAAGAGTACTTGGAAAAAGCATTAGCAGAGAATGAAAAGGTAGATGCTGGAAAATTATTACTCCCCCCAAACCTCAACATACTAGCCACTATGAACACCTCCGACCAATCCTTATTTCCTATGGATAGTGCCTTCAAAAGAAGGTGGAACTGGGAATATATACCTATCAACTATGAAGTCTCATCCGAAAACAAATCAGCTGAATTTGTAGTGCAACTAACTGATAATCAAACATTTTTGTGGTTAGATTTCATCAAGGCTGTTAATGAAATTATCAAACAAAACGATAACCTCGGAATGGATAAGTGCATTGGCAATTATTTTATCAAACCTCAAAATAATATCATTGAGTTAGAGGAATTTATCAACAAAGCTATATTCTACCTGTGGAATGATGTATTCAAAGACGAGATGGAAGATGACAGCATTTTTAAGGACAAGACCACTTATGAAGACTTTTTTCCAATTGACACACAAGGCAACAAAAAAGTCAATGAAATACTCAAACAATTAGACATAACCATAACTGACTCAACTATTCAATAGTGAAAATTTTAATTGAAGGCGAAAGGTATCCTGTTTCTACCCTTGCAGAAATTTTTGACGACCCTAAATTTTATCGTCAAGACGGGCAAGAGGGAACAATCTTATCCGTGGGTTATTACCATTCTTTCAAAAATGAGGAGCTTGTCTATATGCTGCCAAAGGTTTTTATGAAAACCGGACAACAAACGGTTTTCGGAATATCAAAAGATGAATTATTAGACTTGAATACCTCTCCCAACTTCAAGCACAGACAAGAATTTAATTGGGTTCGACAAATTACTGTTTACTTTTACAACAGCCTGTCGGAGTTTAGGCGGAGATGCACCATATCTGACCTGATACAAAACAACCAAACGGCAATTCTGAATACCAACATTGGGCAACAGGAATATTCCTATTTAGATTTATTGTTGACCTTCGTAAATTTTTATAAAAAGAACAAAAATAACATCTTATACAAACAGATAGAATTTAAATCAAGGCAACTAAAAAAAGTAAGATGGGAAAAAACCATACAAAAATCTACGCCACTCCTTACTGCAAATAAGCAGCCTGTTTACACTGTTTATAGAAATAAGAAAAAAATTGTCAACAAGGAAGAAGAACTGCTGACCTACTTTTTTTCTATCTTGAATCACTTCAACACAGAGCATCAACTTTATCTACAAATTGATAAGTCTTACAGGATTATAAGCGGTACAAAATTCAAATTACTTCAAAAAAACGGTTTAAGCAAACTCAGAAAAATAAAGTATCGTTATTTTGATGATACCTTGAAAAAAATGTATCATTTATGTGAGATATACTTCTCCCAAACCGATAAAAGCAGTATAAAAAAGAAACACGAAGAGTTTGTGGTTATCAATAATTATAATATTGTTTTTGAAAATATGATAGACAAATTATTTTCCGATACAATAGAAAATAAAACTACTTCAGACGGAGTATCACTAACAAACTTAAAATACAATAAAGACGGAAAAATAATTGACCATATCTATGATTATCAGTCGTTAATAGATACAAGTAATATTTTTTATATTGGAGATTCCAAATACTACAAGTCTGATAATATTGCAGGAAAAGTCTCAAAATACAAACAATTTACCTATGCAAAAAATGTTATTCAGTACAATATAGATTTGCTGAATGAAGGAAAATACTACAGAAAAAATCTGAGATATAGAGACGAATTAACCGAAGGTTACAACATCACCCCCAATTTCTTTATCTACGGTTATATCAATGATTATAGAGATTTTGATAATGAACTATTAGAGGAAAAAGGAGAAATCATAAAATCATTTCATTTTGAGGAAAGGCTCTTTGACAGAGATACATTATTTGTACATCAATATAAAATTAATTTCCTATACGTTTTAAAAGCATATTCACAATTTACAAATCGAAAGATTGAATCCTTTAGAAAAAATACGAAAAAAAGATTTAGAGATAATTTTGTCAATTTTTTTAATGATAAAGAAAAATCTAAATTTGTACTTTTTGAATATATAAATGCAGATATAGAAGATTTTGTGGAAACGAACTTTAGAAAAATCAACGGAAAATCCTACAAAACAAATACTGGAAAACTGATTTTGGCTCAATATGAGGGTGACGAGAGCTTGGTTGAACTATTAGATTATTTTAAAGAATTTCATATTGTGTAAATATTTGATTTATAATATTTTAAGTAACTCGAAGAAAAAATAGAAGCGGCAATTCCGCTGGTGCAAACCAAATAAAAAAATATTTTTTCACAAATTCCTTTCTCCAATATAATATTTAACACTATCTTAGAGGTATTGCGAACCAAACCTAAGCCTTCATGCGACCCGAATCCACCATCAATCCGCGTGAGATACCCTTCGTGCGCCTATTGCTGCCAATGATGGCAGGGATACTTCTTGCCTTATACATTTCAATAAATTGGTGCTATGTTTTACCCTTTGGTTTACTCTGTCTATTGGGGATGATGGGCTTGAGTTGGCTCAAAAAATATGAATATCGTTGGGTATTTGGTCTTATGGTAGTCGGGTGGATGATGTCTTTGGGCTACCTTCTGTGTATGACGCATGACGACCTCAACCGACCTCAACATTTCAGTCAGTCATTGGAGAATAATACTACGATAGTGGGCAAAGTGACCGCCCTGCCCAAACGCGGTAAACGCCTTAAAACTACCCTCTCCGTTCTTGCCATCCGCGATTCTACGGAACAATTGAAGACCGCTACCGGAAATCTATTGGTGCATCTGGAAAGCACTGATTCAACGGCTGCATTAGCCTACGGAGATGTTGTGATATTAAAAGGCTGGATACAGCCCGTGCCACCTCCCATGAATCCTTACCAATTTGATTATCAACGATATTTAAAATTCCAAAACATTCATTATCAGGCATTTATAAAAAAAGAAAACTGGCAAAATACGGGAATTAATCGCGGAAATATCGTTCTGAAAACAGCTCAAAAAATTCGGATTGCCTGTATCAATCGACTTCGCAAACACCTCAATACCGAGCGTGAATTTTCTGTCGGAGCAGCTTTGATTTTGGGTTATAAAGACGAAATATCGCAGGATGTACGTAATGCCTATTCACAAACAGGGGCGATGCACGTCCTTGCTGTTTCGGGCTTACATGTGGGTTTAATTTATTTGTTTTTAAATTTCTTTTTAGGTTTTGTGAAAACCAGAAACCGGATATTTAAAATCGTTAAACCCATACTTTTGATATTCGGAATATGGCTTTTTGCCCTACTTACGGGTATGTCGCCGTCAGTGATGCGGGCGGCTACAATGTTCAGCTTTATTGTAATAGGTATGTCTATGCGACGCTTTACCAATATTTATAATACACTCGCTTGTTCGGCATTTTTTCTGTTGTGTTTCAATCCATATTTGGTCATGAATGTGGGTTTTCAATTGTCCTACCTTGCGGTGTTGGGAATTGTGTATTTTCAGCCGCGTATTTATTTGTTGTTGTACATCTACAATGCTTTTATTGATAATTTGTGGGCTTTAATGGCGGTCTCTATCGCCGCTCAATTGGCTACATTGCCCTTGAGTTGGTACTATTTTCATCAATTTCCAGTCTTCTTTTGGCTAGCGAGTTTGATAGTCGTTCCGGCGGCTACCTTTATACTGGCTTTAGGTATTTTGACTTTGATATTGAGTGCTGTACCTTTTGTTGGATTTCTTGTTGGCAAGCTACTTTTCGGACTGATTTGGGTGGTCAATGCCCTGATATTCGGGATTCAAAAACTACCCTTGAGTTTGGTGGAAGGAATATGGATTGGCAGTTTGACGGTCTTGATTTTGTATGGTGTTTTGCTGGCAGTGGCCTGGTTTTTGAAAACTCGACACCCCGCTTGGCTGATGACTGCTTTGGGTCTGTTCTTCGTCATCGTTTTGGGTCGTGCTTATTCGATGACGAGTAAAATATCGCAACAAAAAATTACTGTTTACCATAATTATAAAAACGCTGTTGTGGATTTCATTTTTTCCGAAAAAGCAACTACACTCACCAAAATCGGTACAGCAACAAAGCAGGTAAATTTTGCGACTTCCAATCATCAAAATGCTTTAGGTATTTCCGAGAATGATAAAGCACATTTTAAAGGCAATCATCAAAATTCGTTTTTATTTTTACAACAGGATTTTATTCAATTTTATGATAAAAAGATTGTCGTAATTGGCGATGAAAACCTCCTAAACTCCTCTATATCAATGGATACGGATTATGCCATCGTTCAAAATAGCTCTTATTTAAAAATGAATGACATTAAGCATAAATTTAATCCCGAAATGATTATATTTGACCCTACGAATAGTCGTAAAGCGATTGAAGTTTGGAAAAAACAATGCACAGAAATCGACTTGGTCTATCACGATGTAAAAGAACAAGGTGCATGGGAGATGGCATTTTAGAAAAATAAATCATTTTAAATTATAATAAATCACACTATGAATTTTCCTATTCTTTTTGCCGCAGCTTTGATTCCTATGGTCATTGGTGCGATATGGTACAACCCCAAAGTACTCGGTAATGCCTGGATGAAAGCCTCCGGTGTAACCGAACAACAAGTTCAAAGCGGTAATATGGTATTGATATTCGGCTTGGCGTATTTATTCAGTTTCTTTTTGGCTTTTGCGATGAATACTTGGTCGATTCATCAAAATTCTGTTTATCAACTTTTTGTGACCGATCCGACCTTCAACGAAGCGGGTTCTGAAATTGCCAATTATTATGCAAATTTTGTGGAGAAATACAGTGACAGACATCGTTCATTTGGTCATGGTGTAGTACATGGTGGTATGGCAGCTCTTGTATTTGCTTTACCTTTCATTGGTATTATTGCATTATTTGAGAGGCGCGGCTGGAAGTATGTTATGATTCACTTCCTGTACTGGTTAGTCAGTATGATATTGATGGGTGGCGTGATCTGTCAATTCGGATAAAAAAGCGCATCACAAAGGTGTGGATGCGCTCTTCGATATACAGATGATTGGATTGAATATCCGAAGGATCGGATGAATGAATGTTTGTTGTAATTGTTAATTGTATCTGTATAGATGACATGTTTGGTAATATAGTTGCATTGACTATAAGAAATAAAAAGCTTGTCTTTAGATTTATTCTAAAAGACAGGCTTTTTTTCATTCATATCAACAAAAACGGTTTCATAAAAAGCAATTAATTTCTTTTCCTCTTCTTCCCAAACATATACTTCTGCTGCTTTTTCACACGCTGATTTTAGGCTATTGTATAATTCTTCATCCTCCAACAATCGCTGAATTGCCTCTACTACAAGTGGTGTTTCAAGTTTGTCAATCATCAGGGCTACTTCGTATTGTTCTACAATTTTTTGTATCTCTGGAAAATTCATATTGACAGAAGGCACACCGGCTTGAATGTAATCCAAAAATTTATTCGACAGCGAATAATAATAATTCAAACTTCTGTTTTCCAACAAGTTAAGCCCAATGGTAGCTTGCGGTGTAAGTTTTTGTAAATCAGCGGGCTGTACATAACCAAGAAATTTTACGCGGTCTGTCACTTCCAATTTTTCTGCCAATTTACGCAGCTCTTGTGACAAATCCCCCTCACCTGCCAGCCACAATTCCGCACCGTCAATGGTCTGCATGGCTTCAATGGCTTCTGCCACTCCCCTACCCTCATTGAGCGCACCTTGATATAAAATGATTCGAGGGTTCTTAGTATTTTGTTCATCGTTTTCCGTTTGCCGTTTTCGAGGTGTATTTCTGATGACTTCAAAGGTGGTTCCATATCGCTGCTCAAAGATTTCGGCAAGGCTCTCGCATACGGTGTAGGCATATTTTGTGTGAGGAATCGTCAGTTGGGCAATACGCTCCCATACACGTTTGATACGTGGTCTATCGACTACTTCGGGTACTTCGGTAAAGTATTCATGTGCATCATAAACGAGTGGTTTTCGACGTATTTTACTGACCAAAAAAGCGGGCAATATGGTATCCAAATCAATCGCGCACACAAGGTCCATTCGCGCAAAAAGCAAATAGAAAAAAAGCCGGATATTGTATTCGCAGTAAAAGAGTTTTCCCTTTTTAAAGTAACAAAATAAGCGTTTTTGTTGAAACGGAAAGTCATGTAAAGGTTTAGAATCGGGAAGTTTACGTCCTGTGAATTGCACCTCATACCCCGCATTGGTAAGTGAGGTGCATATACGCTGCATTCGTTGGTCGTAGCTAAGGTCGTTGGTAACGGTAAGGATAATTCGCGGCATGATGGCGGAGATTATTTTTTCTCCATTTTAGCTTGGATGTCAAGGACTTCTTGTCTGGTCAGCCCTTGTACCTTAGCAATCTGTTCAACTGATAATGTTGATATTTTTAATAATTCTTCTGCCGCTTCCTTCTTCTCACGAGCTAATTGTTCGGCTGCCTCCTTCTTCTCACGAGCTAATTGTTCAGCCGTCTCCTTCTTTTCACGAGCTAATTGTTCAGCAAATTCCTTCTCCGCTTCTTTTCTTCCGCGAGCTAAAGTCTCCCCTGGTGTTTCGCCGTAAAAAGCTATATGGAGTTTTCTTCCAAACCTTGCTAGTTTTTCTTGTGATGCTGCGTCCATATTATTTTTGATTTATTTTGGTCTGAATGTCAAGCACTTCTTGTTTGGTCAGCCCTAAAGTTTTTGCAATTTGCTCAACTGATAATGTTGATATTTTTAATAACTCCTCAGCCGCTTCCTTCTTTTCACGAGCCAATTGTTCAGCTGCCTCCTTCTTTTCACGAGCCAGTTGTTCAGCCACCTCCTTCTTTTCACGAGCTAATTGTTCAGCAAACTCCTTAGCCGCCGCCTTCTTTTCACGAGCTAATTGTTCAGCAAACTCCTTCTCCGCTTCTTTTCTTCCGCGAGCTAAAGTCTCCTCTGGTGTTTCGCCGTAAAAAGCTATATGGAGTTTTCTGCCAAATCTTGCTATTTTTTCTTGCGATGCTGCGTCCATATCCTTAGATTTTATACTATATTTTTTAATAACTTCACTTTCAAATTGCTTTTCCGTTTTAGCGGGTAAAACAACTAACAAATGAATAAATTTGAGTAAGGCTTCTATCTGCATATCAGAATATTTCCTTTCTCTGCACAGTTCAATCAACTTCATTTTATATTCATAACGCAATTTATTCTTTTTTTTCGACTTATTCACGTATTTGGCGGCAAGTACCGCAAGTGCAAATGGATTGGAAGAAGCCAACAATTCTTCTTCTTTGGCGTGTTTTATACAATAGGTATTGAATTGGTAAGTGACTTTCGTACCCAGTACATCATATTCAAATCTATCATAATTATCTGGCAATGAATCACTTGTATATAAAGCCATAGCCGTAAGCAATCTGCCATGACTATCGAATATCCTGTAAAAATAAACAAACATTCGCTCTTGAAAGTTCAGCTCATTAGAAGATTGCACCTCTATATGAATAAACAACAATTTTTCTTCTCCACTCGTCAGATGTACTTTAAACAACTTATCACCAATGACCTCGCCACCTTTAAATTTATCGGCAATCAACTCATACAATTCCTTATCTTGCGGTTCTACGGGCTTTGTCCAATCTATCAAATGATAAATTTAGACTTTGGACAAAATAATTTCATGGTGACCTTTGGTCTCCGCCCGATATATGTAAATTAAGTTCAATATTTTGGGTTAAATCTATTCAAGTTGTTCAATTTTCTGCTTACAATTGCGCTGATTTTTATGTTTTCGC
>CALIZI010000325.1 GCA_938028705.1 uncultured Saprospiraceae bacterium | reverse complement strand
AATTTTAAAACCAAATTATATTTTGAATTAGGTTATGAAAATTTTGAATTTCAATAAGAAAAATGACCTCATTCGGAACATTTAATAACTCGAAAAAATTTAACAGAAATGACAGTTTTACATTTATTATTTTACATTTTAATAATATCATACCTTCCGCTTGACAAGATCCCTAACCGCCATTTCCAAATCAGGAAATTGAAATTCAAAACCTGTGGCTTGCATATTTTCGGGCATTACTCTGCTACCATGTAGTACGGTATCTGCCATTTCGCCCATAGCCAAGCGAATGACCGGAGCAGGTGTGGGAAGTAGTAAAGATGTTTTGTCCAATGCGCGATTGAGGGTTTGGATAAAAACTTTATTGGTAACAGGATTGGGTGCGGTAACATTATAAATGCCTTGCATACTTGCATCTTCTATGGCTTTGACAAACATCTTTGCGGCATCGTCAATATGTATCCAAGCGTAGTAGTGTTCGCCGGTGCCAAACCACGAACCTGTATTGACCTTAAAACTCATCAGCATCTTAGGCAATGCCCCACCGACGACCGATAGCACAATACCTACCCGCAACTTTAGCGTCCGAATCCCTAAAGCTGCCACCTCGTCTGCCGCCGCTTCCCATTTGATACAGGTTTCAGTAAGAAAACCCTTATTGCCGGGTGGCGATTGTTCGGTAATCAGCGCATCGCCTGTATTACCATAATAGCCTGTTGCAGAGGTACTTACGAATGATTTTACGTGTATGTTGAGTGTTTTGAGTTGGTGAGCGAGCAATTTTAAGGTATTGACCCGACTATCCATGATGAGTTGTTTTTGTTTTTTCGTCCAGCGTTTGCCTACCACAGGCGCACCTGCCAAATGCACAATATGGTCTGCCTCATGCAGTGCTTCGGGGGCGATAAAATCAGTGTCGAGATCCCAACGATAGGCAGGAAATTCGGCTTGCAAATTTTCTTTTCTACTCAAGTGGATGACCCGATAACCTTTATCGCGTAGCATCCTGCTGAGGTGCATACCCAAAAGCCCCGTACCTCCGGTGATAAGTATCGTCATAGTGCGGTAGTGTTGTGGTGTAGTAGTGTTGTAGTATTGACGTTGATACAAAATAATTTTTCGCAAAGCAAAAAAACTACAACACTGCCGTACCACAACACTACAACACTCATTTACCTAATTTCAAGTTCTACTCTGCGGTTTTTAGCTTTGTTTTCGGGCGTGTCGTTGGGGGCAATGGGCTGCATGGAGCCATAGCCGACTGATTGAAGGAGGTTGGCATCTGCACCTTTTCCGACGAGGTAGTTTTTGACGGCTTCGGCACGTTGTTCGGAGAGTTTTTGGTTTTTGGCTTCGTTGCCTACATTGTCGGTATGTGCTTTGATAAGCACGCTACGTTGTCCGCATTTTTTGATAAACTTGGCAAGGCGATTCAGAACTTTTTGGGTAGAGCCAGTCAAAGCAGCACTACCGGAATCGAATAAAATACCTTGTTCAAATTCACTTCTAAATTCATCGAAATAAGCACAATAATCAAATTCAGCATTAACGATTTCTGTACGCGAAACACTGGTAACGGATAAGCCGGAATTGTCAGCGACAGGTGTTGCAAGCGTTGTGGAAGTAGAAGGAACGGTTTTGGTAACAACCCTTTTTGTTGGTTCTTTGGTCGGGTCAAAACCTTTGGCAAGGCGTTCCATACCTGCGGCATCATAGGGGCAACCATTGTATTCTACCTTGCCATATTTGGCAGGACATTTATCTTCTTTATCGGCAATGCCATCGCCATCACCGTCAGGGCAACCATTGGCAGTGAATGTACCTTTCGTGTTGGGGCATTTGTCCATTTCATCGGGAATTTTGTCTTTATCTGCGTCATTGACGACTGAAATCGTACCACCTCCCGTCGGGCAACCGTCATTATCGGCTTCACCAAAGGCATCGGGACATCTATCATCCACGTCCGAAAGTCCGTCATTATCTCTATCCAAACAACCGCCAAGATTAGCATAACCTTTCGTGTTGGGGCATTTGTCCATATCGTCCAATATGCCATCATTATCGGCATCGGGGCAGCCTCCGGTGAGGGCATCACCTTCGAGGTCAGGACATTTGTCGGTAAAGTCCGGCACACCGTCGCGGTCGGAATCGGCAGGTTTTTTACGCAAGCGGATGTTGCGCCCCGTTGTACCTAAATTGATATTGACACCTATGGAATGGTGCAGATAGTTCGGTGAGTTGCTGGCTCCGTATTTATAATTAGTTTCGGCAGTAAGGAAAGCCGACTTGCCAAGTCTGATACTTAAACCCGCACCAAGTGGCACAAATACACCCGACAGGCTATCGGCAGCGTATTTATTGGGTCCGACACCTGCTTTGAGGAAGGGCGCGAAAAAGGATTTTTTACCAAAAAAATACCCATTATTTAATTTATATTTTAAAAATATATTACCGTCATAAAAATTATCGCGGTGGAGTTTTTCGTTCTCATTATTCGATTCGCCGGAAGGATGACGAATGACGGCAAGTGTTCCGTCAAGCCCCAAATCAAAGGAAGCATTGAGGTAACGGGCAATGCTGAAACGAACACCGGGTTCGTAATTGGCAGCATCCGTCAGGGAGCCTCTGTCTATACTGTCTAAGGCATAAAAACTCAAGCTACTCGGATATACGCCAAGTCCCCACTTGGATTCTTGTGTCTGAGCGTGGGCAACAAGCACTCCGCAAAGGAGCATAACAATCAGGGTGATATTTTTCATAACTATATAGTTTCGTAATTCGTTGACTCGTGATTCGTTTCACGATATATCAATTCACTGATTAACTATTATTTTTAAGTCTAATCGTCTGAACTCGTAAAGATACCCAAAATTACAAATTTGAATAGGATAGTTGAAAATTATTTATTTGATTCGTAGAGAGAATCCATGAATTCTCTCTACGAATCAAAATAGTTAAATATTTATCTATACTGTAAACGGGGTAAATTTCGGAAAATGCTGATTCACGCAGAGAACGCAGAGGTCGCAGAGATTTTACAGTATTTCTCCGCGTACTCTGCGCGCTCTGCGTGAAATATAGATGTCAATATTTTCCGAAATTTATGCC
>CALIZI010000324.1 GCA_938028705.1 uncultured Saprospiraceae bacterium | reverse complement strand
GAAAACATAAAAATCAGCGCAATTGTAAGCAGAAAATTGAACAACTTGAATAGATTTAACCCAAAATATTGAACTTAATTTACATATATCGGGCGGAGACCAAAGGTCACCATGAAATTATTTTGTCCAAAGTCTAATTTAAACATAATACTAAGGTTTTGTAGTGTTAAAAAATACAGATAATTCTTCCTTCAATTCAACTCTAAATCAAAAAAATAAAACAGTATTCTTTTATTATATTTTCACAACATAGTTCTATCTATGCGTCAAAACAAACCTCAATCAATAATACAATCATGTATTTTAGTATTATTTTTATTTATAAAAAACTCTTTTTTAGTATTTTATAGGATTAAAAATAAATATCATAATAAAATGTTAATTTATTTCATACAATATGTCAAAAAAAAATAGCGAACAATATTATTGTTCGCTATTTTTATTATTTAACAGGAGTAATCTGATTACTTCACCCTAAAACTCAGGACAAATCACCCCGCGTCTGTCTTCATTGCAGATGCGATAAACGAGTGAGACCTCATAAGCACCATTGGAATTGGAGGCAGCTTGCAGGCTCGATACGTTGACATCGTAACTGAAGCCGAGTGTAAATTGGTTGAAATCAAAACGTGTCGAAAGAATGAGTGCATCCATCAAGATACCGTTGTCGAGTCGATTGGCGAGACGTGTCCACATACCTAAGTGAAAGGCTTGTCGGTTGGCATCGCGTCGGTAGCTGCGACCGCCGAGATTGAATTTCAGGGAACTACCCATGTTCAATTCAAAGGAAGGTCCTTGATTGAAAATGACGATGCCCGGCACAAGACCCATGCGGTCTGTCAGCATAAATTCACCTCCTGCATGTATGGTGAGTTTGCTGTAATAGGCTTCAAAATCTTCACCTTCGCCATCACCGTCGTTGAAGGATTGGTTGGCGCGATTGAGGTGACTGAATGCACCACCAACGTAAAAATTCGTGGTTTCGCTCAATACACTGTATAGCAAAAGTCCACCTGATACATCGGCAAAAAGGAAGTTGTTGTAATCAAATTCTTCCTGCGTGGGCAGGTTTGGATTGAATACACCGCCATCGTTTTGTGTTCCCCAACGCGCATTGAGGAAATCAATGCTACGCTGTGCAATACCGGCTTCGCCACCTGCGGTGAGGTAGGTTGCCCGCTTACGTCCGCCTGCAATGCGCTTGCTATAAGCAAAGTGGGTACGGGCTTCCATCGTAGAAAAAGAGAGTTCTCCGGCGCGGTCTCCCCAAAGGCTGAGTCCCCAACCGAAATTATCGTGTCGTCCTACGGGTACGCGCATATCATAGGATACGGAATAGGTATTGAAGGCATTGGATTTGAGGACGCTCTGCCACTGACTGCGGTAGTTCACAGTCAGGCGGTGATTGCAGTCCATGATGCCTGTCATTGCCGGATTGAGGTTGAGTGGTGAAAGGTAAAACTGCGAGAAGTGGATGTCCTGTGCAGTTGTTGTACATACCACGAGAAAGGTACATACAAGTATCGCTAAATATTTTATTAACTTCATTTTTATATTATTAGGATGTCTGTAGTTAGACTTGCCAATGTGTTATGGACACATGAATCAAGGCTCTACCATTACTTTTTTTCAAAAAAATACGTGTTTTTAAAAAGAACAACGAAATTACAAAAACTTGTCCAAAAACGGATTTATACGCCGGATTATTATTAGTTGGGATATTGCATTGTTTTTTTATTTCAAAACAAACCAATTTTTATATTTTTATATTAATTTGACCAAAAAATTAAGATTGAATTAGTTACGCATTTAAATATTTTTTCATTAAAAAATAAAATAACTATATAAATATTGGTAGTGCTATAAATGTAATGCCCTTACTTGCCTTGCATTTTGGAAATGCAAGGCAAGTTGCCCAACTTTCAGCATTACATTTGCAGGACTACCTAAATATTTTTTAATCAACAGATTACGATTGAATAAAAATTTTAATTCAAAATCAGAAAAAAACATCTGAATATCATTGATTACACCCATCAACTGTGACATTCAAATCTCCTTCGACCGTAAATCCATTGTCCAATAAAATACAATCTGCGCCTTTAAATTCCACTGTGCCACCGATTGGTATTGTACCTGATGATGTGATATTATTTGCCTCGTATATACCATTGGTGATAGGCGCATTATTGATGATAAGCAAAGCCGGACAAGGCGGGGCTTGCAGCACTTCTACGCCGATATTATCAATACCAAACTCATCCCGCGCACCGTTGCCACTGACATCATTTCCTACCCATTTGAGGAAGAAGCAATCCTGATGTGCTATATTGACATTGTACAAGGCAATGCTTTTCGGAAAAAAACTCATCGCACTTGTTGATGTACCTAGACTGATTTCTGACATAGCAGGTAAATAAGTAAAGCTCAAACTATCGGGCGAATAATAAAAATCAAAGCTGTTGGAGCGGTCAGTATCGTTGAGGATGTACATATCAAAACTCACTCGCATGGAGTCTATGGTATTGCCCGTATCGTTACAGATTTTCATGGTCATTGAGCCACCTGTAAAATCGCTTCCCGTAGGTTGTATCCACAATTTACGATTATTGTCATATATTCCGCCTTGCGAACTTCCGCCATTGGTACCTCCCCGCGCATAATCGTTACCGATATTGACATCACCATATATATAGGTATCCGAAAATCCGTCAAAATTCCAACTTTTTGAACACAATTGTCCGGGTGCAGGGTCATTGGTAAAACCTTGTCCGGCAAAAGTGGAGAAATCTTCGATTATCGTATTTGTACCGTCTATTTTGTATGGCGTACAATCGGTATTCGTCACCACCGAGGGGTCTAAAGTAAACTCCGCTATGACCGGATAATGGTCGGTGAAATTGTATAATTGCTGTTTCAAAGGATGCGTTCCGCTCAATGCCGACTGATTGACATGGACTCCCATAGTGCCATAAGCCTGCATGGTGCCGGAGACATAACCCACGCCGTTGTTTCCTGTTGCAATATCGTCATTATAAAAAATAAAGTCAAATCTGTCGCAAAGTCCACCACCTGCACCGCCGTTGCCAACTGCATTGTTTACCACACGCGGAGATTGTGTAAACTTCGATACACTGGACTGATTATCTCGCTGCCACGCACCCAAAGGGTCATTTAATAATTCGGTATAATCGGCA
Organism: uncultured Saprospiraceae bacterium; assembly: GCA_938028705.1. Lineage (GTDB taxonomy): Bacteria > Bacteroidota > Bacteroidia > Chitinophagales > Saprospiraceae > JAHDEO01. The sequence continues at coordinate 5,627 of CALIZI010000324.1, read as the reverse complement.
CTTATCGTAAAATCTTCATAGCCTATCTCTGTTTCGTCATAAAAATTCATATCGCCGACTAGGATAACATTATCTGTACTGCCAAGACTGGTTTGGATATAATCCATAATATCTTTAGCTCCCAAGCCGCGCCGTTCCTCGTCAGGTATTTTCTTGGGATCGGAACTGTTGCTGCCGTTTGAGGATTGTAAATGTGCAGAAATAAAGTATATCGGTACAATGGTTCCGGGATTTGCCGGACTTGATGCATTGAGCCGATAAATATTTGCGGAGCGGGTTGATTTTACCACCGTTACACCATCGGGAGCAATTACAGTATTAATTCGCGGTATCGTATTTTCATTAATAAAACTAAATAAAGCTGTATTATAAAACAACATATTACCACCTGTACCTGAGTTATTTGCAGGAGCTTGCGGCGTTCTCGCAAAAGTCTTTGATAGGTTGCTTGCATTCAGTGTATTCAGCAAATCGTTAGCTCCCCCAACGGTTACTAACTCTTGAAAGATAATAACATCAGGATTAATATCTTCCATAATATCTTGAAAGGCAGCTAGCCTATCTGCGGTTGTTCCTCCCGGAGTTGTGTCGTTATTATCCGGGAATCTTAAAGTATTGTACGTAACAACCTTAAAATTTGTTTGCGCCATTCCATAAATGGCAATGGTCATCATTATGACCAACAGGTTAATTATTTTCATCATTCTCTATCTGCTTCTAGGTGGGTGTTTTTCTTGTTATTAAATTTTTATATTAAAATTTTTATTTATTTTAAGTATTATTATTTTTAAATATAAAATTTATTTTAAATGTATTTTTTATTGACTAAAAATGCAATAAGCAAAAAATATCCTACAATTAAAAATCTGGACCGCCATATTTTTTCACCTCTTAATCGCAATCCTTTGTCATAAGCCAACAAAAAACCCACTACACTCAGCATCAATGAAGTTAATATTAAATGAAACCAGTTGGTATTTATCCATTTATTGAAAATGATTAAATTTACAAATATCCTATATATTAATTGCGAATAAAAAATCACAGCAGCACCCAAAATTCCTATCACTATCGCTTGTTTTTCTTTATCAATGTCAAATATTTTAGCTGCTATGTAATTGGATACTGCAAATATGACGATAAAAATAACCGGTAGTGCTGTAGATGTAATGCTACTGAACCACTAAGCTCACGAAGGACACGAAAATCGAATATACGCAGAGTTCACAAAGTATTTGTAAGTATTTAATAATGAGTTTCTTACACTATCTTAGTTTTCTTACTTCGTCTGTTCGACTTTCGTGTTCTTAGTGTCCTTCGTGGTTAGCAGCATTACATGTGTAGCACTACCAAATAACCAGACCAAAGATATTTATTTCAGTCTCCAAAATCGTTATGCTGTCCGGTACAAATCTTCTCAGAAAATATAAACCACTAAGTAAAACAGCAGTCAGAATTGAAGTCATCATGACCGCTTTGTCAATGGCTATTTTCTTATTTTCCGGTTTTTCAAATTGATCTAGAATTTGATTTTCCATTCTTTGTAAAATATAGATAACAGGTATTTTAATTAGACTTTAGATAAAGGAAATTCGGTAATTCCGATAACTATCGGGACTTTTTTAGTTTTTTACAAAAAATAATTAATTACATATTTTATTTTATTAATAAAATTTATTCAATTGATTATCAATGATTTACGATTTTAAACCAAGTTTCCCTCTCGGCTGAACCGAGACTAATTCCCATTTTGTCCAAAGTCTAAATTTTAATGCCTGTTATCTTTACCCAAGTTGAATATGTAGCCCCCAAAAATCAGAGCGGGGAGAGTTGTCAGACGAATTCTTTTGCTAAAAGCGAAGATATTATCAAATAATCGGTACCTTCTAAAACAGCATTCGTCTGACAACTAAACCACCTAAAAAACTTGGGGGCTACATATTCAACTTGGGTTTACTTGTCTATACGCTAAGTTACTTTATTTCGTCAAAGTCACATCGCCTTTGTATTCTATCGTAGCCCCGTCAGTAAATTCGATTTCGGCATAATACACAAACACAGCCGGATTGAGCGTACTGCCTCTGAATGTACCATCCCAGCCTTGTTCGGGATCATCGGTGCTGATGTTTCGAACTTCCCATACCAAGTCACCCCAACGGTCGTATATCTGGAATAGATTGACTCCTGCAACGCCTTCACCGCCATATATGAGGAATATATCGTTTCGACCATCGTTGTTGGGAGAAAAGATATTCGGAATATATACATCGCGTGTCAAATCAACCGCGACAGTGATATTGTCGGTGGCAGTACAGCCCTGCGAATTGGTGACCATGACCTGATATGTGGTCGTTTGGGCAACATTGACCGTAGGGTTGGGGCAGTCATTACAGCTTAATCCATAATCGGGTGTCCACATATAAGTGAGGGAATCAATGCTATTGGTTTGCACAGAAAGTTCTGTACTGTCTGTCAATCCGAGTACAATATCATCGCCCAAATCAGCCATTAATTCAAATGCCGCACTAATGGTGACTGTTTCTGTAATAAAACAACCATTGGCATCTTGTACAGTGAGGTCGTAAATACCTTCACTTAGTCCGGTGAATACCGTAGATGTTTGGAAATCACCATTATCAAGTGCATAAACGTAAGGTGATTCGCCACCTGTGGTGGAAGTAACCTCTATGAGACCGACTTCATCACCAACACAAATAATGTTTTCTGCATTATATGTAAATGAAAGATCCGAAGGGTCGCTAATATCAATATTATTAATAGTAATACAACCATTAGCGTCAGTGATAGTCACCGTATAGTTATCAGGTGTGAGGTCAGAAATAGTTGCGCCTGTTCCGCCTGTACTCCATTCGTAATCATAATTCGGCATACCGCCCGAAGGCATGGCAGTGATTGAGCCGTCACCGCCTCCGGCACAATTGGGATTCGTGAAATCAAATGCTGCAAACAGGGAATCAGGCTGGTTTACAGTAATCTCAATTTGTGTACCGCACCCCGCATCATCGGTAATACTGACGGTATAATCTCCGGCAGGAAGGTCGGTGGCGGTTGCGCCTGTTGCGCCCGTACTCCATTCGTACATGTAATTACCGCTGCCACCTGTTGCCGTAATAGTTGCCATACCGTCAGTTCCTTCAAAACAAGAGACATGCGTAATATTTTCCTGACCTATTACAGCAAGCGAACTGTTAATAGTGACTTCGCCTGTGCCTACGCATCCATTGGCATCCGTTACAGTGACGGTATGTATGCCTGCACTCAACATAAGCGCAGGGTTTGTGATTTCTCCATTATCCCATTCGTAAGTATAATCAGGACTGCCGCCTGTGGGTGTAGCGGTTGCTTGTCCATCATCAATATCAGGGCAAGAAGTCGGAAGGGAAGTGAAGGTCAGCGCAATCATTTCAGCCGATTCGAGCATGACACTTGTTTCAGCCGTACAACCATTATCATCTGTCACAGTGACACTATATGTACCAAAATCGAGATTTGATACCGTACTGCCCGTACCGAGATTATCACTCCAATTGTACATGTAAGGTGCAGTTCCGCCCGTTGCATCGGCGGTAATACTTCCACCCTCACTACAATCTACGGATGTTCCCGTTGCTGTGAGTTCCAAAACATCCGGTGCAGCAATGTTGACAGTTGTCACATCGCTGCATCCGGCTGCGTCAGTAATAGTTAAATTATTGATTCCAGCAGGCAGATCGCTTGCCGTCATAGTCGTTGATGTGCTGTTTTCCCAGTTGTAGGTATAAGGTGGTGTACCGTTCATGCCTGTGGCAGTGGCTACTCCCGTACTGTCTCCAAAACAAAGTACGCCGGACACCTGCACAGCCGAAGCAGTTATAGCTCCGACACCCGGCACTTCGATGGTTTCTTCCACCTGACATCCTTCGTCATCCGTTACACTTACAGTATAATTTCCTGCTAATAAATTTTCTGCTATCGGCGAATTAAGTGCCATATCGTGCGACCATGCGTAGGTGTATGGCAATGTACCTCCGTTAGCGGAAATTTCGATAGCTCCATTATTTAAAATACAATCCGCATCAGTTATATTTTCAATATTAATATCAATAGATGGAGGTGGTTCAGAAATAGTAATGGTATCAATAATGCTGCACCCGTCTGCATCTGTAAGGGTCAGGATGTAGTCATCGGCTGATAATCCTAAAATACTTGTGGTATCCGTTACACCATTCGACCACATTAAGGTATAAGGTTGGCTTCCGCCGGAAGGATAGGTCACAATAAAGCCGTCATTAGCTCCGGCACAACTGATATTTCCGATAATCGGGTTGGCTTGCATGTCTAATGTTGTACCAATGGTCACCGTAGCTGTTCCGATACATCCAAGGTCATCAGTAGCGGTAACGGTATAATCACCCGGAGCAAGTCCTTGTGCTACGGGATTGGTTTGTGGTGGTACGGTACTCCATTCATAGCTGTGCATATTGGCAACCGACCCGCCCGTAGCGGTGACGGATGCTGAGCCATTCATAGAAACATTGCATGTAGCATTTACAATCACACCTACTTCTATCATCACCGTAGAAGGTAATTCGGGTACTTCGACGATTTCAACCACCAAACATTCATTGGCATCGGTAAGGCTGACATTATACATGCCTGCAACTAAATCGGTAGCGGTAGCGGTGGTTTGGTTGCCTGCATTGGCATCCCATTGATAGGTGTAAGGAGCGGTTCCACTTGTAGCGGTAATAGTGGCTGTTCCGTCTGCTGTTCCGCAGGTAGCTTCCGTAGCACTCGTGGTAGCCGTTGGTGCATCGGGATTGCCCACAATCACATCAAGTACATTAAAACATCCGCTATCATCAGTTACTGTCACCATATAAGTTCCTGCTGCCAGTCCTGTTGCCGGATTTGTCATCTGACCATCGCTCCATGTGTAAGTATAAGGTGGTGTTCCGCCCATTGACGTAACTGTAGCTGTTCCACTACCCATTCCGCAATCAGAAGCCGTACTTGCTACGGTTGAGGTTGGTGCTTGTAAATCTTCAATATTGACACTTGCTACATCTGTACAGTCATTGTCGTCCGTCACCGTTACAGTATGAATGCCGGGAGCTAATCCTGTGACTGTGGATGTGATTTCTCCAGTATCCCATTCATAATTATAAGGCGGTGTGCCGCCTGTCGCTATGACATTAGCTGTTCCGTCATTTTCTCCACAGGTTGCAGGCGTACCCGTTGCAGTTGCTGTCGGCGCACCCGAATCAATGACGCTAACATTGGCGACTGCTGTACATCCACTCATATCTGTGACCGTCACACTATAATTTCCAGCGGCTAAACCTGTGGCTACTTCAGTCGTTTGGGCATTCGCATCATCCCATTGATAAGCATAAGGTGGTGTGCCGCCTGTCGCTGTTACAGTTGCTGTTCCGTCTGCGTTGCCGCAGGATGCGTCTGTGCTTGTTGCCATTGCCGTAGGTGCATCTGAATCATTGACACTTGTGCTGGCAACTACTACACATCCATTCATGTCTGTTACGGTGACGTTATATGTTCCGGCGGATAAGCCTGTTGCTACTTCGGTTGTTTGAGCGTTTGCATCATCCCATTGATAAGCATAAGGT
>CALIZI010000323.1 GCA_938028705.1 uncultured Saprospiraceae bacterium | reverse complement strand
AATTAATATTTTATTAAAAAAATTTTAAAAGCCAAATTATATTTTGAATTAGGTTGTGAAAATTTTGAATTTCAATAAGAAAAATGACATCATTCGGAACATTTAATAACTCGAAAAAATTTAACAGAAATGACAGTTTTACATTTCAAAATATTAATGATGTTCGGCATGATGCGGTTCTTCTACCGCCTGACCGATATATACGGTTGCCAATGTCATAAAAATGAACGCTTGCAAGAAGGCAACCAATAATTCGAGGATATTCATAAAGAGGACGAAAAGCGTAGAGACGACTCCGCCAAGAATACCACCGCCAAAACTCTGTCCGTTGTTTCCAAATAGGAAAGTCAGACCAATCAACGAGAGAATCGCGATATGTCCGCCTGTGATATTGGCAAACAAACGCAACATCAATGTGGCAGGTTTAATAATTAAATTGGAGAATACTTCGATGACCATCATGATAGGTTTTACCGCAGTAGGTAAGCCGGGCATCCAAAGCATGTGTTCCCAGTAATGCTTGTTGCCACTCACCAAATAAACAATCAAAGTTATCACTGCCAATGCCAATGTAATGGCAAGGTTTCCGGTGGCATTAAAACCAAAGCCGGGAATCAAACCAATCAGGTTGAGCGCAACGATAAAGAAAAATAAGGTCAATAGAAATGGGGCGTATCTGATATATTTTGGTCCGATAATCGGTTTCATGATATTGTCGGTCAGGAAAACGATAATTGGTTCGAAGACCGCTTGTATGCCTTTGGGAGCAGAATTGGGTGCGCTGGCGTAGCGACTTGCCATACGTCTGAAAATGAAGAACAACAACATGGACGAGACCAACATAGCGACAACGGCTTTGGAGATAGAGAAGTCGTACCAAGAAGTCATACCGGTAAGTGCGCTGGCTTCTTCGAGGTCGTAGGCTTTGCCGTTTGCGATGACTTGTCCTTTGTCATTAAAAGATACCGCCACCGATTCGTCCTGCGGAAAACCGGAAGCCGGATTTGGACGCTTTACATTGCCATGAGACGACACATAGCCTTTGTAGCTATTGTGTCCATGATGAAACTTAGAAGAAGAAAACATTTGTAATCCGCCATCAGAAGAATACAAAATACAGGGCAATGGAATACTCACATTTCCGAAAAGGTGTATTTCATTAGCATCGCTAATGTGGTCAATGACTTTCTTATTGTATTTGTCTTGGTTAAAGTTTTTTTCTGCTTCACCACCATGTCCGTGTCCATGACCACCGCCTGAATGACCGGCATGGTCGTGACCATGTCCTGCATGGTCGTGACCATGACCGGAGTGGTCATGTCCTTTGTGTGTGTCATGGCTATGACCGCTATGGTCGTGACCTTTCTGTTCGGAATGATTATGCCCCGAATGATCGTGATTATGATTGTGCTGACACACAGCCGTTCCGTATAGGAAAAGTGAAATAAATAAGGTGAGAATGAAGGGGAATTTGGATATATTTTTCGCCATTTTTATAGCTTTTATCGTCCTGTTTTTAAAAATCAGTGCAAAGGTATGTTTTTATTCGCTGAAAAGAAAGTGTGTTTTTACTTTTTCTCCTTGTTTTGTGTCCTTATTAATAAGGTAGTGAAAAAACGGCGTAATTATAATTTGGCAAGTAAAAAACACTTTAAACGATTATTTTAAATGTAATATGAAATACGGTAAAAATACTATGGGGTGAAAGACGAGGGTTTATTTTATTTTGTCTTGATTTATTTTGCGTTTTTTTGAAATTTTTAATAAAAAATCTGAAGAGAGTCCATACCGACAAATAGGTGTAGGGTAAATTTTTAATTTTGTTTAAAATACATCTGTACTGACGACTTCAGCCCTCAAGTGATTCAGTGTTTTCTCACAACGGCTGAACAGGCTGACCGGAAACTCCTATAGGTGATTAAAATCATATCAGTATGGTCGCTCGCTTTCAGTAAAAGGATTCGTCTGACGACTGTGGCATATATTTAACTTGATTAAAACATTTTTTGCACAAAAATAACATCTTTTAAAATATTTAGGATGCAAATTTCACTTAATCATGCCTTACTACATAATTAATTGTTAATCAAATATTTAACTATTAATTTTTTCAATAAATATCTTCTAATAACATATTTAGGATGCTAATTTTTTCAAAAAAATGTTGAGCATCATAGTATGTATCCACCTTATCTTTGCGGTATAATTAACAACAAATTTCATTTTTTTAACCAATAAAAACGTAATGTATAATGAGAAATTTAGTATTAATTCTTACTGCAACACTACTTACATTAATGATGAGTTCTTGTGAAAAAGAACCCGTCAGAAACGAAACCTCCATTATTCCGGCAGAGTTTGCCGACCGCCCCAATGAAGTGCTTGGAGAACTCGAAATCGACAGCAGAGAAGTGACCCTTTCTTTGTGGGATCACGGTCAGATTGACGGTGACATTGTTTCTATTTATGTCAATGGTGAATTGGTCGTTGACGAACTTACGCTTCGCGGACCATCAGACAAACACGTTATCACCACCGAATTGAAGTACAACGGATACAATTATATCCTCATGTATGCACACAACACCGGCTCCATATCTCCCAATACTGCCGCCCTCTCTATCGACGACGGCGTATCTGCAAAACGATTTGACGTAGAATCTACATTGAGCAAGAACGGCACATGGGATATAGTAGTCAACTAATCCATTAGCTCCTCAGAAAACAGACCACTTAAAATCTTAATACAAAACCAATCATTCCACACTTTCTCCAGAATAATCATGCAAGTTGCGACAGGTCGTAACTTGCATTTTTTTATTACAAAATATACGTCCGGCACTTAGCCGCCAAAATGTTAAACTCCCGCATCTATATAGTTAAAATCTTGTTTGAGACCAACGAAACACCTAATCGCTGCGTTGGTAGGTGTATTAGGTCAATGAGAAAAAAGAAGCAAACAACTGATTATGAGCGTATTGAGACTAGCCCCGCTCAAACGCTCATTTATTAATTACATATTCAAATTAAAACTATGCAAAAAATTACTTTTACATGTATTACATTGACATTAGTCTATGCTGTCAATTCCCGCTTTTACGCAAGATAGCGGCGAAACCACTAAGGAAATTTACTCCGAAGATTTTGAGCGTGGCATAGGCAGCGAATGGTCGCACTCCACCACGACCCGTATCAACAAAAGCACTGTTTTAGGAACATTCAATCCCACCCCTGTAACCTTGACATTAGCCGATGTTCCAAAAAATGTAAACGTAACGCTTTGCTTCGATCTGTGGGTCATGGACTCCTGGGATGGCAATAGCGATGTGCATGGACCGGATGTTTTTTCGGTAACTTTATCGCCCGACAGAGCCTTGCTGACCACCACCTTCTCCAATACCTACGACGACCCGCTCCAATCCTACCCCAAAACATACAGCGATGAAAAAGCAGCAAACCATCCCTTCTCGACAGGCGCAGCAAAAAAAGGTGAATTTAATGGTCACTTCACTCAATTTACAGATACCAAATATGAAATCTGTCGCACTTTCGTCAATACCGATGACCTGCTCAATATCACCTTTGCCGCACACCTCACACAAGGCATTACTGACGAATCTTTCGGGATTGATAATGTCTCCCTTTCTATCGAACAGCCCGAAATCGGGAACCTTAGCTTCCTGCCCGACTGCCTTGAACGTGCCAGTCTGTACCCCAACCCTGCCAAAAGAGACATCCGTATTTTTGCAGGTAACTGCACCAACCTCAAAGCTAGTGTATATGACGAACTCGGTCAGTTAATTATCGAAGAGTTTAACACTGCCAACGGCGCAAGCATTGACATCCACCAACTACCCGAAGGCACCTATTTTTTACATTTAAATAATGACACACAGACGAACATACAACGCTTTGTGAAGTTGAAATAAAGTATCGAACAAGGAATATCGAATGTAGAAGTATTTTAACTTGTGTAAAATATTATAAGTCAGAATTTTAAGATATACTGCTTTATGGTTAGATTGTTACATTGTTTTATTGTTGTATATAGCCACAATTAAATCATAAATAACTGTTTATCAACAATATAGCAATATAACAATGAAACATTTTGTAAAATAAAAAGTATAATTTTAAACCTAA
>CALIZI010000322.1 GCA_938028705.1 uncultured Saprospiraceae bacterium | reverse complement strand
AATAATGCTAAGTATTGTCAGTGCATCTCACGCAGAGTTCGCAGAGAACGCAGAGGACTGATAATCAACACTCTGCGTTCTCTGCGTTCTCTGCGTGAATCACTTAATAAAAATAAAAATGCGACAATTTGGGCTGCACCCCTACAACACCACAATACTACGACACCACAACACCACAACACAAACAAACAAATGAAAAGAATAGGACTACTCTCGGACACGCATAGCTATCTTGATGATAAGATATTCAAATATTTTGACGAATGTGATGAAGTATGGCACGCCGGAGATTTGGGGTCGATTAAGCTGGCAGACCAACTCGAAGCCTTCAAACCTTTCAAGGCGGTCTATGGCAATATTGACGGTGGCGAATTGCGAAAACGATACCCGCTCAATTGGCGGTTTCAATGCGAGGAGGTAGATGTATGGATGACGCATATTGGCGGTTATCCGGGCAGGTACGACAAGCGGGTGCGTGAGGATATTCGCGCCAATCCACCCCGACTTTTTATTACCGGACATTCACATATATTAAAAGTCATGCCCGACAAAAAACTCAATCTGCTGCATATCAATCCCGGTGCCTGCGGCAATTACGGTTTTCACAAAGTCAAAACCCTCATCCGGTTTTCCATTGATGGTGCGAATATAAAAGACCTGCAAGTGATTGAATTGGGAGATTAGTTGATACAAGCTAAATGGAAACTCGTACAGGCGATTTCAATCGCCAAGTGTAGCACATATTATTTATAATTTAATGTAAATAATGATTTTACAAATTAAACTTATTTTTTACATGGCGATTGAAATCGCCTGTACGGTTGGTCAGTCTCTATAATCGACAAGTTTGATTTTGTAAAATGTTCAATGATAAACGATAAATGACCATACAACAAGCTAAAACCAACCTCCTTCAAAACCTCTCCACAATATACGACGAGCGCGAAGCGGAGAGCATGACCCGTATTATTTTTGAAGATATTAATTTCTTAAAACATCGTCAAGCTAAAGAAATACTCAATGGCGGACATCTGGCACTTTTGTCAAAAATAGAAGCTCGTCTGCTTGCTCACGAACCACTACAATACGTACTCGGCGAAGCCGATTTTTATGGTCTAAAATTTAAGGTCAATCCGCATGTACTGATTCCACGCCCCGAAACGGAAGAACTGGTGCAATGGATAAAAAACGACATCACAGACATCACGCCGACAGGCGAAGGCAAGCAACTCCTCGACATTGGTACGGGAAGCGGCTGCATTGCTTTGACCCTTCAATCAAAACTACCGGATTTAGAGCTTAGTGCATTGGATGTCAGTGAGTTAGCTTTAAGTATTGTCAGCGAAAATGCAAAGCGTTTGGGGCTGAAAGTGAAGCTGATTTGTACAGATATATTAGACCCGAAAAGTACAGCGTCATTGCCCGTTTACGATTATATTGTCAGTAATCCACCCTATATTCCTATTAAAGATAAAACGGATATGCACAAAAATGTCCTCGATCACGAGCCGCATCTGGCACTTTTTGTCGAAGATACCGACCCTCTGCTTTTTTATCGGCACATCGCACTTTTTGCACAAACACATTTAAATACAGGCGGTGCATTATACTTTGAAATTCACGAAAAATACGCCAAGGACATTCAACAACTTTTAATGAATTATCATTTTAAAAACATTATTTTAAAAAAAGATATATACGAAAAAAATAGAATGATAAGAGCCGCATTGTAATTAAGAAACTCAATACTCCTAACTCGCCAACTCGCCACTATTTACCCGCTATCCGTAACTTGCTACTCGCTACTCAATTTCTATTTTATATTTACACTTAATTTCCTTACCTTTGCCCAAATTTTTAAATCAACATGGCAAAACGTAGAAAAAAAACTAAAAAGGAAGAAGAATTACTGGTTGACTTAGTAGAGGTACAAGAACAGACGCAGTATTTTCTGGAAAGAAACCAAAAATATATCATTGGTGGTTTATTTTTAGCCGTCTTATTAATAGGTGGATTCCTTGCCTATAAGCAATTGTACAAAGCACCTCGTGAGAAGGAAGCGATGGAACAGATGTTTAAAGCAGAGCAACAATTTCAGCGCGATTCTTTTGCATTGGCATTGAGCAATCCCGGCGATCAATATCCGGGTTTTGAGGGCATCATTTCCGAATATGGTGGTACAAAAGCGGCTAATCTGGCAAAATATTATGCAGGTATTTCGGCTTTACGAACCGGACAATTTCAAAAGGCGGTGGACCATTTGGAGTCTTTCAAAGCCAAAGGGAATATTACCCCCGCTATGGCAAACGGCGCACTTGGTGATGCGTATTCCGAACTCGAAAATTATGGTCAGGCGTTAAGTGCTTACGAAAAAGCCGCCGGAATGACCAATGATTTCTCCACACCATATTACCTGTGGAAAGCAGGTATGTTGGCACAAAAGCAAGGCGATTCAGCCAAAGCCAAGAAGTATTTGGAGCAAATCAAAAGTGACTATCCGGCTTCGGTGCAAGCCAAAGATATTGACCGTTACTTGAATTAGAGGGCGGGTATATCAGTGTACCGGTTAGCGGTTAATCAGGTCAGCATGATATTATTATATAAAAATATTGTAGAATTAATTATATATTAGAAAATATTTTAAAAGGTGGAGGTTTACACTTCTACCTTTTTTTAATCAGGTGGCAAGCAGGTGTCCGTTTATTGTCTGCCGTCCACCATCAACCGTATAACCATGTTAAAATATCTATTATTCGGATGTTTCGCGCTCAGTCTTATAGCATGTACGGGCGGACAAAAAACGGCTATCAAAGATGAAGCCACCGGAGTTGACTATTATGGTGCTAAGTTCAATCCCAATGATGCCATGTCTGTTGATGCTTTATTCAAAAAGATGTCAGCCAAAGAAGAATTGGAAAATGTGAAAGTAGAAGGAGAAGTCGTGTCGGTCTGTCAGGTCAAAGGCTGTTGGATGCGCCTGGCTGCTTCGGACGGTCAGGAACTCATGGTCAAATTCAAAGACTACGGTTTCTTTATGCCGCTTGACCTCACCGGAAAAGTCACCATGACAGGCAAAGCCTTCAAACAAGTTACACCGGTAGATGAACTGCGCCACTATGCCGAAGATGAAGGAAAAAGTGCAGAAGAAATTGCAGAAATCACCGAACCGCTTGAAGAATTATTATTTGAAGCCACAGGTGTAGCGAAGTTGTAGGTTTGTTTGTAGTTTGTTGAGTTTACAAAGTTATAAAGTTGTTATAGCTGAATTTTTGTATTAAAATTATTTGTAATATTTAATTTAATAAATAATAAATATTTTATAAATTATTTTAAAATAATTAGAAAAATAATAACATAAAATTGGCTACCTGTTTATGTTCACTTCATAATTAGACTTGTTTAACCTTAAATAGTTTGATTATCATTGTTTTATTAATTAAAAATATTTTTTATTTATAATTTTAAATATTTATATAAATTGTTATTTTACATGAATTATAAAATAATATTTAATTTATAATAACTTATTTTTATTTATTAAAATTAATCTAAATCGTTGATTATCAAGGTCAAACAAGTCTATTGAAAAACTAAAAAACTATGAACTATGACCGACAACTATGAACTGATAGCCAAACTTGCTAATCACCAAATTATTATGAAATATCTCCTACCATTTATCTTCTTATATTGCTGTCTGATGTCGTGTCAGGATAGAAGTGTTAATTCCAATAATTCTACTGACAGTAAAGCCGTCAAAATGGCTTCTGCCAAAGCCAACGAATTTTTCGACAAAATATACGAGGAAGAACTTGACTTTTATCCGATGGAAAAATCCTATCTCGGAAGGAAAGAAGACAACGATAAATGGGATGACCTCAGCGATGATCATGCACAGAAAGTACACGAATACAACCAACAAGTACTCAAGCGATTGGACGAGGAAGTAGATTATAATTCACTCAACGACCGCAGCAAATCAAGCTATAAATTATTCAAAAAAACTTACGAAAACCGCATTGCAGACTACCAATACCGCTACAATGATTATCCTGTCAATCAGATGTTTGGCTTGCATTCGGGCGTACCTTCCTTTCTCATTAGCATACACAATATCGACAATGAAGCCGATGCCAAAGCCTACATTACACGCTTGAAAGGAGTACCTAAAATGTTCGACCAACTACAAGCCGGACTTGCCGCTCGTGCCGAAAAAGGAGTCATTCCACCTAAGTTCGTATTTGGGCGTGTATTGGACGATTGTAACAATATCATTTCCGGTTATCCATTGGAAAAAACCGAAACCGACAATGCGATTTATGCTGATTTTGAGAAAAAAGTCAAAAAACTCGACATCGACGGCGACTTACAAAAAGACCTCATCAATCAATGCGCTGATGCCCTCCAAAACAGTGTCAAACCGGCTTACAAAAGCCTCATTGCCGACCTCACTAAATTAGAGAAAAAAGCCACCAAAGATGACGGCGTATGGAAATTTAAAGACGGTAAAAATTACTTCAACAATCGCCTTCAACGCATCACCACCACCGCACTCACTTCCGACGAAATTCACCAACTCGGCTTGGAAGAAGTCAAGCGCATACATGGCGAAATGACGAAGATAAAAGACAAGGTCGGCTTCGACGGAACACTTCAGGAGTTCTTCGTTTTTATGCGTGAAGATGACCAATTTTACTACCCAAATACCGAACAAGGCAAGGCAGATTACATGAAACGCGCCACTGAAATCATTGACGATATGCGCGGCGAACTCGACAAGTTATTCATCACCAAACCAAAGGCGGAAATGATCGTCAAAGCCGTCGAAAAATACCGAGAAAAATCTGCCGGAAAAGCCTTTTACAGCTCGCCCGCAGAAGACGGTTCGCGCCCCGGAACTTATTACGCGAACACCTACAATATGGAGGATATGCCCAAGTATCAAATGGAGGCATTAGCCTATCATGAGGGCATTCCCGGACACCACATGCAGCTCTCTATTGCACAGGAAATGAAGGACTTACCGATGTTCCGGCGTTTCGGTGGCGGCTATACCGCTTATGTTGAAGGTTGGGCATTATACACCGAATATCTCCCCAAAGAATTAGGTTATTACGATGACCCTTACTCCGATTTCGGGCGCTTGGCAATGGAACTTTGGCGTGCCTGTCGCTTGGTCGTTGACACAGGCATTCACTCCCAAAAATGGACACGCGAAGAAGGCATTGATTACTATATGACCAACACGCCAAACTCCAAAGGCGATGCCGTCAAAATGGTTGAGCGACACATCGTAATGCCCGGACAAGCCACCGCCTATAAAATTGGTATGATAAAAATTCTCGAACTCCGCGAACTCGCCAAACAAAAATTAGGGGATAAATTCGACATCCGCCAATTTCACGAAGTCGTACTCACTAATGGCGCACTGCCGCTTGATGTCTTGGAAGATATGGTGAATGATTACATCGAAACTAATAGTTGAGCTAAAAAATCACTCTCAAAACAAACATTTACTTATTTTTGAAAAATATTTTTCACCAACACTTGCATCTTTCAAATTATTATTATTTTTTGTAATAAATTTAAAATCAATAGTTTATAAATTTATTTTTATGTCACTTCAAAACGATAGTGCTGTACATGTAATGCTATTGAACCACTAAGCGCACGAAGTACATAAAAATCGAATATACGCAGAGTTCACAAAGTGTTTCTAAGTAATTAATAATGAATTTCTTACACTATCTTAGTTTTCTTACTTCGTCTATTCGACCTCTGTGTTCTTTGTGTCCTTCGTGGTTACAGCATTACATGTTTAGCACTACCATATTTTTTATTATAAAATAATTTAAAAACACTCTTATTTCAATAGAACCTTTGATGAAAATCCCGATAACTATCCCGATACCTAACCGAATTTCCTAATTCCCCAATATCCAAAGCTAGTATCATACAAAGTGTCAAACTTATCGTAACTTGTAAAACGAATCAACAAATCACGACACATTCATCAATTCTTCAATTTCTTCCAATTCAATCGGCATATCCTTCGTCAGGCAAATATGACCATCTTCAGTCACCAAAAAATCATCTTCCAATCTGCAACCAATACCTTCCTCTCTGATATAAATGCCGGGTTCGCAAGTGAATATCATACCCGCTTCGATAGGTCGGCTATACAGTCCCACATCGTGAATATCCAAACCTAAATGATGTGCGGTACCGTGCATAAAATATTTTTTGTATGCGGGTTTTTTCGGGTCTTGCTCCTTGATGTCTTTTAGTGTCAACAAACCTAATTTGACGAGTTGTGCTTCGATGAGTTGCGCCATATTTTCCTCATAATCAGCGTGTGAGGTGCCGGGCGTGAGTAGCTTTGAGCCTTCGCGCAGACAATGTAAAACAGACAAATAAACTTCTTTTTGTCGTTTAGAAAAACGCCCGTTGACCGGAAAACAGCGCGTAGTATCTGAGTTGTAATGAGCATGGCAAGCACCAAAATCAAGGAGTACCATATCGCCGTCAATGAGTTGGTGGGCATTGGATGTATAATGCAATACGCAAGCATTTTTACCACCTGCCACGATAGGCGGAAAGGCATTGCGAAGCCCGCCGCTTTTGAGAATTTCGTGGGTGATTTCCGCCTCAATTTCGTACTCCATTATGCCGGGTTTGACCTGCCGGAGTAAGCGTTTGAAGGCTTGCGTACCGATGTCTGCCGCACCTTGGGTAGCTTCCACTTCTTCGGCAGATTTTATGGGGCGCAACTCGCGTGTAATCTTCGCCGCCCGTTCATAATGATGCAATGGATACATCTGCCGAATACGCTGAATGAAGCAGTCTTGTCGGGTTTGTAAGTCTCTGGTAGTCCGCTTTTTATGCTCATTATGCCCCAAGTAAATCGTGTCGGCTTCAAAGGCAAAATAGTCCAGCAATCGCTCAAAATCATCAATAAATTCGATGCGCTCAACACCCGAAATTTCGCTTGCCTGCGCTTTGGTCAGTACATCGCCATCCCATGTTTGTTGCAGCTCATTTGTTGCTTGTACAAAAAGGATTTCGCGGTCTTCCTCTTTATAAGCATCAGGGTACATCACCAAAATACTTTTGGCTTGGTCAATACCGCTAAGATATAGTAAATCAGCGTTTTGTTGAAAACCCATAGTGCCGTCTGCATTAGTCGGCATAGGGTCGTTGGAAGCCAAAATAGCAAAGGAATTGGGCAACATTTTTTCGCAAAATGCCTGTCTGTTTTTGATATAAAATGAATTGGGAAGTGGTTGGTAACGCATAGTTGAATTTTGAATGAATGTCGAAATGATGCGGGGAATAGAACACAGATTTTCGCAGATTTAGCGGATGACACGGATTTTTTAATAAGGGATAATTATGTATTAATATAATGTATTTTTTAATATTGGCAATATCATATTTTAAAAAAAATGTGTTTGCATTTAATATGGGATATTTTTTCCGAATTTGGGCTAAAACTCGTCAGACATTTTTAAAATTCACCGATGATGTCATATTTTTTCTGCAAAGTTTAAATGTCAGACGAGTTTTAGCCCAAATTCAAGAGCAAAATGCCAACTATATTAAATAAAAATCGAACATGACATTGTCAAGTTAATTTTTTTTAAAAATTATAATATGATTATTTTTATATTGTTCTATCGATATTTGTATAAATAAAAAACTGCGAACTATCGAAAATAGAATCTGTATCATCCGCTGAATCCGTAGAAATCCGCGTTCCATTCATTTGAGTGTGACACACATAAGTGGATTTATAATATCAAAATGCTTCTTTGATTTAATAAATATAGATTGAGCGTGCTGTAATGACTGCTTTAGCTGTCAAGTGTCGTTTTAGCTCAATATTCAATTACCTGAAAATCATTGC
>CALIZI010000321.1 GCA_938028705.1 uncultured Saprospiraceae bacterium | reverse complement strand
AATTTTATTCGACGTTATGAAACGTATTTTAATGATGTTTGGTGCTATGCTCCTACCCCTGTTGAGTATGGCACAAGACGCAAAAGGCATTGACGACAAGATCAATGAGTTCATTCAACCCGCTACCAACTGGATAGAGAGCGTTGTATTTTGGTCTATCCCGATAGGGCAAGATAAAGTACCTTTTGTTTTGTTTGTACTTATTGGCGGTGCCTTGTTTTTTACTATTTATTTTAACTTCGTCAACCTCACCAAATTCAAATTGGCGATTGACGTAGTGCGTGGTAAATACACTCCACCGAAACAACCAGCCAGTCGTACAGCTGATAATCTTGACACCATTCAAGCCGACCATATCGCGGGTGAGGTCAGCCACTTTCAGGCACTGACGGCGGCACTGTCCGCTACGGTAGGGCTTGGAAATATCGCAGGTGTGGCTATTGCCATTGCCATTGGCGGTCCGGGAGCTACCTTTTAGATGCTTATTGCAGGTTTGATTGGTATGTCGTCAAAATTTACAGAATGTACACTTGGTGTGAAGTATCGCGAGGTCGGTCCTGACGGTACGGTATATGGTGGTCCGATGTACTACCTCAGTCGCAGACTTGCGGAAGAAGGCATGGGCGGATTGGGTAAAGTCCTTGCCGTATTTTTTGCGATTATGTGCGTAGGTGGTTCATTTGGCGGTGGCAATATGTATGATGACCTTGTATGACATGGTGTTTATTTGTTAAAAACTCATTCATTAATTGGACATTAGGGAATTAGGAAATTTGGTATTAGGTAAATTTTTTTATCAAAGGTTCTACTGAAATAAGGGTGATTTTAAATTATTTTATAATAAAAAATATTTATAAATAATTAATTTTTAATAATAAATAAATTATAAAATAATTTTAATTAATTTAAAAGCGGCTATATTTCAGTGCGATCATCAAATAATTATAAAATTAAATTAATTGAATATTTTTTTATCTTAATAAAAATGAAATAACTGATAATCAATTACTTACGATTTAAAACCTAATTTCCCAGTTACCGAATATCCAAAATGTCCAAAGTCCAGTCATTAAGTAGTCGGACAAAAATATCTGAACCACTAAGCCCACTAAGAATACGAATGTCGAATTAACCCCGTTCTTCAACGGGGTCTGTTCGGTTTTTGTGCCCTTCGTGCGCTTAGTGGTTCAAAAATTGTTAGTTTATTTTTGTCTCATTCTTATCCTATCCATTTTGAGTTTAAAAGATGCGTCTGTCAGCACTCTTTCAATGTGTTGTTGGATCATATTTTTATCATCTTCATTTTTATTTCCGCGAATACCGATACCATGATAGGCAACTCGGGCAGCACAACCATTTTGGTCATGTTGTTCGCCGGAATAGACGAGCATCGGCACACGAAAATATATACATTCATTAATAGTATGAATACCGCCATGATTAATCGAACAATCCGCATGTTGGAGGACTTTCAGCTGTGGAATCCAATCAAAAATATGCACATTTGAAGGTATAGACATTTCAAAATCTTTCATGGATTGTCCGCCCATTCCCACTATCAATATCCAATCTTGTCGCCCACTTACCGCTTCGATAATATGCTGTACAAATGTCGAATCTCCTTTTTTCATCGTGCTTATCGAACAATAAACCAAACGATATCCGCTTTGTTTTTTTTGATTAAAAATATTTGTAAGTTGTTGATTTACAATATTTTTTGTACGAATATCTTTACGTTGTACATACACCATTCCACCAATGTAGCGCACATCAGGACGTGGCTCATGCGGAAATTCCAAAGCCCAATGCGTCATACTCCATACCGGCAAAGTTCGATAGCCGAAGGGTTCGGGCCACTGATACGAGACCAACTCCTGCAAAGGAAAATGCACTATTTTTGCATAAGCACGCAACACACTGCGCCTGTCTGTAAAAGCACTCAACAGTCTTTGTTTCCAACTTCTCCAACGCCGTTTTGTTCGCTCTTTTTGCCAATTTTTTTTGACATCATCACACTCATCAGGCATCAAATCACTCCAAAGCGGCGGCAGTCCTTCGCGTTCCCATACCGAAAACCACTGACTCAATAGCGTCACCGGAAAACCCATCGAAACCGCTGTTATGATATGCTCATGGAGTTCCATATCCATTAATATTTTATCGGGTTTGACTTGGCGAAGTGTGGCAGAAAATTCGTCCATGCCCAGTTGCTGTATGGCAGTTTTTTGTTGTCGTCTGAAGTTAAAAATCCGGTAAGCGGCACGTTGCCATTTGTATCGGTAAGCAGGTGTTTTTGGTGCAGGATTGAAATTGACGGGCGGCAATTGAAGGTAAGTAAAACCTTGCGCTTCCACACGCTCACGTACATCGTGCGGACAGGCATAAGTGACCCGATACCCCGCCTTTTCCAAGCGTGATACCAACTCAAAACTCGCATGAAGCATACCGGTCAATCCGGTCGTGATGATGAGTATGTGTGAATTATCATCCATTCATATTTTTTACAATATCCATAAATAATTGACAACTTGTAGCGGCTGTCTTTAGCTGCCGACGGGCGCAAGCCCGAAAAACGTCACACCTTACACATCCGCGAGATTAAAGGTTCTATCGAACCTTTTCTCCGATAGCTATCGGAGCTAAAGACAGCCGCTACTGATTTGCTTCCTGTTCTAATATCTCCAAAATCACCGCTTCGATATGCTTTCCCAATTCCGCAATTGTCGGATATTCAAACACTTTATTAACCGTTATTTTTAAATCAAATGCTTCTTCTATTCGCGTCACCAATCTCAAGGCTGCCAGAGAATTTCCACCAACATTTAAAAATTTATCATGCACCCCAATTTCCTCTATTTCAAGCACTTCTGACCACAATTCATGCAGAATTTCCTCAAATTCATTGGAAGGAGCTACATAAATATGCTCGCTCACCGCACTATTTAAAACAGGCAAAGCGGCGTGGTTTATCTTTCCATTTTTAGTGAGTGGCAAGGTATCCAGATAAGAAAAATAGGCGGGCAACATATAGTCAGGCAATTGCCGCGCAAGGTGTTTGCGTAGCACATTCGCGGCTGTTTTTGTACCTGTATAAAAGGCGGCTAATTGTGGGTCTAAGGTCTCATTTCGGGCAGCTTGCAGGGTGACAACGCAGTTTTTTACAAGCGGATGCGTGTTCAATACCGCTTCAATTTCTCCCAATTCGATACGCCGTCCGCTGATTTTTACCTGTTGATCTATTCTGCCGAGATACTCTAATTGTCCGCTTTCGTTGAGTCTTGCGAGGTCGCCTGTGCGGTACATGCGTGGCGCAAGTGCAGTATGTTTTTTGGTAAATTTTTCTTTGGTTAAGTCCGCACGTTGCCAATATTTTTCAGCCAAACCCGCTCCGGCTACGTACAATTCCCCCACTACACCCTGCGGTACAGGATGTCCAAAATCATCCAAAATAAAAGCCTGCATATTGGCAATCGGCACACCAATCGGAACAGATTTTTGCACAGTGTTTTTCGTATTAAATTGCTGTACGATACAACCTACCGTAGCTTCCGTAGGACCGTATTCATTATAAATTTTTATTTTTTTTGAAAATGAATATTGAATAGAAAAAGCAAGGTCAGTTTTAAAATCTTCACCACCAACAATCATTGTTCTGATAAGTGAATTTTCGTAATTTTTTCCTTTTAATAAGGCTAAATGTGAAGGTGTCAATTTGATAATATCAACTTTATTTTCTTCTATCACATCCAATAATGCTAAATCTGCACCCGTTTCATTTTCTTCATAAATAATTGATTGTCCATTACTTATCAAAGGCAAAAATAAAGATGTTACGGTCAAATCAAAACTAATCGACGTGAATAAAGGCATCGTCGGATTTGGCTTAGTAATGTATGCTGACTTTGCCCACTGTAAATAATTGCTCAATGATTTGTGCGAAACCACTACACCCTTTGGCTTGCCCGTAGAGCCGGAAGTATAAATAATATATGCAGGTGCATCGGACTTGACAGATAAATAAGTGTCAATATTTTTTCGGATTTTTTTGTATTCATTATCCAAATTTAAAACAAGACCATCCGTATTAATATCTACCGCTAAATTTCGATGCGTTATCAGCAAATCCGCTTGTACATCTTTCAACATATACTGCACTCTTTCCATCGGATAATCTGTCGCAATCGGGATATACGTTGCACCACATTTCCACACTGCAAAAATACTCACCAACAAATCAGGTGAACGCTTGGTATAAATCGCAACGCGACTGCCCGGTCTGATATTTTTCGATTGAAGGTAGTGCGCGAGTTGGTTTATTTTTTTATTAAAATCGCTATAAGTGCAGTTTTCTTTTTTGTAAGAAATAGCAATATTTTCGGGATTATTTTTTACTTGATGTTCAAATAATTCTAAAACACTCATAAAGATGTCAGACACTTCAAAAGTGTCAGACATCTTAGGCTCTAGAGTGTCTGACATCTTATTTTTTTCATTATTAAAATCAATAATAATTTCCTGATATTCTTTTTCAGAAATTAAAGACGCTTTAAAAATAGACTGTGTTCTATCTGCAATAAAAGCATCTAATAATTTTAAAAAATGTCCTTTTATACGATTTTTTAGTGTCACATCAAACACCGCTTCATTGACATCAAAATACAATTGAATATTCCCCGTAGCACTAAAATTGACGACTTGCAAACGCAGGTCGTGAATAGCATCTGCATGATTGGAATACAACCAATTGCTAGTGACGGGAATACCGTTAAAATCTTCAAAAGTAGCGTGAATATAGTTGAGTACCACATTGATACCTCGATTCAATTCGGGCGAGACCATACCCGATTGTGCATACTTCAAAAACTCCAAAGAACTTACACTAATTCGTTGAAATAGCCTTTTAAAAGTATCATTTTTTTCTATGCTATGTATCAAAGGAAATAACTCAATACATACACCGGGCATATTTTTAAAGGCTGCCGTAGGGCGGTTGTGTGCAGGTGTGCTTATCGCCAATTCCGACTGTCCGCTTATCCGATGTAGCCAAGCGAAAAGCACTGTTGTAAAAATATTGAACAACGATAAATGCTCCGTCCAAGCTCGAATATCCGCTTCGCGCGTAAGTGCGCGTAAGCGGGTAGAGCGTTCCAAACCTAAGTCACAAATAATGCGTTGAGATTGCGTGGGAGGAATATTGTCTTTTGGTTTTGAAATGCCGTACAAGCGTGGCGTTTGAGGGAGAGATTGTGATTTTTGTTGCCAGAATTGGATAGCTGAATTGGCTTTTTTGTGATTTTCTTTTTCGTAATTTAAATAACTATTAAATAATGTAATTTCAGATATTTTGTGTTTTGTTTTATTTAATAAATGTCCGTAAATTTCCGCCATATTTCGATACAAAACAGAAGCCGACCAAGCATCTGAAATCAAATGATGTTGACTGGAGTACCACACATATTTTTCTTCCGAAAATCGTATCAATACCGAATCAAACAAACACCGCGACAGGTCGAACATCCTCCCGTTTCGATCCGCAAGCCAGACTTCAAAATCCTCTCCTTCCACCCAATCCATCACCTCCATTTCATAAACTAATTCAGACAACACTTTTTGCTGCGGCACACCATTCACCACCTCAAAAACTGTCCGCATTGCATCACTATGTTGCACCAACAAACGAAATGCCTCACGAAATATCTCCACCTCAATTTTACCCGACAATTCAAAGGTAAAAATCATGTTGTACAGTGGTGTATTCGGGTACAGTTGCTGTCCCGTCCACAGTAATAACTGACTATTTGTGAGCGATTTAGATATACTCATAATTACATATAAACGTTCACCGTCAGCCGTCAATCGTTTGCCGTTTCAATACGTAATTACTGATAGCTTCGATGTTCATAAAATGTTCAATCACCATGTCTGTCGGTGGTACGGCGATGCCAAATTCTTCTTCAATAAAAGCGATAATTCGCATCAATCCCATCGAATCCACCAAGCCGCTGCCGAGCAAATCGTCTTGGTCGGTCAGTTGGGTGTCGGGGCTGTTAAGGATTTCTTTTTCTATATATGTTGTAATGGTATTTGTCATAATTTTACGGTAGAGACGCAATTCGTCACGTCTATGCGGTAGAGACGCGATTAATCGCGTCTCTACGTAATATTTTGTAATCAATTTTCTCTGCGGAAGTGCGTGGTATTTTCTGTACAAATTTAATGTCGTTTGGTACTGCATAACTTGATAATCGCTTACTAAGATACGATTTTAATGTGGATGCTTCGATGTCTTTTTTCAGTTTCACAACGGCTTTGATATGTGCCTCGTCTTCATTTTTGAGGGCGAAAACTGCGGCTTCTCCGATGGCTTCGTGAGCTATCAAAACGGCTTCCACTTCATCCAACTCTACCCGATAACCGCGTATTTTTACCTGCCGGTCTTTGCGTCCGAGAAAATGTAAATTACCTTGCTCACACATTTTTACGAGGTCGCCGGTGCGGTAAAAAATTTCTTCACAACCGTCAATTCTTTGTCTTTTATAAAAGCCCTTTTCGGTCAAATCGGGTCTGCCCCAATAGCCTTTCATTTGAGTAGCGGAACGGACGAGGAGTTCACCCGTTTCGTTTGTTTTTACGGCTTCGTCATTTTCATTATGTATCAAAATTTCGGTATTTCCCCATACTTTTCCGAGCGGTATTGTCGTATATTTTTCGGATAATTTAGAGAAGTTATAATAAGTGCATTGATTGACTTCGGCAGGTCCGTAAACATTAGAAAAACGTGCATTTGGCATCGCTTTTATGAGTGCGCGAAGGTGCTTGACGGGAAAGGGTTCGCCGCCATATAATACCCAACGAATCGCCGAAAAATCGCGTGATTCCACGATGCCCGACTGCAATAATTGGGTTAGTGCAAGTGGCACAGAATACCAAATCGTCAGTTGTTCCTTTTCTATCAATTGCGCCATACTTGCGGGGAGTTTGGTATGAATATCCGGCACGATAACCGTCGTTCCATTTGCGTAAGGCATTGTAAAATAGCCCATTGTGGAAATATCGAAATGCAATGCGGCGTGATTGCCGAGTCGGTCAGTGGGCTGCACATCGTAGAGGTCGGCAGAGAGTTTAGCATAAGCTAATCCGCTACGGTGCGTGTGCATGATGCCTTTGGGCGTACCCGTAGTGCCGGAGGTGTACATGATGTAAGCGAGGTCATCTTCGAGGGTGCGAGTATCTGGTTTTGTGTGTGATAACTCTTGGAGATTTCTTTGTGTGAATGTTCGGATATTTAAGCTGGCACAAAACGCAAGAAAACCTTCTCCCCAATTTACTCCGAATGGAGAAATTACACTTTTTACATCCAGGTTTTGTGTAAGGATTTTTTTCAGATTTTTTTCTTGATTTTTATTGCTGATGACATGTTCAATTCCGCAATCCTGAATCACAAATTGTGTACGTGCAGGTGGTGCGTAAGGGTCGAGTGGAACAAAAGCCGCACCTGCCGACATGATACCATAGACCGCCACTGCCGTCTCCAAACAACGGTTGAGATAGATGCCGATTCTGTCGCCGCGTTGCACACCGAGTTCGAGCAAGCAATGCGCGAGTTGGTGACTTTGATTGACCAATTCTGTGTAAGTCAATGCTGTATCACCAAAACGAAAAGCCTCCTTATCGGGATAGCGATTGGCAGCATTTAGAATGGTATGTGGTAAAAGATACATTTGTGATAGAATACGGATTTACGCAGATTTTCTATTTGAATATTTTTATAAATTTAATTTTTTAAAAATTAAAAAATAATAATAAATTATTTTACAATTTAATTATTCCCAACTAAATTCTTCTCCTAATAATTCTATTAATTGTTCATTTTCCTTTTTAAAATAACTGTCTAATTGGGTGGCAGTCTCCGGTAAAATGGCATCATAATTACGGGCATTTCTTGGCTTTAAATCTTCGGGATATAGTCGGGTTATACTAAGAAAATCATAGACTTTTGTTAATTCATTTTTCGGATTTTTAAAGAAATTTTCACTTTTAATAAATAAAAATTGTTCGCGCTTAAAATATTTAAACCATAATTTTAATTGCGAATAATATTTGCTTCTTTCCAAATAAAATAACCTATCCTGCGCCTCGCTATAATACTTTGGATTATCTTGCAATGTTTTGATTTTCAATATTTTATAATGTTCTTCTTGTTCTAATGCCGCTTCAAATGTTTCGGTATCATCCCAGCCAAATTCGCGCCCCATGATGTAACCCGAATAGGCGCGGTCAATAGGATTTCGCAACATGACAATCAATTTTACATTCGGCAAAATCGCTTTCATTCGCTCTGCCGCTTGCGGATGATACATATAACATGGCGTGACTTCTCCGGCTATTTTTTTACTGTTTTTAAAAGGAAAAAAACGCTTATACCAAATTAGTCCTTTTTCAAAATGTGTATTGAAAAAATGTGCTTCTTTTTGTCTTGACATCGCGACCTCGGGATGTTGTTTGAGGCAAGCAAACAGAGAAGTCGTACCACCTTTCTGCGTACCAATGATAATAAAATCGGGCAACTTTCGCCAACGACTTGTTGCTACGCGAAAGGCGTGATTTACTTTTTTTGTAAATTTTCTAAGTCGTCTTTGTATGCCTGCTTTTATGTTCATTGCATTTAGTACAGACGACTTTAGCCGTCTCAAAATGGGATACTTGACGGCTAAAGTCGTCTGTACGGTCTATTAAAGTCCTAAAAATTTTGCAATTATATTTCGTTGAATATCAGATGTTCCGGCATAAATGATACCACCAACAGCATCACGCAAACCGCGCTCCACACCAAAGTCGGTCAGGTAGCCATTGCCACCATGCACTCGTATGGCATCAAGGCTGGAAGCGACATAAGCCTCACTCAAATGCAGTTTCAACATCGCGGCTTCGAGCATAGCGGGTTTGTCATTTTTTTTGAGCCAAGCCATTTTGTACAACATCAAACGCGAGGTTTCGAGGCGCAATTTCATATCTGCAATCCGATGCGAAACCGCTTGAAAATTACCAATCGGCTGTCCATATTGTTGACGTGATTTGGCATAAGCAACGGCTTCGTCGAGTTGGCGAGCCATAGCTCCCAATTTGCCCGCCAAGATACAGCAACGGTCGTATTCCAATGAGTGATTCGAGATGCTAAAACCTGCGCCTTCTTTACCCAATCTGTTCTCTTCCGGCACAAAACAATTATTGAATTTGATGCGTCCGAGCGGTACAGTTCGCAAACCCATCTTATGTTGAACAGGCTGACATTCAAAGCCTTGCATCGTTTTATCTACGATAAATGCCGTCACTCCCCACTTGCCGACTTTAGGATTGGCATTGGCAAAAGCCACCGCGACATCAGCAATCGGGGCAAGCGTGACTAAGCGTTTTTCGCCATTAAGAATGTAGCCGCCGTCCACTTTTTCTGCCGTCATTTTCATATTAAATACATCCGAACCGGAGGTCTCTTCGCTCAATGCGTGTGCGCCAATCCACTCGCCACTCGCCATTTTTGGGAGGTATTTTTGCTTCTGTTCTTCAGTGCCGAAAAGCGTGATAGACATTTGCACCGCCCATATATGTGCGTTGAGCGCAATGGTCAATCCGACATCTTTGCAGCCATAGCCCAAGCCTTCCATCGCATAAGCGGCACGCAATATATCAACCTCCTCATGACTACCGCCATAGCGAGTCGGCGCACCCAATCCTTGTATGCCGAATTTGCCACATTTATCCCACAAGTCGCGGGCAAATATACCCTCATGGTCACGCTGTATGAGGGCATCGTCATTGAGTTCCTTTTTAGCAAATTCGATGACACGCTCACGATAGTCTGTATATTCTTTAGGCCAGGAAAAATTCATTCAATATTTTAATGTAAAATGTAAAAAATTGATTTACAGTTGTTTAATTGTAAATATTTTTATAAATAAAAATGAAATTTATTTGTAATATTGTTTTAAAATTACTTCAATTCAGATTTTAACTTGACAATGTCATGTTCGATTTTTATTAAATATAGCTGGTGCCTGCTCTTGAATTTGGGCTAAAACTCGTCAGACATTTTCAAAATTCACCGACAATCTCATATTTTTCTGACAAAGCTTAAATGTCAGACGAGTTTTAGCCCAAATTCGGAAAAAAATATCCCATTTCAAACATAAACATATTTTTATTTTCAAAACATGACATTGTCAAGCTAAATTATATATTTATTATTTTATAATATTTAAAATTCATACTTGATGCTGCCTTTAATATAAAAAGGAGTGCCGGGTGTAAAATGTATTTCTTCGATAGGTTCGGGTTCGTTGAATAAGCGGGATTCGGTGGCAAATTGGGCTTCGTTCCAATCCACATTAAAGAGGTTTTCGACATTGATACCAAAGCTCAATTTTCGGAATTGATAGCCCATATTGAAGTCGGTAATGAAGTAGCCTTTTGCTACTATGCTATTGTCTTCATTGGCGGGTCTGTCGGCAAGATAACGAACATTGATACCACCAAATAGTTGACCCTTTTTCATATTCAAACCGCCTGTTGCGGTAGTAATCGGCGCAAGTGGAATGTATTGATTATCAACTTCTTCTTCAATGCTACGTGCGAGTGTGTAGGTCACATCCGCATCCGCATATAGCCAATCTAAAAACTGATAGCGCAGGTCAAAATCAATACCCAAACGTCGCGTTTTGCCACTCGGTTCTACCACACCTTCATCGCCGACATAAACAAATTCTTGTTGTAAAAATAAGTACCACAAGGCAGTATTCACAAGCATTCGGGGGAGAGGCTTCCAAATTGTGCCAATATCTGCCCCATAAGCTGCCGGAAGAATGTCTTTTTGTTCGGGATTGAGAACAAGGCGTGTGTCATTGGAGTGAAAACCGATACCTGTTTTTAGGAAAAATTGGATGTCACGATTTGGGCTGTAAACGAGGTTGAAATTAGGGCTTGGAATGGCAGTAGAGCGCGATTCGCTTTTGTAAGTCGGATGAAACCTATCAGTATAATTAAATTTGAAATAATCGAAGCGAATGCCCGGATTGACGAGCCAATTACCAAGCTCATATTCCATATTGGCATAAGCAAAAATATTGGACTCATCGACATCGCCAAATTGAATTTGAGACAAGGTGTTTTTACGGTTCAATGTACGCGAAAGTTCATTATCATTAATATCATCATAACGAATACCCGCACCGATTTGAAGGAGTAATTCTGAATTGTCAAAATTGCTAATGTGATTCCATTCTGTATTGATACCAAAAATTTGTCGGTCTTCTTTTTGTCGAATTTGGTCGCCGTTTTCGGGGTCATTTAAAAAGAAAGTGAAGTTAGAATATAACTCAAAATCGTACAAAGAATAATAGACATTACTTTTTACAAAAGTTTGATTATCAATACTTTTTGTAAAATCAAGCGCAATATTTGTACGTCCGGTATAGCCACCTTCAGTATCGTCTATCGCACCGAAGCGCGTAATTTGGTCTGTCTCCACTACACGTTCAGGTATCTGACCAGAAGCATCCCAACGGCTTTTAAAATGTGAAAATAATACAGAAATTTTATCCAAATTTTCCAATCGCCCCGTATATTTTGCCATAAGATTGAGCCGATTAAAATTTTGTGAAGATTCAAAGGGACCGTCTGTGATTAGGTATTCGGCGGCAGCATAAGCATTGTGTTTTTCGGTTTGCAATAAGTTAAATAAACCCACACTCCGAAAGGTATTAAAACGCCCCGCTTCTATGCTGAACATACTTTTGTTGAGACGTTCTTTGAGTTGAAAGTCAACATAACCTGCGGTGGCAAAATTGCCTTTATTGGCATAGTACGGTCCTTTTCCGAAATCAATATTTTCAATAATTTCCGGTGTCACAAAATGAAGGTCTGCATAGCCTTGTCCGTGTGCGTGTGAGACCATATTGACAGACATTCCGTCCACTGCAATAGCGATGTCCGTTCCATGATCAATATCGAAACCACGTAGGAAAATTTGCTCGGCTTTGCCGCCTCCTGCGTGTTGTCCGATGAAGAGGCCGGGTACTTTTCGGAGAACTTCCTGAGAGGATTGAACGGGATTGGTTTTGATGTCAATATCAGTAATAAAGTTGATGGATTTGATGTCTTGACCAACCACGACTTCATCCAAATCAAAGGATTTTTCCTGCAATACAACAACTAATTCTTTGTCTGCATTTTCGATGATAATTCGCTGATTTTCAAAACCAAAAAACGTCACTTGAAGTGTGTCGCCTACATGCACATCTTCCAAAATAAAATCGCCCAGTTCGCGGGAGTGCGTGTGATGCGGATGGTCGGAATTGACATTTTCAATGTATGCGCCAACTAAAGGAATTTTATATTGGTCAAAAATTTTACCTCTAAAACTCTGTGCGTCAATTGAATGTACATTAAAAATACACACAAGCATAAAAATACTTGAGATTCTTTTAGCGTGGATATAGATGTTCTCGGTTTTCATGTTTGCTTACTTCAATTCACTTTTCATGTATTCAACTTCCCGTAAAATTAAAGTTTCTACAGGCATTTCACTTATAAATTCATAAGGATTTTTCGCATCTTCGAGTATGCTTTCGAGTTCGATTTCTGTTCCCAAACCAAGTTCGAGTGCGTATTCCATAAATAAATTGGTCACAACCCAATCTTCCAATGCCCAACCTGTGGAGTCAAAAATAGTTTTCTGATGACTATATTTCGTAAAATTTTCTTGATTTTGAATCACCTCCACCCAGTCCGCTCCAATATATTTATCTTCCAATTGTTGACATTCACCTTCCACAAGTGCTTGCTGTTTGAAATC
Organism: uncultured Saprospiraceae bacterium; assembly: GCA_938028705.1. Classification (GTDB taxonomy): domain Bacteria; phylum Bacteroidota; class Bacteroidia; order Chitinophagales; family Saprospiraceae; genus JAHDEO01. Next base: position 11,562 of record CALIZI010000321.1, on the reverse strand, counting down.
AGGACAAACAAAACTTTCTTGCAAAAACGACAAAGGGATTTCAATTTTTCCGGGAAAATCAGACCCAACAGCATTGATGTGAAGGTGTGCTTTGGATTGAACGCCATTGAACAAAGGACCTGCACCCACATCTATGGAAGTCGCTGTACACAAAATATCGGACTGTTCAACAATTTTCGTAACATCAGATGCTTGAATTGATACATTTAAATTCAATGCAGTGATTCTTTTTTGAAAAGAATTTATCGTAGATTCATCCGAATCATAAATTAATATTTTTTCAAAATCAAACACTCGCGAAAGTGCATGTAACTGAGTCACCGCCTGCGCTCCACAACCTATCAGACCGAATATTTTTGCATCTTTTTTTGCCAGAATTTTACTAATCACCGCAGATGACGCACCTGTACGCAAAGCTGTTGGTAATACACCGTCAATGATACCCTTTAAGTGTCCTGTTTTGGTGCAATATATTGAAATTGAGGATATTATAGTTGGCAAATTTCTTTTGGAAGGATTATCAGGATGGTAGCCCACAACTTTCATCACTACGTCATTTCCTTTGTGGTAGAGGGGCATCCACTCAATGAGTCCGGTCACAGGATTTTCGTAATTAAAACCCGACCGCATTGGGGTTTTCACTTCATCAGGATGATAAGACTGCAATGCTTTTTCAAGCCGTTCAATGAGTGTATCCATGACTTTATTCAGCTCTTTTTGCAAGACCACTTGTTGTACATCCTGTGCCGATAAGACCAGTGTTTTGTTTATTTTCCTCTCCATGTCAGGGCAATTCATTTGTTAGGTTAGCGTCAATTTATTTTCTCTCAAAAGAACATATCAACAAAGTAATATATTTTTCTAAAAATAATCAGCTATATTTGGATAGTCGAACAATAATGAACCTATTTTGTTGTGTCACTTGTTATTTTATTTGCATAATATAAATCAAATTTTATCAAAAAAATCCTGTCTATATTAACCGATTCGGAGCGTTTGCGATTCAATTTTTTGCTATTAATGATACTTATTATGGCAATATTGGAGGTCGTGGGTATTGCTTCTATTTTGCCTTTTATGCAGGTAGCCGCACAGCCCGAATCTATACAAAATAATACATGGTTAAATTGGATTTATACACAATTAGATTTCCAAACGACACGCGAAATGCTCATTTTTACGGGTGTTTGCGTGTTGGTATTGTTGACACTTTCCAATATTTTTAAAGCCTTCACTTCGTGGCAACAACAAAAATTTTCATGGGATGTTTCACATGATTTGGGTACGCGATTATTGCGGGTATATTTGGCTAAACCTTACGGATATTTTTTGACACACAACACCTCAGAATTACTCACCAATCTCATCGTAGAAACCGGACGAGTGACGACCGGAATTTTACTTCCGCTATGCGAATTAATCTCACAAATTACTGTTTGTTTATTGATATTTACTCTTTTAGTTGTAGTCAATCCGACAGTGGCATTGAGTATGGCAGCGATATTGGGAACGGCTTACGGCTTGGTTTATTTTGCCCGAAAAAGCTACCTCACAAGGCTTGGAAAAGAGCGGGTTCATACCAATAGAAGTAAATTTTTGCACCTTAAAGAAATGCTTGAAGGTATCAAAACTTTTCGTGTTTATGGCGTAGAAAATTTCTTTTATCGTAGGTTTAATCAGGCTTCGCGCCTACACAGCCATATACAGCCGCGTGTACATTTGGTGTCTGCATTGCCTCGTTACGTATTAGAAATATTTGCATTTGGTGGAGTCGTCTTGGTGATATTGATATTGATTTTGCGAGGGCAAAGTCTGCAAGGTATTTTACCTGTATTGAGTTTGTATGTCTTAGCGGGCTATCGACTTTTACCTGCCTTACAACGGGTATTTGCTGCCGCTATCAATGTGCGTCATACCATGCCCGCTATTGATACGATTGAAGCTGATTTACATTCCGATGCTTCTTTTTTTGATGAAAAAAATATTGACCATCCTATACCCTCATTTTCTCACAATTTGACTTTAGAAAATGTCGGTTTTTATTATGATGAAACAGAGCAAAAGGTCTTATCTGATTTGAGTGTGAATATTCCGAAAGGAAAAACAATTGCCTTTGTCGGCTCGACAGGTTCGGGCAAAACGACATTGGTGGATTTGATAGTTGGTTTATTACATCCTCAAATAGGCGAAATTCGTATTGATGATGTTATTTTAAATACAAAAAATGCAGCGACATGGCAAGCTCAAATTGCTTATGTACCACAGGAAGTTTTTTTATTTGATGATTCGGTAGTGCGAAATATAGCGATTGGTGAAGATGAAGAAAATGTCGATTGGGAACGCCTTAAACATGTTACTATGATTGCTAATGTCCACAATTTTATCGAAAAAGAATTGCCACAAACCTACCACACCCGCATTGGTGAACAAGGTGTGCGACTAAGCGGCGGACAACGTCAACGGCTCGGTTTGGCGCGTGCTTTATACCGCGAACCGCAAGTCTTGATTTTGGATGAAGCCACGAGCGCACTGGACAGTATTACTGAGTCGGCTGTGATAGATTCTTTGAAGGAAAACGCCACTGATTTAACGGTTATCGTCATTGCACATCGCCTTTCTACGGTGCGTCATGCGGACTGTATTTATTTGTTGGAAAAAGGACGAATTGTAGCAGAAGGTAATTATGAAAAATTGATACAGAAAAGCGAAGTATTTAGGGAAATGGTGGAACTGAGTTAGTCTATAGACGATAGGTGGATATGAATTATTTTTTTAGTGAAAAAAATATTTTATGTATTAAGCATTGATAATCAAATACGAAACCTATAAGGTTTTAAAAACCTTATAGGTTTGGGCGCATGGTAAAAATTATCAAAAAATTCAACAAATATACTTATTTTTAATTTATAAAATAGAACTCTTACACCGACAGCACACACACTATGAAAATCAAAAACCTATTATCACTACTTGTAATTTGGACGTTCATTATGATACCGGTTCAAATGAATGCTCACAAACCCGACCAGACTTATCTTTATCTGCGTGTGTATGAAGAGCGCATTGAAGGCACAGTAGAAATTACAGTTGGAGACCTCAACGATGCGCTTGGTTTAGGGCTTGACACCGAAGCCTACAAACCACTCAATGACGATGACGAAGGTGTGTTTCCTTTGCCGGAGTCAATTGCAAAGTATTTACCGGAGATTCGGGCTTATGTTTTGGAGCGTGTGGCTTTGAGTTCACCGCAGTTTGGCGAACACCCGATGCGCCTGACTGACCCTACGATTTTGAAGCTCGAAATGGGAACTTATGTACAAACAAATTTTGAACTTGATAATATAAAAGAGATACCGGATGCCTTGGATATTCGCTATGAAATTATGTTTGATACCGACCCGATTCAGGTCTGCCAAATGGTGGTCGGACACAACTGGAAAGCGGGTATTTTTAATAACGAATCCATGTCGTCGCTCATCTTCAAACCCAATGATACCCAACAGCAACTTGACCTCACCGACGGTTCGATGTGGAAAGGCTTTGTAGCACTTATTAAGCTGGGAATGTGGCATATATACATTGGACTTGACCATATTTTGTTCATCTTGGCATTGGTCTTACCTGCCGTTGTTCGTCGTCGAAATGAACCCGGAGAACTCGCTCAATCCACTTGGCAACCCGTTGATTCTTTCAAAGATGCTTTCCTGTATATCCTCAAAATTGTTACGCTTTTTACCATTGCACATAGTATCACCTTGAGCCTTGCTTCACTAGGTTTTATTACTGTGTCGTCGCGTATCGTGGAGTCCATTATCGCCTTTTCGATTGCCCTTGCCGCCTTCCACAATATTCGTCCGCTTATCAATCGCGGAGAGTCGTTTATTGCCTTTGCTTTTGGCTTATTTCATGGCTTGGGCTTTGCGAGTGTACTCGGCGAAAAAGGGCTTGGCGGAGAGTATATGTTGCCTTCATTATTGGGCTTCAATATCGGTGTGGAAATCGGGCAAGTGCTGATTATCTGCGCGATGTTTCCCGTATTATTTTTGCTTCGCAAAACGTCTTTTTATCCGAAAATTATTTTTTACGGGTCCATTTTACTTATCGTCATCGCCTTCTATTGGGTCTTTGAACGCCTGTTTGAAATTGATCTGCCTGTGGATGATTTTTTGTATAAATATTGGCGAAAATTGATGTTTAAATTGGGGATTTGGTCATCGTAAATACTAAATAAAATTCGTGTAAATCCGCATAATCCGCCAAATCCGCATTCCATAAAAAATGTCAAAAACAACCAACAAATCTACCACTCTCACTAAGTGGCGCAATCGAAAAAAGCCACAGGCAACGCAAATTCCACGTATGCCTGAAGGCACACTCGCGCCCCTATCCTACGGGCAGCAACGCCTTTGGTTTTTGCAGGAAATGCAGCCCGAAAATCCATTTTACAACTATGCAGAAACCTATCGCTTACGCGGAAATTTAAATGTCGAACACCTCTTAAAAAGTTTGGATGAAGTAGCGCGACGACACGATATTTTACGCACGACTTTTGAATTAAATAATGGACAAATTCATCAAATCGTACATGCGGATAGTCGTTTTCAAATTTCACAATTTAATCTCGAAAATCATCCGAACCCTGAATCTGAAGCAAAAAAAATCGCCTTTCGTGAAGCCAATACCTACTTTGAACTCACAGCCGATTCGCTGACACGAATTACCTTAATAAAATTGGCACAAAATGACCATTTACTCGTCCTGACGATGCACCACATCATCACCGATAAATGGTCTATGCGTGTTTTTCGGGATGATTTGGCGAGGGCATATCGTGCTTTTCAAAATGCTGAAACACCAAGCCAAAATCCCTTGCCTATTCAGTATGCCGACTACGCACATTGGCAAAAAAATCAACAACTTAATGACGATAAAAACCTGAATTATTGGAAGCAAAAACTCGCCGGAGAACTTGCCGTCCTCACCTTACCTGCAGACCGAACCAAACCTGTAAATCCTTCATTTAAAGGCAATTACGCAACACAAACTTTCTCGCCGGAACTATCGCAACAACTAAAATCATTGAGCCAAAAGACGAATACGACTCTCTTTGTTTTGTTGTTGACAGCCTATAAAATTTTGCTATATCGCTATTCCGGTCAGGCAGATATTTTGGTCGGTACGCCCTTTGCGAATCGCGATAAAAAAGAACTTGAATCCCTCATTGGCTTCTTTAATGAGACACTCGTATTGCGTTCTGATTTATCTGAAAATCCTAAATTTATTGATGTACTCGCGCAGGTACGCACGACTGTTTTAGATGCTTTTTCGCATAAAAATACACCCTTTGAAACCCTCGTTAAAACCCTCCAACCGGAACGCAGAACGGCAACGAATCCGATTTTTCAAGTTATGTTTTTGTACCATGATGTGCCGCCTACGCCTGAGTTTAGTTCCGATTTATCGCTTACACACGAGCCATTTGATTTAGGCGTTGCCAAATTTGATTTAACTCTATATGTCTCAAATGATGAAGGGCAATTGACCGCGATTTTTGAGTATGCCACCGACCGATTTGACCCCGAAACCATTGCACGTATGCACACACATCTGCAAGTGCTTCTGCAAGGAATTATCGACAATCCAAATCAACGAATCGCCCAACTTCCTATCCTTTCCGACACCGAAAAACAGACCATATTATATGATTGGAATCTGTCGTCTGACATTTCAAAAATGTCCGACGACTCTACCGCGATACCTAACTCGTCAGACATCTTTAAGATGTCGGACGAGACTAATTCTATTATAGATTTATTCCAAAAAAATGTAGAAAAAACACCCAATGCTATTGCCGTAAAAGTCGATAATCAAACGCTCACTTACATACAGTTAAATGAAAAATCAAATGCTTTAGCCCTTGAATTACAAAAACTTGGACTTATAGAAAACAGTTTTATCGGTTTACTCACAGGACGTTCTGTTGAAATGCTGATTGGTATTTTGGGCATTATGAAAGCGGGTGGTGCGTACCTGCCACTTGACCCCGAATATCCTGCCGAGCGTATCGAATTTATGCTGGAAGATGCTGATGTTTCGGTCATCGTCGCACAAGAAAAATACGTTCAAAACCTGCCCGAAATTCAAACTAAAATCTTCAAATTTGAAGACCTCAAATCAAGTGAAACTATATTTCCTTTAAAAGTGAACGAGGGTAATTTTGCTTATATAATTTACACCTCTGGCAGTACAGGCAAGCCCAAAGGCGTACCCGTCACCCACCAAAATTTATTGGATTCTACACTCGCCCGATTCGATTATTACTCACAACATCCGGGCTGTTTTTTGCTAATGTCTTCCTTTGCATTTGATAGTTCGGTGGCAGGTATTTTTTGGGCAATGGCGAGTGGTGGAACCTTACTCATTCCACCTCATAGAATTGAGCAAGATACGCAGCAACTAAGTGATATTATTTACGAAAATAAGGTGACACATACATTAATGTTGCCTTCTTTATACGACACACTTTTACAGTTTTCACCTTCCGAAAAATTATCTTCACTCAATACCGTTGTGGTTGCCGGAGAAACCTGTTTGCCTTCTTTGGTAGTGCGTCATTTTGAGCAATTGCCAGAGGTAAAATTATATAATGAATACGGACCAACGGAAGCTACAGTTTGGTGTACTGTACACGAAATAACTCCCAAAGATACGGAGTGTGTTCCAATAGGTAAACCAACATCCAATGCTGAAATATATGTTTTAGATGCTCATTTACAGCTTGTTCCAACAAATGTAGTGGGCGAATTATACGTTGGCGGTTCGGGGGTGACACAAGGGTATCATCGCCGGACTGACTTGACCGAATCACGTTTTGTGACTAATCCTTTCTCGCAAACACACCCACGCATGTATCGCACAGGCGACCTCGCTCGCTATCGTGCAGACGGTACGATTGACTTTCTTGGACGTGCTGACCGACAAGTCAAAATTCGCGGTTATCGTATCGAACCGGATGAAATTGCGGCGGTGATTAAGCAAGATCCGGCAGTACGTGATGCGCTGGTAACGATACAAAAAAATGAACAGCGACTTATAGCATATTTTATTAAAAATAATGAAAAAAATATTGTAAAAAACAAGGTGTCAGACACTTTGAAAGTGTCTGACACCTTGTCGCAAAATACAGATGAATTAAAGTCTTTTGTGAAAAGTAAATTACCGGAATACATGTTGCCTTCTGCATGGGTTTTACTGGAAGATTTCCCTCGCTTGCCGAATGGAAAAATTAATCTCAATGCCTTGCCCGAACCTCAACATTTGCCTTCAGCGAATGGCTCAAATTTCGTTGCGCCACGTAATGGAACAGAGCAAAAATTGGTCGAAATATGGCAGGAAGTGTTGAACATTGAAGCGATAAGTATTCACGATAATTTCTTTGAAATCGGCGGCGATTCGATTTTAAGTATTCAAATCATAGCAAAGGCGCGAAAAGAAAATTTACAATTAAAGGCAAATCAACTTTTTGAACATCAGTCGATTGCGGAGTTGGCTCTGTTTGTTCAAGCTGTCGAAAATTCATCTTCAAGCAAAGAAATTTATACAGGCGAAGTTGCACTTACACCAATTCAACATTGGTTTTTTGATGAACATCGCACTGCACCGCAGCATTGGAATATGGCAGTGCATATCGAAGTTGATCCGATTATTTCGGCTGATATTGTAGAGAAAATAGTGTCACATTTAATTAAAGTAAATGATGCGCTTCGATTAGCATTTCAAATGAATAAGATATCAGACACTTCAAAAGTGTCTGACATCTCTGCGAGTATTTTACCCTTTGAAAAAATACATTCATTTCAATATTTTAATTATAAAAACATTTCCATTAATGATGTAAAAAATGAAATTCAAACGGAAGCCGCTCGTATTCATGCTAATCTAAAATTGAATGAAGGTTCGCTGTTTCAGGTTGCTTATTTTGATTGCCCTGATACACATTCAAATGTGGTCGTATTTATCGCGCATCACTTGATTATTGATGTGGTTTCATGGCAAATGATTATTGAAGATTTTAAAACGATTTGTTTACAAATTATTGATAATAAAAAAGTTAGCATAAATCAAAAATCGACAACATTTAAAGATTGGAGTGAGCATTTAAATAATTTAGCTAGACAAAATTATTTTGATAATGAATTAGTATTTTGGCAAAAACAGAACGAAGTCAAGGATAATTTTCCAACTGATTTTGAATATAATTTACCAATAGAAGAACAAGAAATTGAGGATATTATTTTTGAATTAGACGCTATAACTACGCAAGCACTTTTACAAGAAACAAACTCAACTTATTCTACAAAAACCGATGAAGTTTTACTGACAGCATTGTTGCAAACTTTTTTTAATTTTACGAATAAAAACAAAATTCAAATTGCCTTAGAACGGCATGGTCGCGATATTTTCGATGAAATTGATGTCACAAATACCATAGGTTGGTTTACATCCTTTTTTCCTTTGAATCTTGCTTTGGAAAATCCTGCGGATGTCGGAAAATCATTAAAATCGGTGAAAGAGCAAATTCGTGCAGTACCTAATAGTGGACTTGGATATGGCGTATTACATTATTTACAAAAAGAAAATATTAACAATCAAGCACCAATAGTTTTTAATTATTTGGGTAATCAAAAATCAAGTGAGACAGGTATTTTTGGTACTGCCGAAATGGTTTTTGATAATGCCCGTCATCCACAAAGCGAGCGACATCATTTACTTGAAATTAATGCTCAAATCAAAGACGGAAAATTGGAAGCCCGCTGGTCATACGCTCCGAAAATACACTATACAGAAACTATTAAAAATCTCGTACAAAATTTTGAAAAAAATCTTCTCACTCTCATTCAACATTGCCAAAATACAGAAAAGCAATACACCCCGTCAGATTTCCCCGAAGTCAAGCTGAGTGAAAATGATATAAAGAAATTAACTACAACTTCGTCCACTATCGAAGGAATTTATCCACTAAGTTTTATGCAAAATGCTTTGTTGTTTCATCATTTACAAGGCGGAACTGATGAAGGCTTATTGCATGTGACATGTACCCTGCAAGGTAAGTTGGACAAGATATTATTTAGAGAAGCATGGCAAAAGGTCGTACAGCGTCATAGTGCCTTGCGGACTTCGATTCATTGGCAGGAAATAGAGCAAGCTGTACAAGTAGTATTATCGGAAGTTGACTTGGATATTGAGGTTTTGGATTGGCGAGGTATTTCACAAGAAAGTTTTAATAAAAAATTAATTGGATTTAAAGAAAAAGATATTGAGCGTGCTTTGGATTTGTCTCAAAAGTCAGTCAATCGTTTAACTTTAATTCAAATACAAAATGCTGAACATCAATTAGTTTGGTTGTGTCATCATATCTTATTGGATGGCTGGTCGGCGGTGACGATTTTGAAAGATGTAGTGGAGTATTATGCTGTAATATCAGAAAACAGATTGGTAAATTTAGAGACGCTTCCTTCTTATGCTTCTTATTTAAAATGGATAAAAAAGCAAAATAAAAACTTAGCACAAAAATTCTGGATAAATTATTTAACAGATTTTAGAACACCTACATTAATTAGTAAAAATCCAACAAAAGGATTACACAAAAATCAATTTACAAATTACGATTTTTCATTATCAAAAAAAAATACAACCGCGTTACACACCTACACACGCACACATCGCGTGACGCTCAACACGCTCATACAAGGTGCGTGGGCAATCTTGTTGAGTCGCTTTACAGAGTTAGATGATGTGGTGTTTGGAACAAGCGTTTCAGGACGAAATGCTGACTTACCAAATGTAGAATTAATGGCAGGTTTATTTATGAATGTCATGCCTGTGCGAGTAAAATGGGATAGCAAAAAGCCGCTTTCCGAATCATTAAATCAACTACAAGTCAATCAATTAGAAGCAAGAAATTATGACTATATCAATTTGAATGAAGTGACTTCTTTGGTGGATATTTCCGAGCATGGAACTTTATTTGACAGTTTGTTGGTGGTCGAAAATTTCCCTTGGAATGATATAGAAAACGGCGGCTTGACCCTCACAAATTTCAAAGGAGGTATTACGACAACTTACCCTTTGACGATAGTGGTGGTGCCGGGCGATACACTTCAATTTCACCTGCGTTATGATACGGCACAGGTCTCGAAATCAACTATTGAATGGGTAACGAAAGGTATAGAAACTGTCTTTTCATTTATATCAAAAAATTTGCAAGTGTCGGATTTGTCAGCGCAAATCGAAAAACCTGTACTGTCAAGTAATATTCGGAATTTAATACCGCATTTAAGTGACGGCGAAAACTACACCGCAGCACGAAACACAACTGAGTTGGAACTGACAAAAATATGGGAAGAGTTGTTTGGACGAAGCCCTATCAGTGTTCAAGATAACTTTTTTGAAATCGGCGGTACTTCGCTGATGGCTGTTCGATTATTTTCAAAAATAGAAGAAAAACTAAGCCAGAATTTACCACCCGTCACTTTATTGAAACACCCCACTATCGAAGCACTTGCAAAAGTCTTACAAGGTGATGAAGCGACTTGGAATACACTCGTTCCGTTACGAGCAAAAGGCGAGCGTAATCCTTTGTTCTGCATACATGCGGGAGGTGGTCACGTATTGTTTTACAAGGACTTAGCGAATAGTTTACCTTCCAATCAACCTGTCTATGCGATACAACCTGAAGGTTTGGACGGCTCGGATTTTTCATACAATTCGATTGAAGAAATGACGGCTTTTTACCTCAAAGAAATGTGTGCGGTACAGCCCGAAGGTCCGTATTTTATACTTGGTATGTGCTTTAGTAATGCAGTGGCTTTTGAAATGGCAAAACAACTGGAAGCTGTTGGAGAGACCGTTGGTATGTTGGTGATTGTGGATTCTGCACCGGGATTTATGCGTAAAAATCCGCCGAGAAAAAAAGGACGTTTAGAGAATTTTGTAAATAGATTTCGTGACATCGGTTTTCGTGCTTTTACATACGCTATACAGCGACGATTACCCGACAATTGGCTACCCAAAAGCAATGAGCAAGAACGAAATTTTAATCGCGTCATGGATAAATTTGCTCAGGTTATTTCGGCTTATCAATGGCAACCTCACAAGGTCAAAATTACGCTGATACGCAGCCAAGAACATCTTGACCGTGGTGATAAAGAATTTCACATTTATACTTGGGAATATTTGTCGCAACAGGATTTAGATGTGTTTCATGTACCCGGCACTCATGCTGATATTTTCACTGGCGAAGCCGTAAAAATCATAGCCAATGAATTACAAAAACGTATGGATGATGGGCGGTGAACGGTGGACGGCGGGCGACTTACGAGAGACGGTACATGTTTGGCAAGTGGATTTGAATGATGAAAGGGTAGTGTTACTCATGTAATGCTGTAACCACAAAGGACACGAAGAACACAAGGGTCGAAAATACGAAGTAAGAAAGCTAAGTAAGCGTAAGAAATTCATTATTAAATACTTAGAAACACTTTGTGAACTCTTCATTTATTC